>DASPUI010000060.1:0-3404 GCA_035622995.1 Chthoniobacterales bacterium
CGAAGTCAGTCGAACCGAACACGGTGGTGGCTGGAAATCCGGCAATCGTCATTAAGCGCTTCGAGTGATTGCCTTCGAACCGGTGATTCGATGAAACGCAAGCGAATCGTTGTGATGGGCTTCATGGGCTCCATCCCAATTGCCGGCGTCATCTGGCAGCATATCCATTACATCGTCGGGCTGCAGCGTCTCGGACATGATGTTTACTACATCGAAGACTCGGCGCGGCTTCCTTACAATCCGATCACATTTGAAGTGAACGAGCAATTCGATTATGCAGCCAAGCTCTTCGCGCGACTGGCGAGCACTTTTGATTTCAAGAATCGATGGGCGTTCTGTGCGCGGTTTATTAAGGAGAATCCGACAGTAGGATTGTCTTTGAACCGAATCCGGCGGCTTTATCGGGAAGCCGATGCCATCCTGAATGTCTGCGGAACGCAGGAGTTCAATGACGACCTGTTGAGGAGCAATCGCATTCTCTATGTCGAGAGCGACCCGGGCGTTGAGCAAATTAAGATCGACCTTGGAGTAAAGCCGACAATTGATTACCTGAAGCGGCATCACGCGCTGTTCACATTCGGCGAAAACGTCGGAACCAAACGCTTTCGGGTGCCGTTGCATGGGTTTAGGTGGTTTCCGACGCGGCAACCGATAGTGATCGATTTTTGGAAGAGCCGGGTTCGACCGCCTTCGACGGCCGTTTTTACTTCAATTGCGAATTGGTCGACCAGCGGGCTCAAAGATATTACCTGGCGCGGTGAAAAATATCTTTGGAGCAAATCACGCGAGTTTCTTCGCTTCGTGCAAGCGCCGAAGAAAAGCGGTGAAACATTTGAACTCGCTACCAATATGAAAGAACCCGAGACACGGGAAAAATTTGCGCGCAACGGATGGCGCTTGCGCTCACCGAACGATTTGAGCGTCGATTACTGGTCTTACCGAAATTACATTCGCCGGTCAAAAGGCGAGTTTACTGTCGCGAAAGACCAGTACGTCCGACTCAGCACGGGTTGGTTTTCCGATCGCAGCGCATGTTATTTGGCGGCTGGACGGCCAGTCATTACGCAGGAAACCGGCTTTACCAGGCACTATGGAGGAGACAAAGGATTGCTCGCGTTCAAGTCGTTAGGCGAGGCTGTCGAAGCGGTCAAGATGATCAACACCGACTACAAAAAGCACTCGCTTGCCGCCGGGCAAATCGCTTGCGAGATTTTCGATGCCGGCAAAGTCCTGTGTGCGCTCCTCAAATCGGCCGGCGTCTAAACCGTGGCGAAAGCCGGTTGGAAGGGACTACACCAGGTCGAATTTGGTCGCCCGCTTTGGCAGCAACCCATGCTTTCCGCACAATTTCTCGAACAGTCGAAGTCCATCCTTTTCCGCCATTCCGAAATTAAATCGCAAATGTTCGCGATAATAGCGGTCGCAAAACGGAGGATTTTCATGTTCTGCGATCAAGCGTTCGATCTGTTGCAGGTTTTGATCCCGGATTAACCTGAGCCGATCCGCGATTTTCTCGGCATTTTTCACCTCTGGCCTAACGAGCCAAAGCGCGTACACGAATGGCAACTGAGCGAGCCTCTTCCATTGTTCGCCCAGATCCCAAAACTTGAATTCAGATTCATGTGCTCGCCGGAATTGGATCGCCTGGTCGCCAATAAGCAAACGACCTCTGTTTTCTATCGGGGAAGTTGCCGCTCCTTTAACAAATCGCGGCCTAAGTCCCGACTCGCTAAGCAAACAGCGCAACAGATTGACGGAAGTCTCCGCCGCTGGATCAAGCTCGATTTCCGCAAGATCAGAAAGCTTGCCGGTATGCGCGACGACTACACTGTAAACGGGTCCGTCGGACGAGATCGAAATGCGATCGACGATCCGATAGATCGGGTTGCGCAGGAATTCGAAGCTGGAGACCAGCGCGACATCGAGGCTTCCATTTGCCAGGCATCGACAAAGCTTCGCTGGGTGATCAAACATAACCCGGCCCGGCCAACCCTCGATCAGCGGCCGCGCGTTGAGATATTTAACGCAGCCGATTCTAAGCGAATCCTGCACTCGTTAGGCGCAGGCCAACTCCGCTTCCGCGCCGGCATTACGCGCACCAGTTGCCGTTCGCGAAGTAATGTAGTGATAGTGACTATCTCGTTGCACAGGTTCGCGTCCGGTTTCGCGAATGGCCTGCTCGAGCGAGGCGATTGTTTGTTGTTGCGGAGTGGTTGCGCCGGCCATGTGAAATATTTTCTCTTCTAAAATCGTGCCGTGTAGATCGTCCACGCCGTAACTCAGAGCAACCTGCGCGAGCGGCAAACCCATACTGACCCAATATGCCGTGAGATGGTCGACGTTATCTAGATAAATGCGGCTGACCGCCAGATTGCGAAGCTGCTCAGTCGCGGAAGCTTGCTTAATGTGCGAAAGGATCGTGGTCTGCGGTTCGAAAGCAAAGGGAACGAATCCGGTGAACCCGCCGGTCTCATCCTGCAATCCGCGAAGCTGCCGTAAATGATCGACTCGGTGCTCAGGGGTCTCGATGTGACCGTAGAGCATGGTGCAGGTGCTGCGGCCGCCCATTTTGTGCCATGTCCGATGAACATCCAGCCATTCGGCCGCAGTTTCTTTACCGCGGCAAATCTGATCGCGTATCGCGGCGTCAAAAATTTCCGCGCCGCCGCCGGTGATCGAGCCCAGCCCATTTGCGCGCAAGACTTCGAGGGTATCGCGAATGGGCAGGCGAAAAACTCGTTGGGCCAGATGCCGCACTTCAATCGCAGTAAAAGCCTTGATATGAATTTTGGGGTCAAGCGCCCGCAATTGCTTCAAAAGTCTAAGGTACCAATCTTTTTTCAGAGTGGGATGCAATCCGCCGACCATGTGGACTTCGGTGATCCCCTGCGGCAACGCATCAGCCACCGTCTTAATTATCTCGTCGATGGCGTACTCGAAAGCATGGGGGTCACGCTTCCTGGCTGCGAAAGCACAGAACTGACACGATAGCACACAAATATTGGAGTAATTGATATAGCGATTGTGGATGTAGCTGGCGAAGTTTCCGTTTTTTTGTTCCCGAGCGACGCTGGCCATGATTCCAAGAGCATTGAGATCGTTGGACCGATACAAATCGAGCGCTTCGGCATCCGTCACGCGCTGCCGCGCCTCGATTTTTTCTGCGATCCGTCTAAGTTGTCGTGGAATCAGTGTATAATTCATTCGCAGCCGAGGCCAAAACTACGTTCTATCATGCACAGGCGATTCGCCGGACGCAACTAAAACGGACGTAGCCTAATTGCAGCAAGGAATCGCATGGCCGAGATTGAGTCGGGTAAACCATCGGAGGCGAACGGAGACGCGGAAGATGTGCGACTGGTGCGCCTGATCGGAGGAGGTGATACCGCTGCGCTCGAGGAGCT
>DASPUI010000061.1:0-9122 GCA_035622995.1 Chthoniobacterales bacterium
CTTTGATCGCGCTCCTGCTCGTCATTTCTCGCGTGATGCGAGCTCAAACACTTCAGGCGCTTACTAATCAGCCGCCGGACGGCGCTACGTTAGGAGCTCTTCTTACGGACGGTACGGTCATTTTTCAAGCGTACGACGGGCAAAGTTACTGGAAGCTCACACCCGACAGCTTCGGAAGCTAACCTTTATGAAGCGGCCATCCGGAAGGACGGCCGAAGCGTAACCGCCAGGCCTGTAGCCGGCCGGTAGGGAGGCGACCTGCGACCAACTGCCGTTAAATCGAAGGCGGTGAATACAACTTGGGCTTCTTTACCCTCACCAATCTAGGCCAACATAGAAACTGGCGCTAGTACACTTCAAGTCGTAGCGAACGGCATTCCGTCCAAGCCGGTGGATATTACGGTTCACTAGATTCAGTCGGCATTTTGCACGTTTCATTTGGGCGTCCCTATTGGTCTAACGAGACACAAGATCAGCGACCTGCAAAGCTCTCCACGAAACACGAAGGCAGGGATGTCATACTATCTCGCGGTTCACTGCATCGCCTGTTTAGACGGTTTGGCGAAGCCGCTAGGCAGAGCATCGAGTGATAACTGGACCGCTAGCCTCTATCCGCCCGGCCCGGGGCCTGGCGGACAAGGTTTGAAGCCGCCGGCGCTCTTGCCAGCCCTGGGATTCTTCTTCGCGTGTTGACCTACCGCCTACGGCTGTACCAAAGAATCGCCTGTTCGGTCAACTACATCAAATCCGCCCTGCAGTTTCCATGGGGTTCGGCGCTCTTCGATCGTCACAGCGGGCGAAACTCGCGATTAGCATTTCACCAACTTGTATCTTGTAGAAACTTTCTCATCCGTCTTTGAAACTTCGACGAGCGTAGCGCCAGCCCGTCAATGTCCAGTCCCAATCTTTGGAGGCGTCGTGTCGCCATCATCATCAGCGTAGAACGATTCGTCGGTAGGCAGGAGTGGGACGTTAGCCTTCATGACAGTCTGGGCCATGTAAATCAGGGCGAGCGGCTTGGCTGCTTCCTTGGCGAGGACCTCGAGGCGCTGCTGCATCGCCGCGACCTTATCAGGATTGGCGCCAGCAAGGTTGTTCTTTTCGTAAGGATCGTCGGCGACGTTGTAGAGCTCGACGTTGGAGGGGAGCACCGTGCGCCAGATCAGTTTCCAATCACCTTGACGAATGGCAGCTCGGAAGGGCTCTATATTATATATGATTTCAGTTCGTGGCGACGGTTTGTTCTCGCTGATCGTTTCCCACACATCCATTCCATCGAGCGGTTTGCATTTCGTAGTTGGCGCGCCAGCGAGTTTGGCAAGGGTCGGATACACATCTACCGCGTGGACCATCCCGTCGACGGTCCCGGCCTTGACGTGCCCCGGCCAGTTGGCCAGCGCGCAAACTCGCGTTCCGCCCTCGAACAGGGAAGCTTTGCCATCACGATAGGGCCCGTTATCACAAGGCAGGTTGATTTTGGAAACGTCAGCCATTTGGCCCGAAAACATCTTGTTCGTCGTGCCGCCATTATCGCTGTGAAAAAGAATCAGCGTATTTTCGCGAAGACCTTTCTTGTCGAGCGCGGCGACCACTTTGCCGATATTCTCGTCCAAACAATCCACCATGCCCGCATAAGTGCGTCGGGTTGGGTCCGCGATGTTTGAGTAGCGATCCACGTATTCCTTGGGCGCCTGGTAAGGCGTGTGTGGCGCATTAAACGTTAGGTAAAGATAGAATGGTTTCTTAGGATCCTGCGCCTGAATGTACTTCACGGCGTCATCGCCAATGAGATTGGTGGTGTAACCTTTCTCTCGCACAGGTTTGTTGTCGCGAAACCAATCCAGAACACCGTGCTCATCGTGAGTGAAATAATCCAGCTCACCGATCATGGCACCGTACTG
The DNA here is from genome assembly GCA_035622995.1 of Chthoniobacterales bacterium. Classification (GTDB taxonomy): domain Bacteria; phylum Verrucomicrobiota; class Verrucomicrobiia; order Chthoniobacterales; family UBA10450; genus DASPUI01. The sequence goes on from DASPUI010000061.1 coordinate 1,902, forward strand.
GTAATCAAAGCCGCGCTGCTTAGGCCAATACTTCTTGTCAGCATGGCCGAGATGCCACTTGCCGATAATCGCCGTGGCATAGCCGGCCTCCTTGAGACATTGAGGCATCAGCCATTCCGTTGTGTCCAGCCCGTAGGCCGCGGCGGTGGGAATGACAATAGTTTGGAGGCCGTAACGGAAGGGATAACGTCCGGTCATTAGCGCCGCCCGTGTCGGCGTGCACATCGGTTGGACGTAGAATTGGCTAAACTTCGCGCCGGTCGCCGCCAGCTTATCGATATTCGGCGTCTTAATATCCGTGGCACCATTGAAGCCGACATCTTTCCAACCCAGATCGTCTGCAACGATGTGAACGATGTTCGGCTTGTCTGCTCCGCGAACCGGACTGACCACGATGACCAACGCCGACATGCCGGCCGCCAGGTTCATTAGTTTTGTTTTCATATTGTTCTTTTGCGGTCGTTAAAGTACGGACCGCGCAAGCCACCGGCGATAGCAGAGTCACAAAGGAACGCAAACTTTTTTCGGCGAGCCGTCTTTGAAGTCTTACCGGCTGCGTTTGGAGCTTCGTGATTCTCGTTTGCGGAATTCTCGCGATCATTCTTCCCCTAACCGTTTCCTTTTGCGATCGCAGGCGTCATCGGTTGCCTGGTTTTGGTTGCAGGAATCTGCATCTGGTTTTTGCGTTCCACACCCGAGGCCTTGGGTTTAATTAGGCTATAACGCCACACCCCCGCGGCGGAGGCTGCAAATAAAACTTCCGCATTGTGGAGCGAGCGAGGATCAGTAACTTCGGGGTCTTTCATTGGAGTAAAGTGCTGACACAACCATTATTTCCCTGAACGAATCTGCTACACATTTTTTCGTCATGATTTGTATCACTTGTGTCGTATTTACCTATGAAATAGGCATTTGCACCGTTAGCTCAATTGGCAGAGCAAGTGACTCTTAATCACTGGGTTGCTGGTTCGATTCCAGCACGGTGCATGATCTAGCTCAGCTTCTGACTGGCTGTGGGGCAGGCCTTCTTTTCATCGTTTCGGATTGCAGGCTCTTTTCGATTTCGGGTCTCGCAAAAGTCGGGTTGATCCTGTCTAGTTTCTGGACGGATGAGGATTTCCGTGGTGATTCCGGTTTTTAACGAGCGCTCGACGATCGAACAAATCGTTCGCGCCGTGCGCGCTTCGCCGGTCGAAGATCTTGAGATCATCGTAGTTGATGATGGTTCGAGTGACGGGACGACTGAGGTGTTGAAGGAAAAAGTCGCTGTTCTCGCCGACCACATCATCTATCAGCCGCACAACTTTGGCAAAGGTGCTGCGTTGCGCGCCGGATTCGCCGCCGCCACCGGCGACGTGGTCGTGATTCAGGACGCGGATCTCGAATACGACCCGGCCGATTATCCGATTTTGCTCGAGCCAATTCTCTCCGGAAATGCCGATGCCGTTTTTGGTTCACGCTTCATGGGCGGGCGTCCACATCGAGTTCTGTATTTTTGGCACATGATTGGAAACCGATTTTTGACTTTGCTCTCCAACATGCTGACCAATCTGAACCTGACCGATTTGGAGACTTGCTACAAAGCCGTTCGTGCGCCGTTATTGAAGAGCTTCACTCTGCGCGAAAATCGTTTCGGATTCGAACCCGAAATTACCGCCAAGCTGGCCAAATCGCGCTGCCGCATTTACGAGGTCGGCATTTCCTATCGTGGCCGGACCTACCTCGAAGGCAAAAAGGTGAATTGGCAAGATGGCATCCGGGCAATTTACGCCATTATCCGTTACAATCTCTTCCCGTGACTCGGGACAGATCCTGACTACATCGAGCAGAGCTCGCGTCACGGCTGGCGTCGATGAGACCTCTTTTCAACCTCCACGATCTGCCTCAACGCTTTAACGTTCTCCCGAAGATAAACCAGGTCGGAGTGGAACATCACGACTCCCCTTCTCAATCGCGCAGTCTCGCGCGCAAACTTCGGCGATCGAAGCAATCGGTCGAGGGACTTCACGTGGTCCAGCAACGGTTCGATGCGCAGTTTCGTCCAGTCTGTTGTTGAAGCGACACCTGAAAACTCCTTCTTCAATTTCTCAAGTGCCCTTCTCGTCTTCGGGATGTCTTCCTTATAGCTTCTGTCCATAAAGCTTCAACCTAACGAAAATTAGACGAATGTTCGTGGTAAAAGGCGAACATTTTTTCGTCTAACGGTGCAGTCAAGCACTGCTGATTCTTAATCGACGTACTTTTGTGCGATCGGCATGCGGCGGCCAAGACCGAACGCGCGGGTGGTAACTTTCAAACCGGGCGCGGCCTGTTCGCGTTTGTATTCGTTTAAATCGACTCGCCGTTGCACCCAGCGAACGGTTTTCTCGTCAAAGCCGTGCCCAATGATATCGCGCGCACTCAAATTTTCTTCGACATACAGCCGCAGGATTTCATCGAGACTTTCATACGGCGGCAGCGTGTCCTGATCTTTTTGGTTCGGTTTCAACTCGGCGCTGGGCGGCTTTTCGATGGTCGATGTCGGAATGATTTCGTGTTCCCGATTTATCCAGCGCCCGAGCTGGTAGATGATTGTTTTCGGCACATCGCTGATCACGGCCAGACCGCCGGCCATGTCGCCGTAGATAGTGCAGTAACCGACCGCCAGCTCGCTTTTATTGCCGGTCGATAAAACAAGATGGCCGAATTTATTAGAAAGCGCCATCAGCGTCATCGCCCGCAAACGCGGTTGCATGTTTTCTTCGGTCTCGTTTTCGGGAAGGCCGCCGAAAATTTCCTTAAATTGCGCTTTGAAGACGGCGAACGTTTCAGCAATTGGCAGGTGGAGAAGTTTAATCCCAAGATTTTTGGCCAGCATTTTCGAATCTTCGATGCTGCCGCGCGATGAATACTGGCTCGGCATCGAAACGCCAACCACGTTTTCGGCGCCAAGCGCGTCGGCGGCGATGACCGCGACCACGGCCGAGTCAATCCCACCGCTGAGCCCAAGCACGACCGATTTGAAATTGCATTTTCGGACGTAATCACGCAGGCCTAACGACAAGGCGGCGAAAAGCTCCTCCGGGATAGGGCTCTCGCGAAATGTCCGCCCGCCGGTCGCCTCGCTGTCGACGATCGATTCCTCTTCGCGAAAACCGGGCAGCTGCGCAATCAATTCGCCTCTTGCATTGAAAGCAATCGAGTTGCCGTCAAAAACAAGCTGGTCGTTGCCGCCGACCGCGTTGCAATAAAAGATCGGACGACGATACGTCTGCGCCAGCCCGCCGACCATTTCGTAACGCACGGCCGGCTTGCGCAAGCTGAAGGGCGAGGCACTGAGATTAACGATCAGTTCCGCCCCTTGCTCAATCAGACTTCGGGTCGGTTCGACGTCGTAAAGCGGACGCGGCAGATAATGTTCGGTCCAAATATCTTCACAAATGGTCAGGCCGATTTTTGTGCCGCGGACGGAGAACGGCTCGACATGGCGCGCGGGCTCGAAATAGCGATCTTCATCGAAAACATCGTAGGTCGGCAGCAGCGACTTGTGCGTCGTGCGGATGGGCTGGCCCGCATCGAGCAAAGCGGCCGCGTTGTGGAACGGTTTGCCGTGGCTCTCGTTTCGATCGACGAAGCCGACCACCAGCGCGCCGCGTTTTACGCGCGCATGAAGTTTTTCCACCAGCTCGAGGTTTTCCGCGACGAAACGCGATTTGAAAACGAGGTCCTGTGGCGGATAACCGCTGATCGCAAGCTCGGGAGTGATGACTAGCTCCGCGCCGGCAGCGGTTAGCCTTTCGTAGGCACCAAGGATTTTCTCAAAATTGCCCTGTAAATCGCCAACGGTAGTGTTGAGCTGCGCGAAACCGATTTTCATTCTGCCAGATCAATATCCAGCAGACGGGCAAGATATTCAGGCGAAAAATCTTCCGCCGGCCGGCTGCTAATGATCGCCCATGACCGCGTGGTGCTTGTAGCCTTTGTTCAAGGCGTCGTCTGCACCCTCAACGAAGACCCTGCCCCACTCGATCAGTCCGGCCGCACAAAGAGCAGCGAATGCACAGATAATTACTTTCTGAAAGAAGGTGGCCTGCATGCCGTTTTAACAGCAATGCGGGTGCCATCGATTTACCAAAATCCCCACTGCTTGGTTTGCAGTATCCAGACGCCCAGAAGGAGATTCGTGATCGCATGAACCAGAATGCACGAGAAGAGGCTTTTCGTCCGATACGCAACGCCATTGTAGATCGCGCCGGTGATCAGCGCCGCGATCCAGTCTTCGGCCGCGTGGGAAAAGCCAAAAAGCCCGGTCACAACGACAAACGATATCCAGGAAAATGTGCCGAACGGCACGCGGTCGAAATTTTCGTTGATCAAAAACCGTAGCAAAAAGCCGCGCCAGAAGATTTCCTCGACCAGCGGAACGACTACCACCAGTCGAAGCAGGCGAAAAACGATGGTGGGCCAGTATAATGCCGGTTGTCCAGTGAAGACGTCCGGATTAAAGCCACTAGTCCGCGCCGAAAAACCAAAGAATTGCTCCGGGGAAATCCAAATGATGAAGACGATTACGCCCACAAAAACGACGAACCCGATCCTCGCCGGCCGGTGAAAATCGTATTCGCGCCGGAACCAGATGAGCAGACCGCCGCACAAAATGGTTTGGAGCGGGTAAACCCAATATTCGCACGAGCTCAGCCAAAAATGATGATCGGTTTTTTTTAGCGCCGCGATCATGGAAAGCAAGACCACGAAAAGGACCATTGGCGCGACGTAAGCGATCAGTTTTCGGCGACTCGGCATATGAATTGCAGCAGATGTTTGCGTGATTCAGCCATCATCAGGCAAGACAGAATTGGACAATCCAGACCGGCTCAATCAACTGCTGGAAAATGAGCTCGAACAAAAACGAGCCGAGTGGATGCATTCCCGCGAACGCTACCGCACAATCCGCGTGCTCAGCTTCCTTTTTTTGTTCCTGGTAATTGCGGGCTCTCTACTGGCGTTCTTTTTCGTTTTCACCTGGCTACGGCAGTAACTCGATGAGCTTATCGCCTGCTTGCCTTTCCCCGCCAGACGACACAGCACACCGCTAAGCCAGCCTAACGGCTAGCGAACGATGGAGCTTTTTCCCTGCGGTTTTGTTTCTGCGATCCGTTGCTGAGTCCGGCGCTCACCAATCACGAAAGTGTTGTTATCGCCATATTTGGACCACGGACCGCGTGGCACTTCGTTGAAGTCGACAAATTTCCAGTCGGTCACGTCCGTCTCCTGCAAGCCGAGATAATCGCGCACCGCCGGCGAAACATCGAGTCCCGCCCCGCGATTTAAGTTCGGTTTCGGCCGCTCATTGCCGAAAACGTATTGCCAATGATCGGTTCGAAATGGCCCGGCATCTTCCCATTGGGCATAAACCGTCCGTTCGCCTTTTCGAATCGCGATCCATCGATCTTTGCAGACTGAAACGGCCGGGCCTTGATATGCTTCCTTGAACCATGGAATGATCTGCGCCGCTTCCGGCCGATGTCCGTTGGAACATTTGTCGTTGTAGGGCAATGCGCAGTAAAACGGATTTTGTCGTGGGGTAAATTTTACCGGCACATAATCCTGTCTGCGAGAAGGATTCGGATCATCAAAACCACCGTAGTTGTACGCCCAATTTTTGTCCCAGGAACTGGAACGATTCGGGACTGGATTGTTTCCGCTCGGAGATTCGCCAATCCAGAAGACCGTCGTGACAATCTGTTTTTTCCAGGGATAGCGCTCACTGTTCTTCGCTCCTCCCGACAGGAGGTGCGCCGGTGCGACGGCCAGCGAAACGAGGCTTACAATTCCCCTGGCAGGCGAATACAGAGGTTTCGAATTCGCACCGCTAGTTTCGCCTTCGAGCGAACGGACAAAAAGCGCCGACACGGCTGACAGCCAAACAACCGAAATAATAGTTCCTGATTTCATAGTGCGGGAAGCAGGCGCTAAGAGTCAGAAGCAACGTCTCACTCCCATTCGTTTGTCACCAGCGGTTTGCGCCTATGGAAACGAACAGGCCTGCAAAAAGAGGGGCTAATGTGCGCTATCTTTGACCCAGGTCAAATGAATTTTCCGGGATTTAAAATTCCGTCCGGATCGAGGGTTGATTTGAGCCTTCGGTGCAAATCGCGCACTACTTCGCTGGTTGCCTCCGGCCACCAGCGTTTTTTCGCCAGACCGATTCCATGTTCGCCCGTGATGACGCCGCCCCACCCCAAAACCTGCGCGAAAAGCTCATCTAGCGCGTGCTCGACGTTTTCGCGAACGCCGGCGTCACGATTGAATCGATCGGCCATGATGTTGACGTGAATGTTCCCGTCGCCGGCATGGCCGAAACAGGCGATTGGAAACCCTGAACGAGCGGAGAGATTTTCAGCAAATTCAACCAGATCAACAATGTGACTGCGCGGAACGACAACATCCTGATTCAGTTTCGTCAGGCCGGTCGCGCGCAATGAATTGCTGAACTGCCGGCGCAACGCCCACAGTTTTTCGCATTCCTCTTCGCCGGTCGCCATTTCCAGCGCGTTTGGATCTTTGCCGACGAGGAGTTTGCGAATCGACTCCGCCTCACTGCGCACGCTTTCTAGTTGTCCATCGAGGTCGACCAGCAAATGTGCGCTGCCTTGCGGCACGATTGCCTTGCCCAGGTCTTTTCGCGCGGCTTCGAGGGTGAAGCTGTCGGCGATTTCAAGTGAAGAAGGCAAAAAACCGTTCGCAAAAATTTCCTGAACGGCCGCAGCGGCGTGCGACATTTTCGCGAATGCGGCTGACAAGGTTGCGCGCGCGGGCGGGAGCGGCAACAGGCGCAACGTAATTTCGGTGGTGATCGCGAGCAATCCTTCCGAACCGACCAACAAGCCGACTAAATCAAAGCCTGTTTTGTTTTTGTGGACCCGTCCACCCGTTCGCAAAATGTCCCCGTTTGCCAAAACGACTTCGAGGCCGATGACGTAATTTCGGGTGACGCCGTACTTCAAACAACGCGGGCCGCCGGCATTCGTCGCGACGTTGCCGCCAATACTGCAATCCTTCATGCTGGCGGGATCGGGTGGATAAAATAGTTTCTGCTCGCGCGCGGCCGTTTTTAAATCGGCGGTGACGACGCCCGGCTCGACGATCGCAACCGAGTCCGCGGAGTTGATTTCCTTGATGCGATTCATTCGCATGAGCGAAAGCACGATGCCTTTTCGTTCCGGAACGCAACCGCCGACG
>DASPUI010000062.1:0-21828 GCA_035622995.1 Chthoniobacterales bacterium
ATCGACCAGGACAACGGTGACAACCGCCAGTACGCGCACGACCAAAACAGTTCGCGGAGCAAAACGGGCAATTGCGGTGAATAAACCGCCGCGGATCGGGAGCGCAGCCGCGGATTGGTCGCGCTGGCCGATGGGAACAACCTTCCGATTACTCTCAACCGGGCAAATTTATCGAGTCGAAGATTACGGCTGGGCCTTGAGCGGCCGCAACACGATCGACCTCTACATGGCCACTCCGCGCGATATGAACGCGTGGGGCGCGCGCGAGGAACCGATCCAGGTTCTGCATTGGGGCGATCCGCAGGAAAGTTTGCAGCTGCTGCAATCGCACCAGAACTACAAGCACATCAAACGCATGGTGCTTGAACTGGAAGGCCGCGGTCAAGAAGCCGCCGCGCTGCAATAAACTATATTGACCCGGTTTTTGGCGGTTTCACAGCCGATTGCCATTCCCTGCAAACGAACTCGTTTTGGATCGCGCCTTCGCGTTCTTGAGAATGTCGGCCACTTGAACGAGTGGCAGTGCGCATCAACTAGATCCGGACACGCTCATTTCTGGGAGGTTCTTGGGGCGAGATCGGCCACAATTTTCTCAAAGCGGGGGTCGCCACGCAGGGCATCCCAATTCGGATGCAACTTCAAGTTGCCGTAACTTAGAGTGCTTCGGATTTTCAGCGTCGCCGCCACTTGTTGAATGGCGAGATCTTTCTCGCCGGTCCAGGCATAGATGACACCGAGATACTTCATTATCTCGGCGCCATCGATTGCGTCTTTGGTAATCGGCAGCAGCTCGATCGCGCGCGCGCCCTCGCGGAGCGCTTCCTCCTTACGTCCAAGTCCGGCATCGATTAGTCCGAGAACCATGATAGCGGGACCGTAATCAGGTTGCGCGTTCACCGTCTTTTCCGCCTCTGCGCGGGCCGCCAGGAAGGCATCGTGGGCACCAGCAGCGTCTCCCTTGGCACGGGCGACGAGGGCTTCACACCAGGCGCGCGGAAAATTCAGATCGGTGGCAATACCATCTTGCGGGATCGCAGCTAACGCACGCGAGGCACTTGCCTGATCGCGTTCGCACAAAGAGAGATACAGCCATGGGTCTGACACATCACTGGCCGTCGCCGGATTTTCGGCCAACAGCGTGTCGATCATCTGGTGGAGTGGCTGCGTGTCAGCACGCCACTCAAGTTCGAGCAGAGCGCGCGTTACGCGAGTATCAACATCGCGCGGGCTGAGGTCGAGCGCGCGATCAAGCGCTCCGGCCATGGCCCCAAACTGGCGGGACTCCTGATAACTCAACGCGATCTGTTGGAGCAGAAAAACATTGCGCGGATCGAGTCCGAAAGCTCTTTGCAAGCTACGGGCCGATTCGGTCCACATACCTTGTCGTCGGTCGATGTATCCGGTCAGCTCGAAGATTTGCGAGTTATTGGGAAGGACGCGCTGGGCGAGGGCGAGTTCGGCGCGGGCTTCATCGTAATTGAGATGGCACCGGTAGGCGAAATTCGCCTTGGCAAAATGGGTCTCCCCTGCATCTGGACGGAGTCGAATGACAGTCTTGAGCGCCGCCTCCGCCAGCCCGAGCCGGCGAGGAGTATGATCCAGACCAAAAAAGTAAAGGTAATTGTGGGCTGCGGCTGACTGGCAATAGGCGAGGTAAAAATTCGGGTCGCGTTCGACGGCTTGATCGAGCAGTTGAATAGCCTGAGTTAGCTTTTCGTTGATTTGAGCAGCGAAAGAGGCACTCTCGATCAGATCCTTAGCGCGGACGTACAGGCCGTAAGCCAGAATGTCTGTGGTCGGGCCCTCGGCAATGGCGGCTCTTTCTTTTGGGGAAATGGTCGCCTCGAGTTCGGAGGCAACTCGTTCGACCAGCGCAGTCTGAATCTCCGAGATATCGGTCAGATTGCGTTCATAGGTCTGGGTCCATAATAGGGTACCTCTTCGAGCATCGGTCAGTTTAGCAATGATCTGCATTTTTTCGCCGCTGCGCTGGACACTACCCTCTAGGAGAAAAGCCACTCCAAGGCTTTTGGCGATTTCGCTCAAGTCGCGTGCACTGCTTGGAGGGAATGCGTTGGCGGAAGTGCGATTAATCACTTTTAGATCGCCCACTTTCGAAAGAGCCATGAGGATGTCGTCCTGCACGCCCTCGGCGATGAAATTGTTCTCTTTAACCTGGCTAAGATCCTGGAAAGGAAGCACGGCGATGCTTTTCTCCGGGAAGGAAGCTACGTAGGCGGCCTCTGGGGATGCGGGAGGGGTTATCTCCGGTGCCAGTCGGCTCCACAGGCTCCAAAATCCGAAACCCAGTGCCAATGCGATCGCAATTACGACCGCAGTGGTCAGGAAATGCTCACTCCGGAAATTGAAATCTGCGGAGTTGCCGCACTCGGCAGACTGCTTTCGAATTCCCGCTTCGCCCGTTGGCGGTGTTTCGAGTTCGTTTGGGTGAAGGTTCATTAGGATTCTCAACGTTCTGCCAGACCTTTAGAGTGTGTAACCAGTTAAGCGGCCCCCACCGCAGCCGTCAGAGAAGCAAGCCATGTTCCAAAATGACTGCGGGTCCGCCTTTCGGCGCTAGGTAGCACGATTGCTGCTTGGAAAGAAAAGGACGATTCCAGAACGTGTTCTATGGACTCTCCGCAATTTGTATCCGTCTCTGACGCTCCGTGTATCCCTGAAACTGCGTTTTGCCGGAACAGCGACAAACGACGGAAGCGGCAAGATAACTAACATCATCACCAATGGGAAATCTGCGAGATCTGCCGATCCGACAAAAAATCACGCTTGTCATCATGCTAATTGCAGGAATCGCGCTGCTATTCGCATTTGCGGGGCTATTCTGTTTTCAAGCCTATACCCTTAAACAACAATCCACCCACGAACTCGCAGTCGTTGGTGAAGTGACCGCGCATAATTGCGCGGCAGCGGTCTTGTTTAAGGATGAGGACGCCGCCAAGCAAATTCTCGGCGGACTCCGGACCATGCCGCAGATCGTCAGTGCACATCTTCAATTGCTGGACGGAGATAGGTTGGCCTCTTTTGGTCTGATGCGGGATGAATCCGTAATCAACGCGGCGCGTCTAAAATCGGGTGCTCAGATCAACGGCAATCGGATTCTGTTCGCGCAGCCGGTGGTTGTCAGTGGGAAGGAGGAGGGCACGCTTTACCTGTTGGCTGACTTACACGCCATGACGTCGCAGCTGCTTAAACTTTATGGCGGCATCTTCGCTTTAGTTCTCGCTGCCTCGCTTCTGCTAGCGTTCCTTCTTTCGAATCGATTTTTACATTTTATTACCACGCCTGTTCTTCGGCTCGCTGCCACCGCGCGTACCATCGCAGATCACAAGGATTACTCCGTCCGTGCAACCAAAGTGTGCGGCGATGAGGTAGGCCTTTTGACGGACGCTTTCAATCAAATGTTGGCCCAGATCCAATCGCAAGACAGCGCTTTGCGCAAAGCGGAAGAGAAGTATCGACTGATATTTGAGGATGCCATTGAAGGGATGTTTCAGACGACTCCAGACGGAAAATGTCTCAGCGCAAATCCTGCACTGGCGCGAATGTACGGATACGACTCGACCGAAGAATTCATGGCGATTGCCAACATCGGTGAAGTTTTATACGTCGACCCGGCGCGCCGGGACGAATTCAAGCAGCTGATTGAAACGCAGGGATTCGTGGAGCTCTTTGAGTCCGAAGTCTATCGCAAAGATCGCAGCAAAATTTGGGTCTGTGCCAACGCCCGCTGCGTTCGAGATGCGAGCGGGGCGATAGCCTATTATGAAGGAACGGTCGAAGATATCACGCAACAGAAACGCGTTGCAGAAATAGAGCGGGCAAACAGAGCCAAAAGCGAATTTCTTTCGCGCGTCAGTCACGAGCTGCGTACCCCTCTGAACGCGATTCTCGGATTCGGGCAATTATTGGAACGGCAAAGTCCGAGCGAAACGCAGCGCACTCGCATTCAGTACATCTTAAACGCCGGAAAACATCTCCTTGGGCTAATCAACGAAGTTCTCGATATTAGTCGGATCGAATCAGGCCGAATGCAGCTTTCGCTCGAACCCGTTCGCGCCGCCGATGCTCTGATTGAGGCGCTCGACCTGATGCGTCCGCTGGCTGCGGAGCGCAGCATACAGCTTTCGGCTGATGCGTCCTTCGACAGTTCGGTATTCGTCCTGGCGGACCGTCAGCGATTTAAGCAAGTCTTGCTTAACCTGTTAACGAACGCGGTGAAGTATACTCCGATTTCAGGATCCGTTACTGTTTCCCAGAACACCAACGGCAATCAGAACGTTCGGATTTTTGTTCAGGACACCGGCCCCGGAATTCCAAGCGAAAAACTCGATCGACTATTTAGACCATTCGATCGTTTGGGCGCCGAGCAGTCGAACGTAGAAGGAACCGGTCTCGGTCTTGCACTTTCGCAGCGTCTGATGCAGGCGATGGGCGGTTGCATCGGCGTTGAGACCACGGTTGGCGGAGGCAGCACTTTCTGGATCGAACTCCCCCGCAGTCAGTCGCCCTTAGAAAATCCGTCGTCGCGGAGGATTAGAGCGGTCGACGCAGGTGGCGATGTCAAAGTGACGAATCGCAAAATTCTGTACGTCGAGGACAACGTTTCGAATTTAACTTTAGTGGAGCAACTCATGGAGGAGCGCCCAGAAATCGAACTGCTTACTGCCATGAAAGGCAGGCTCGGGCTCGACTTGGCACGACAGCATTCACCCGATCTGATCTTGCTCGATGTTCATCTACCGGATATCGATGGGCGCGAAGTGCTTTCAGAGTTAAAATCATCTGAAAGGACTCGCAACATTCCGGTCGTTGTCATCAGCGCCGATGCCACGGCCCATCAGATCCAGCGGCTGACGAAAGCGGGATCGGATGCTTACTTGGCTAAACCCCTCGATGTGGTCGAATTCTTCCGTGTTCTGGATACAACTTTTGCGGCCAACGATCGAAAAACCTCCGCGGTCGCCGCGTCGTCCAACCTATTATGAGCACATTACGTTACTGTTATGGGGATTCGGCGGAACTCGCCAAAATGAAGATTCTGGTGATAGACGACGCACCGGCGAACATCGCGCTACTGCAGGACATCTTGATGGAGAATGGTTACACTCGGATTGAATCGGTCACGGATTCCAAACTCGCACTCGATTGTTGCACGAAGTTTCAGCCTGATCTGATTTTGCTCGACTTGATGATGCCGGAGCCGGATGGCTTCGCCATCCTTAATTCGCTTCGGGCCGAGGATGATGGTGACTTTTTGCCGGTCGTTGTCCTAACCGCGGATACAAATGATGAAGCGAAGCGGCGCGCGCTCGAGGCAGGAGCGACAGACTTTCTCCTTAAGCCGTTCGACCATATCGAGGTCGCCTTACGTATTCATAATCTTCTCAAAAGCCGGCGGGCGCATTTACTGCTCGATAACCAACGTGCTGCGTTCGAGGAGTCCGTTCGCGAACGGACAGCGGAGTTGCGTGCTACGATAAGCGAACTGAAGAAAGCAAACGCGCTCTCGAGCTAGGCCGCGATAATTCTGTCGACCGCCAGATCGACTACACGATCAGCGTCGGTCCCAATTGAGCACGATTTTTCCGGAGTTACCGGACTTCATCAGCTCAATCGCTTCCTTGAACTGAGTGTAGGGGAATCGATGGGTAATCACCGGTGAGATATCGACCCCCGATTGGATAAGCGCCGTCATTTTGTACCAGGTTTCGTACATCTCGCGGCCGTAAATACCTTTGATTGTTAGTTGATTAAATACCACCAGATTCCAATCGATCGCGGCCGTACCGGGCATGATGCCTAACAACGCGATCTTGCCGCCGTGAAACATGTTCGGCAGCATGTCGTCGAACGCTTTCGGGTTTCCGGACATTTCCAGCGCAACATCGAAGCCTTCTTTCATTTCCAGCTTCTTCATCGCATCGGCAAGCTTGTCGGTACGCACATCTAACGCCAGCGTTGCGCCCATTTTACGGGCAAGCTCGAGCCGGTAAGGATTTACATCGGTAACAACGACATGGCGCGCGCCAGCATGTTTGCAGATCGGGATTGCCATGCAACCGATCGGTCCTGCCCCCGTGATCAGCACATCTTCGCCGACGAGATCGAACGAAAGGGCAGTGTGAACAGCGTTGCCTAACGGATCGAAACAGGAGAGTACGTCGAGCGAGATCGAGGGATCGGCGTGCCAGCAATTCGATTGCGGAATGGCGACGAACTCGGCAAACGCGCCGGGCCGGTTTACGCCCACCCCTTGAGTGTTCGGACAAAGATGACGCCGGCCAGCGAGACAATTCCGGCAATGCCCGCAAGTGATGTGACCTTCGCCGACGACAAGGTCGCCCCTGGAAAAACCTTTTACCTGATCGCCAACTCGCTCGACCGCTCCAACGAACTCGTGGCCGATCGTCATCGGCACCGGGATTGTTTTCTGGGCCCAAGCATCCCAGTTATATATATGTACGTCGGTCCCGCAGATCGACGTTTTGAGCACGCGAATTAGGACATCGTCGCCTTTAATTTCCGGGACCGGAACTTCCTCAAGCCACAAACCCGGCTCGGCTTTCGCTTTCACGACCGCCTTCATCGTATTTTGCACAAAGAGAAGCTATCCACAGATTTCGCAGATTCACCCAGATTCGTTGCTGAAAAACCAATCTGAAAAAACGCCTTGTTAATCTATAGACAAAGTTGCCGCGTCTCGGGACAATCGTAGCTCATGCCCGCTACGCTTGAACAATCGACCCCGGCCGGTGAAACGCGGCGTTCCGCATTCATCCTGCGATTTGTCAGCACGATTGCGCTCTGGTCGATCGCGCTCCTGATCGCATTTTCCGGGTTCGAACTTCTGTTCTGGCTACTGATCAGCGCCTGCGGACTGCTCGCCCTTTGGGAGTTCTATCGGATGCTCGACCGGGACGGCCTGCCGAATTTCAAATTTATCGGGATGATCTGCGGCGCAATCATGCTGGTTGGAAGTTTTTATTACTTCTCAAAAATTGGTCCGGCCGCCTCATACGACTTCGAGATCGCGGTGTTGCTTTTTTTTCTGCTGACGGTTTTTGCGCGACAGATGTTCGCGCGGCTGCGGCATGATGAGCCATTGCAGACCATGGCTTACACCTTGTTTGGGTTGCTTTATGTCATCTGGCTCTTCAATTTCGTGACCAAGATTCTTTATCTGACGCCGCGCTCCGCCAGCGGTGCGGTCACCGGACAATTTTATTGTTTGTATTTGATCGCGGTTACCAAGTTTAGCGACATGGGGGCGTATCTGACTGGCAGTTTGATTGGTCGCCATCAAATGACTCCGCAAATCAGTGCCAAAAAGACATGGGAAGGGTTTTTCGGCGCGCTGGCCTTTGCTTTACTTTGCAGCCTGGCGCTGTTCAAATTAATGCCGGGCCATTTGTCGATGTTGAACTGGACGCACGCGACGATTCTTGGTCTGATGCTCGGCTTCGCGGCAGTGGTCGGCGATCTGGCGGAATCAATCGTCAAGCGAAGCACCGGCGTGAAAGATTCCGGAAACCTGCTCCCGGGAATCGGCGGAGCGCTGGATTTAATCGATAGTCTCCTTTTCACCGCGCCGCTTTTGTTTTTTTACATGCGCCTGGTGATCCGCGTCCCCTGAAAATTGGTCCTGAGACAACGTCGAGAAAGCACACCACGACTTGCGACGATTCTGAAAATACATGTTTATCCACTGTGAACCGCCGTGACCCTTGTGCGAGGTTCCGAAGAAAATGAAACGTAAACGCGTTGTCGTTTTGGGCGCGACCGGCTCGATTGGCGAGAGCACGCTCAAGGTCGCCCGCGACATCCCGGACCAGATGGAGATTGTTGGCCTGGCGGCGAACCGCAATGCCGAAAAATTGGCGGCGGCGGCTAACCAGACCCGGGCCGAATCAGTTTGTCTGGTCGACGAATCAAAGGTCGGCATCCTGCGGCGCGCGCTCGATTACCAACCGCAAATTTTCTCAGGTGAAGTAGGTCTGCGCGAGATTGCTTGCCTAACGAATGCCGACATGGTGCTGGTGGCGATCGTCGGGACAGGCGGATTGCGTCCCGCGTTGGCTGCGATTGAGGCGGGAAAAGACCTCGCCATTGCGAGCAAGGAAATTCTGGTGATGGCGGGCGAGATCGTCATGCGCGAAGCGCGTGAGAATGGTGTTCATGTTTTGCCGGTCGATTCCGAGCACAATGCGATTTTCCAGTGTCTCGATGGCCGCTCGTCGGAAATTCGGCGGATTATCTTAACGGCATCCGGCGGCCCATTCCGAGAAACGCCGGCGAATGAACTCTCCCAGGTCACGGTCGAACAAGCGTTGAAGCATCCGACTTGGAACATGGGCCCAAAGATCACGATCGATTCAGCGACGCTTTTCAACAAGGGTCTCGAAATGATTGAAGCGCACTGGCTTTTTGGTGTGGAGATGAACCGGGTGGACGTGATTATTCATCCTCAAAGCGTCGTGCATTCGATGGTCGAGTTCGCTGACGGCTCGACTCTCGCCCAGATGAGCTACTCAAACATGTGTTTTCCAATTCAATATGCCGTCACCTGGCCTGATCGCGTGCCGAACAGTTTGCCGCCGCTCGATTTTTCAAAGTTGTCGAAGCTGGAGTTTTTTCCGCCGCGTTATGCGGATTTTCCTGCGCTCAATCTCGCCCGCCGCGCCGGCGAAACGGGCGGTACTCTCCCAGCGGTACTAAATGCGGCGAACGAAGTTGCAGTCGCGGGATTTTTGAACGGAAGAGCTCGCTTTTCGGAAATCTGGGGAACAGTTGGCCGAGTGATGGACCGGCATGTCAGCGTTGCGCATCCCAATCTCGATGCGATATTGCGGGCCGATCAATGGGCGCGCGAGGAAGCGGGCCGGCTTGTCGGGAATAAACACTAGCTGCTCATGATTCTGCAGGTCATCCGCGTCATTTTCATCCTCTTGGAAGTGCTGGTTCTTTTCAACCTGCTGATCGTCGTGCACGAAATAGGGCATTTTCTGGCGGCTCGCTGGCGCGGGCTGTTCATCGAAAAATTCGGAATCTGGTTTGGCAAACCGCTCTGGAAGAAAACGATCAATGGCGTCCAATACTCGTTAGGCTCGCTCCCGTTCGGAGGATTCGTCGCTTTGCCGCAACTTGCGCCGATGGATATCATCGAAGGCAAAGCCGACATCGATCGAGCCAAGTTGCCCAAGATTTCCGCGCTCGACAAAATCATTGTCGCGTTTGCCGGGCCGCTTTTCAGTTTTTTGCTGGCGGTGGTTTTCGCGGTAATCATCTGGGCAGTTGGGCGGCCGGTCAGCGAATCGGAAGCGACTACCACCGTGGGCTACGTCGTGCCGGACTATCCGGCCGCGAAAGCCGGGCTAATGGCGGGTGATAAAATTCTTTCGGTTGATCATCATCGAGTGACGCGATTTGGGGGAATGAGCGATGACAGCATTCAGTGGCGGGTTGTTCGAAGCGAAGCGGACACAATTTCGATCACGGTTGAGCGGCTGGTGAATGGACAGGCGGAAACGAAGACATTCGAGGTCCGCCCCATTGTTCCACCGACAAAGCCCTGGATGCGCAAAGGATTTCGCGAGGTCGGAATTTTGCCGGCTGAGACTCCAGTTATCGCGAAGGTAGATCCGAAGGGACCTGCCGCGAGAGCCGGTCTTCGACCTAACGACAAGATCATCGCGATTAATGGAAAACCTCTTTACGAAATCATCGGCATAGCAGAGTACCTGCGAGATCACCCGAACGAGCCGGTTACTCTGACAGTTGAACGCAACAGGGCACCGGTTCAGCTCCCATTCGAACCGGGCGACGCAAAGATCGAGGCGGTGTCGAAAGACAGTCCGGCTGAACGTGCCGGTTTGCGACCGGGCGATGTGGTCCTGGCAGTAGATGGACGAGTGACCAAGAGCACGTTGGCGTTCGCCGAGGTCATCGAAGCTCATGCCGGCAAACCGGTGACAATATCGATTTTACGAGATGGAATGCGACGCGACCTGCAGGTCACGCCGGAAATTCCGCAGGACGAGGCTGTCGCGCGAATTGGCATTTCGTGGGCAGACCAGTTTGGAATCACGCTCGATCAATATGGCAACATGACCGTGAAACATCCGCCGCCGGCCGAACAGATTCGTGCGGGCGTACTCTCGATCGTGAATACCATTGGAGCGGTCGCGTCGCCGAAATCGGACGTGAAGCTGCAACACATGAGCGGGCCAGTGATGATGTTGCGCGTCTATTATGTGATGTTCGAAAACAGGGAAGGCTGGCGAATGGCGCTCTGGTTCAGCGTCGTGCTCAATATCAACCTCGCTTTGCTGAATTTGTTACCGATTCCGGTGCTCGACGGGGGCCACATTCTGCTCGCGCTGGTCGAGGGAGTACGGCGCCGACCGGTCAACATGCGGGTACTCGAAGTTGTACAGACGGTGTGCGCCGTCTTGATCATCGGTTTCATGGTCTACATCGCATTTTTCGACGTCCAGGACCTGCCGATCTTTGGTCACCGTGATGCGCCAAGATTTTTGCCGAAATCGCAAGTGCCGAAATCCACGCAAGAATAGCCTGCAGACAGCGTTGCACGGCTGACTTCGCTCCGTAAGATTTCTGATCGTGAAGTTTTGCACGAATCCATTTCGGCGGGAGCGCCGCAAGAGCCGCGAAGTGCGGGTCGGGAATGTTGGAATCGGCGGTGACAATCCGATCCGTGTCCAATCGATGATTACCTGCGACACGATGGACACCGAAATGTCCATTCAGCAGACCATCGAATTGGCGAATGTTGGTTGTGAAATCGTACGAATCACCGCGCCGACGGTGAAAGATTCCCGCAATCTGGAAAACATTGTGAAGGGTTTGCGCGCGCGCGGCTGCGATGTGCCGATTGTGGCCGACATCCATTTCAAGCCGGAAGCGGCGATGGAGGCGGCAAAATGGGTCGAAAAAGTGCGGATCAATCCTGGCAATTACGCCGATTCGAAAAAGTTCGTCATTCGCGAATATACCGACGAGCAATACGCCGCCGAGCTGGGCCGAATTCGTGAGCGGTTCGCCCCGTTGGTCGATCTTTGCAAGGAGCGCGGCGTCGCGATGCGGATCGGGACCAACCATGGGTCGCTGAGCGATCGCATTCTAAATAGATACGGCGACACGCCGTTGGGAATGGTGGAGAGCGCGCTCGAATTCGCCCGGATCGCGCGTGATCGCGATTATCACGATTTCGTCTTCTCGATGAAGGCGAGCAATCCGAAAATCATGATCGCAGCCTATCGCTTGCTCGTTGCCAGATTAGGCGAGCTCGGACCGGATTGGAATTATCCGCTTCATCTGGGCGTGACGGAGGCAGGTGAAGGCGAGGATGCGCGAATTAAAAGCGCGATTGGAATCGGCTCGCTCCTGGCTGATGGAATTGGGGACACGATTCGCGTTTCGCTTACTGAAGATAGCCCGCATGAAATTCCGGTGGCGAGAGCACTGATCGAGATGGTCGAAAAAAGCGCGGGCGCTGAACCTTTGACGCCAAATGTGGAACTCTCCTTCGATCCGTTCTCTTATCAGCGGCGGGGGACGGAAACAATCGAGCGCGAGGGCGTGCGAATCGGCGGCGAAGAGCTGATTCGCGTAGTCGTTAGGCAGGAACAATTCGACAAAATCGCGCACAAAGTCGACCGGATGGGCGATTACAAGCCAGAGATCGTTTATCAGGCTGCCGGAATTATTGAAATCGATCCGCGCGATGAGACGGCGATTTCAAAACTAAATTCCGAGAGTCTATCGCAATTTATCACGGTGAAAGATGATCTCGATCTTCCGGTGATCGCGGCCTTCCGATTGCTGGCCGCAAAATTGCAATCGCGGCACTCGATTCTCCTGAAAGACACGTTTGTAGCAGGGGAGGAGCCGGGCGGTGTCCCTGGTAAGGATTTCCTCGAGACTCTGCTGATCGCGTCGACAAACGTTGGTTCGCTCCTTTGCGACGGAATTGGCGATGCCGTTTTGATTCAAGGCGAGGAAGCGCCGGGACAGGCGCTGCGATTAAGCTACAACATTCTCCAGGCGGCCGGCTCGCGAATTTTCAAAACCGATTATGTCGCCTGCCCGTCGTGTGGCCGGACGCTGTTCAATTTGCAAACGACGACCGCGAAGATCAAAGCTGCCACCTCGCATTTGAAAGGTGTTAAGATTGCAATCATGGGTTGCATCGTGAACGGCCCGGGCGAAATGGCCGACGCGGATTTCGGTTACGTTGGTGGTGCGCCGGGGAAAGTGAACCTTTACGTCGGGAAAACTCCGGTAAAGTTCAACATTCCGGAAGCGGAAGCGGTGGACCGACTCAAAGACTTGATTCGTGAACACGGCAAGTGGCTCGAGCCGGCAGCCACTACGCCAGTCTTGGTTTGAGACCGAAAACGTTCTGCCGGCTTGGCTGAACGCGTGCAAAAAAGCGTGCAATCCAATCTGGAGGGCGTTAAATGAAACACGTTCAGCCTTATGACGGAGGAAAAATCATGAAAAAAATAGCAATGTTTTTTGCCGCGTTGTTTTGCCTGTGCAGTGTCGCGTCAACGTCGAATGCTGTCGTGGTCAACGTCGAAGTAGGCGATCAGCCGTATTATGTTCACGGCCCAGGCTATTGGGCCGGCGGCGCGTATTTGGTTTGGGTTCCGGGTCACTGGGGTGCCCATCACCACTGGGTCCACGGCCACTACGCCCGGCGATAGTTCCACCCGCTGCAGGATTACATATTACGTTCTAAGTCCCCCTCGAGAGGGGGCTGTATTCTCGTTACTTCGCTTGCGGAAAAACGAGAAACGATGCTTGACTTTTTCGCGCCAATCTGGTCAGCATACCGATGTAAGAAAAGCTGTTAACTATTATCATTATGAACGCAAAATCCAAAACACTAAAACTGATTGGGTCGGTGTTACTGTTCGCTTGCGCGATTACCTTATTCGCCGCGCTGGCGATTCCTTCAAATAAGCTAACCGCGCAGTCGGGAGCGAACCCGAACCTGGGCCCCGAGGATACAAACAAACAGATTACCGTCACTGTTTGGTTGAATTTTTCCAACAAGGCGGGCCTGGATGCCTTGGTTAGGCAAATGTATGACAAAAGTTCGCCTAACTATCATCGTTTTCTGACCATGGATCAGTACCGAGCTCAATTCGCTCCTACCGCAGACCAGGCGGGTGCCGTGCGCGATTACCTCTCTGCCAACAACATGACCGTTACGGCAACTGACAAGTTTAATCACTACGTGATGGCAACGGGAACGGTGGGGGCCGCGCAGAGTGCCTTCAATGTTCAGATCAATCGCGCGATGGTCAACGGAGCGGTCCACCGCGTGCCCGCATCCAAGGCTACCGTCAACGGACCGGCGGGTGCGTTCGTGGCTGCGGTGCAGGGATTAAGCGATCTTGGATATCAATCGCATGCGGTCCGTGCCACGGATCCGTCAACCGGTAAGCCTTACGCAGCGGTCAAACCTTCCTCGGTCGGTCCTGATGGACTTTTCTTCAGCGGGAACTGCTTGCATGGAACCCAGACACTTAACTTCGTCACTCAAGGGGCGCCAGGAAAGTTCCCGAAAGCGACCTACACCGGCAACCGATACGGATCGAACATCAACGCCCCTCCGCCAAATCTGCCGCCATGCGGCTACGATCCGAAAGAAATGCAAACTGCGTATGGCCTGAAACCACTCTATAGCCACGGTTTGGACGGTACCGGCCAGACGGTTGTGATCGTTGATGCCTTTGGCTCCGACTCGATTACGGACGACTCGAACCTGTTTTCAGCCTATAATGGACTGCCTGCGCTGACAGCCACGAATTTCACGATTTACTATCCCACCGGTCCTGCATCTTGTCCTGGTGGCACGTGCGGTTGGAACGACGAAACCACGCTTGACGTTCAATGGGCCCACTCGATTGCCCCGGGCGCGAACATTGCCCTGGTGCTGGGCGCAGACAACTCGTTTACGAACCTCGATCTGGCGAATCTTTTTGCGATCGAGAATCAATTGGGAAACGTGATTTCAAATAGTTTTGGAATTCCAGAGGTAGTTCTGGTGGTAGAAGATCCGGCAGAGCTGGTGGTTGAGAACGGAATTTCAGAGATGGCTGCCGCCTTGGGTATCAACCACGATGTCTCCACGGGGGACAGCGGTGATAATCTTATACTGGACACCGATGACTTTGGCATTCCTTCAACATCCGCAGGAGCGAATGCTGATTCTCCGTTTGCCACGGGCGTTGGCGGCACCAGTACGTTTTTGTCCAACGGAACAATCACCATGCAAACTGGATGGGGAACCAACCTTACGCGAATCGCCGATGTCTCGCCGAATCCGCCAGTGGTACCGCCTCTGATTCTTGGCTTCCAATTCGGAGCGGGCGGGGGAGCCAGCACTGTTTACCCGTTACCTGGGTATCAAGCAGCGTTGGGTGGTTCGTTCCGTCAGACGCCGGACATCGCGATGAATGCTGATCCATACACCGGGGTCGAGATCTTCATCTCGCCAGACGGCAATCCTGCCGACGGGACGGATGTGGAAGTAATCGGAGGCACCAGCCTCTCTTGTCCGATGTTCTCCGGCCTTTGGGCGATCACGAATCAAGCGGCAATAAACAGTGGCCTGGGGCCACTTGGGCAGGCTGCACCGCTCCTTTATGGACTTCCGGAGGGCGCGATTATCGATGTGACGGCTGTGAGCTCCCCGACTAACGTGACCGGGGTGGTCAAGGCCCCGCCGAGTCCTCCGGTTTCCTGGAGTGCGACAGCGCTGGTCCAACCCGAGCCACCGACGACGCAGTTTTTCAGCGCGTTGTATAACAGTCCTTTTTCAACCCGCTGGTTCGCGTTGTCGTTTGGGACAGACACATCGCTGAGCACAGGTCCCGGCTGGGATAACGTGACTGGCCTGGGCACGCCGAACGGCGCGACATTCGTGAGCGACGTTGTTGCGGCAGCGTCCCCGTAGGGTTTTGTAAGTACGTCATCTGAGAGTGGGTCGCCGATTTCGGCGACCCACTTTTTTTTAGGCCTCTATCAATCCGACCACGAAACGTTCTGAATGGCGATCCTGGGTCTCTTTGAGTCTCTTTGAATCGACGCCGGTTGACCATATTCGGCAGCCGTAGTAGCTTCCCCGCTGCTCCCGCACTCGCGTGAGACCTTCCTCCATGGATAAAATCCGTAACATCGCCATTATTGCGCACGTTGATCACGGCAAGACGACGCTGGTCGATCAATTGCTGCGCCAATCCGGTACTTTTCGCAGCAATCAGAAGGTGGCCGAACGGGTGATGGACTCGATGGATCTTGAGCGGGAAAAGGGAATTACCATCCGGGCCAAAAACGCTTCGTTTCAGTGGAACGGATACCGAATCAACATCGTTGATACGCCTGGCCACGCCGATTTTGGTGGCGAGGTCGAGCGGATCATGAAAATGGTGGATGGCGTGCTGCTGGTGGTCGATGCCCATGATGGACCGCAGGCGCAGACTCGTTTTGTTTTGCGCAAGGCGCTTGAAAACCACGCCCAGCCGATCGTGGTGATTAACAAAATCGACCGGGAGAATGCTCGCCCGCACGAAGTGCTCGACATGGTTTTCGATTTGTTCCTCGAATTGAAGGCTACCGACCAGCAGCTCGATTTCCCGATCATTTATGCCAGCGCGAAGGAAGGACACGCCAGCCGCGAGCTCGATGACAATTCGACCGACATGACGCCGCTTTTTCAGGCGATCGTCCGGTATGTGCCGCCTCCCAAGATTTCAAGCCAGCCGTTTTTTCAAATGCTCGTTTCCAATCTCGATTATAGCGATTACCTCGGCCGGATCGCGATTGGGCGGATCGTGAGCGGGCGAGTCAGCGTCGGTGACTCCGTCGTTTGCATTCACCGTGACGATCGCCGCGAAAACGCTACGGTGACCGCTTTGTTCACGCACTCCGGGCTGGATCAAATCGAAATTAAACATGCCAGCGCCGGAGACATTGTTGGCTTGACCGGTTTTGAGGACGTTTACATCGGTGAAACACTGACCGATCAGATCGATCGCGAGCCATTGCAATTTGTCGATATCGATCCCCCAACGATTCGAATGCGAATATTGGTGAACGACTCGCCGTTTGCGGGACGCGAAGGAAAATTCGTTACCGCACGCCATTTGCGCGACCGGCTCGTCCGCGAAACGCGCGGTAACGTGTCGTTGCAAATGAACGAGACCGAGACGGCCGGCGCTTTTGAAATTCACGCGCGCGGCGAAATGCAGATCGCGATCCTGGTCGAGCAAATGCGGCGCGAAGGATACGAGGTCATGATTTCACGGCCGGAAGTGATTATGCGGCGCGACGAAACCGGTAATTTGCTTGAGCCGATCGAAAATCTTTACATCGATCTTCCCAACGAAAATTTAGGCGACGTCTTGCAGACGATCGCCAACCGCAAAGGCGAAATTGTGAATATGACGCATCATGGGACGCGTGTTTCGGTTGAAGCAATCATCCCCACTCGCGGTTTGATCGGTTTTGAGACGGATCTGGTTAATCAGACGCGGGGCGAAGGAATCATGAGCCACCTGTTTCGCGAGTATGCGCCATTCAAAGGCGAGATCGAAGGACGCAACCGCGGCGTAATGGTGTCGATGGAAGCAGGCGTGAGCACCGCCTATGCGCTCAACAGCATTCAAGAACGCGGCCGTTTGTTCATTGGACCGCAGGAAGAAATTTATGCCGGAATGATCGTGGGTGAAAATGCGCGACCCGAGGATTTGCCCGTGAATCCCTGCAAAGCAAAACGACTGACGAACATGAGGTCACAGGGCGAAGGCAAGGGCGTTCAACTCGAAGCGCCATTGCGATTGACGCTCGAGCGCGCGATCGAATACATCAACGTTGACGAATACGTCGAAGCCACGCCAAAGTCGCTTCGGCTGCGGAAACGAATTTTGGATGCAACGGCACGGAAGCGAGCGGCCGCGGCGGTCGGGTAAGTGGGATTGACAAGGGTCGCTGGTTGCGGTTGAGTTACTGGCTTTCATTTTGCCGGCGAATCTCGCTGGCGCGGTTGTTCGAAAATTAGAAGTTTACTCGTTAGGTAGTCGTTTATTTAGGAGATAGGCCGCATTATGGCGGGACATAGCAAATGGTCGAAGGTCAAGCGTTTCAAGGGTGCAATCGACGCGAAGCGCGGCCAGATTTTTAGCAAGCTTTCAAAAGAAATCACGATCGCGGCGAAAACGGGCGGCGGGGATCCGGATGGCAACCCTCGCTTGCGGAGCGCAATTCAAGCAGCTCGCGCCCAAAGCATGCCGAACGACAATATCGACCGCGCGATCAAGCGCGGAACCGGCGAAGGCCAGGAGGCGGCACATTTCGATGAAATCGTTTATGAAGGCTACGCTCCGGGCGGTGTGGCGGTGATAGTCGAAGCTGCGACCGACAACAAGAACCGAACGGCCGCTGAAATTCGCAGCATCTTTACCAAGAACAGCGGCAACCTCGCCTCCAGCGGAAGCGTTTCGTTCATGTTTCATCGCAAAGGCCAGATTACTGTGCCGCGCGGCTCCATCGACGAGGACCGGATTTTTGAGCTGGCCCTGGACGCTGGAGCCGAAGAGTTGACAACCGAGCAGGATGAGTATGTTATTACGACTTCCCACGATCAGCTCTACGCTGTAGCTGACGCGCTGAAAAAGGCGGGTGTTACAACCGATGGGCAAAAGTATACGTTCATTCCCGATACGACAGTTGCGGTCGCCGATGAGACGGTTGCCCGCCAGGTGTTGCGCTTGTGTGACGCGCTTGAAGAGGACGACGACGTTCAAAACGTCTATTCAAATCTAGATATTCCGGACGAATTGCTGGCCAAGTTGCCGGCCTGAAAAATTTAAAAACTCGCGCGAAGCGCGCGCTCGCTCCCGCGGGCAAAGATTTATGAACGAAGAAAACCAAAACCAGCCGCCGCTGGAAACCGAACCGGTTGCTCACGAGCAACGTGATCCTTCCATGCCGGACCAGCGTCGTCGCCGTCCACGCCGGCGTTTTCCGCGCCGACGTTATTACAATCGCGGTGACCGCCCGGACAATTTTAACGCGCCCAATAATGACAATCCCGGAACGGCGGATTCTGTCGCAGGCGAGGTAACAGCGGACGCCATCGATCAACAATCAGGCGTGAGCGGTGAAGGTGCGCCTGAACAAGTCCAGGCCGAGCCCGAATTCGGTGAAGGGATCATTGAAATTTCCGGTAAGGGCTTTGGCTTTCTGCGTGATCCCAAACGCAATTTTGTTCAGGCGCCACAGGACATCTTCGTGACCCCGGAGATCGTGCGGCGTTTTGCCTTGCGCGACGGAATGTGGATTTACGGTGAGACCCGGCGCGGTAGTCGCGGTCCGCAGTTGATCAAGTTACTGACGATCAACGGTGAAGAGCCGGCGAAATATCAGGGCCTGCGCCCGTTTGAAGAACTCACTACCATCAATCCGAATAAACGGATCAAGCTTGAGACGGTTCCAGATCGTTATACGACCCGGATCATGGATTTAATGACGCCATTGGGAATGGGACAACGTGGTTTGATTGTCGCCCCGCCTCGAACTGGCAAGACAACTTTGTTACATCATATCGCCGACGCCGTGGTGAAAAATCACAAGGAAATGCACGTGATTATCCTGCTGGTCGACGAGCGTCCGGAAGAGGTCACGGATTTTCGGCGGTCGCATCCGAAGGCGGAGATCATGGCGAGTTCGAACGACAGCGACATCAAGAGCCATACTCGCATCGCGCAACTGGCGGTGGAGCGGGCGAAACGACTGGTCGAAGCGGGCAAGCACGTTTTTATTCTGCTCGACTCGATCACGCGGACCGCGCGCGCATTCAACAACGCAATGGGAGGAGGCGGCCGCACCATGAGCGGCGGCATCGACGCGCGCGCGATGGAAATTCCGAGAAAGATTTTTGCCGCTGCGCGTAATACCGAGGAAGCCGGTTCGCTCACGATTGTTGCGACCGCGCTGATTGAAACCGGCAGCCGGATGGATGAACTGATTTTCCAGGAATTCAAAGGCACCGGCAACATGGAGATGGTGCTCGATCGCAAGATCAGCGACCAGCGGATTTATCCGGCGATCGATATTTTCCTCTCGGGCACGCGGCGCGAAGAGTTACTGCTCCAACCATGGGAGCTGGAGAAAATCAATTTGATCCGGCGCGGGCTGGCCGGACACAAGCCGGAAGAAGCAATTCAGCGACTGCTCATGTTCGTGAAAAAATTCCCGACCAACACCGAAATGTTGAAGGGAATTCCGGGGTAAGCTCTTGGGGCGGTCCATGACCGCCGAAGGGGAATGCCTGCATCTCTAAATGACGGCGGTCGCAGGCCGCCGCTCCAGGACGCAGATTGGGAAGTTCTTCCGCCGGAAGAAAAAAAGAAACGAGCGACGCTCGACCCATTGTTCAAGTGGCTCGCCACCATCATGGACGGGCTGGTGCGTCTGCCGGGCACGAAGTTTCGATTCGGTCTGAATCCGGTGGTCGATTTCATTCCGGTGGTCGGCGACGTGAGCGCAGCGTTCCTTTCCGCTTCCGTTCTGGTTTACGCGGTGACGCGTGGCTTGCCGAAAGTGTTGGTCCTCCGAATGGCCTTGAACGTGGCGATCAACGAGCTCGTTGGCGTTGTCCCGGTGGTAGGTTCAGTTTTTGCGCTCTGGTTTCGAGCGAACAAACGGAATTACGATCTGCTCCAACGACACGTCGCGCAGCCGTCTCGCTCGCGAAAAGGCGATTGGCTGTTCGTTATTGCTGTAATCGTGCTGGTCTTTGGGATTATCGCTACCGGCCTGATCGCAACTATCCTGATGTTGCGCGCATTCGCGGATTTTCTTCTAAAGCATTAACGACTTCATTTTTTGATCGTAAAATCCGTGGATGGCCGCGCGGGCCGCACGACAGTCGTTCGCGAAGGCTTCGGAATTGTCGTAGCCAAGTCGCTTGCTGAATTGCCGTTGCTCTTCCTGCTCGGTCGGAAGGGTGTCGACCTTGCTATTTTGCCAGCGACGCAAGGTGGTTTCACAGCGACGAAGAAAATCGTAGTTGCGTGCAAGGGCGCTCGCCTCGCTGGCCGAGACGAGGTTTCGTCCGACCAATTCGGCAACTGCCGCGTTCCAATTAGGTTCCCAAACATCGTTCTTCATTTGCAGCGCCTGAATCACAAATTCCGCCTCAATCATCCCCCCGATCCCGGTTTTGAAATCCGAAAAGTCCATTCCGCTGCCTCGCTCCCGTCGAATCCGTTCGACCATGTCGTTGACCTTCGCAAAGAGATCGGGCCTTTCTCCGGCCGCGCGCCAAATTGTCCGCGCTGTTTCAGCGAACTCTTGTCCTGATGGACCGCAAATCGCCCGCGCGCGCGTCAACGCCTGCATTTCCCAGAGTTGGGCGCGCTGCTGATAATACGATTCATAGGCAGCGAGCGAGCAAACGACCGGTCCTTTTTCTCCATCGGGCCGAAGGCGGGCGTCGATCATGGGAAGATTGCCTTCGGGACTGAGCTGGGCCAGGGCGACAATCAAGCGTTGTCCTGCCCTAACATCTTCTCCTACGAAAATAACATCGAGATCCGCGCCATAATTGATTTCGCGTCCGCCGAATTTACCCAACGCGATGATGGTCAGGTCGCCGCCGCCGAGTAATTTATTTACGAAAAGCAGGGAGGCCTCGGCCAGGTCGGAAAGCTCGGCGAAAAGCGTCTTGAAGTTCGCGGAATCGAGCAGGTCTCGCAAAATGATCCGGAAAACCTGACGCTGATAATATGCACGGACCGGATCCAGATCTTTTACGGTCGCTCCCAGCTCCGAGAGCCGCTGCAAATGTTCGGGAAGAGTTCTCGGGCGATAAAAACTTTGGTCTCGACGAGTAATGTCTTCGAGAAGTTGCGGATGGCGCGCGAGCAAATCCCCGGCAAAACGACTCGCGTCCAAGGTTGTGATCAAAAGTTCGAGCAGCTTGGGATTTGTCACCAGCGATTCGAACAAAATACCGCGGAGCGCGTGAGCCTCGACAAAACGCACAAATTTATTGAGCGCCGCATCCGGATCGGACACCCGCGCAAGTTGTGCCAGCAAAGCCGGCTGAAGCTTGCGAAAAAGTTGCTGGCTCCGGGGTGAGACATGCGAGTGCGCCGATCGCTTGGTCAGGTCGTTCAACGCTCGAGTCGCGCTCTTTTGGTCCTGGAAGATGGTGAGATCGGGTGCAACGGATTCGGTTGACTGATGCGCCACGACCTGTTCGAAAATCGAGTGCACGGTTTGCATCGTTTCGCGCAATGCCTTGGTAAATTCGCCCGCGGTCGAGAAGCCAAGACTGACCGCGAGTCTTCCGACCGACTCGGCATCGCGCGGTACGCTGTGCGTTTGTTGTTCGGCATCAATTTGCAGCCGGTGCTCCGTTCGACGCAGGAAACGGTACGCCCGGTCAAGATCGATCACCGCTTTTTGCGGGATTAATTCCAGATTCGCGAGGGCCATCAGCGCCCGGAGAGTGCTCGTTTCCTGAAGAAAGGCATGTCGCGCTCCGTGAATGAACTGGAGCGTCTGAACGACGAATTCGATCTCGCGAATTCCGCCGCGGCCGAGCTTGACGTCACGCTCCAGGTTCTCTCGGCCGACCACATCGCGATCGATTCGTCGCTTGATGCTGGCAATCTCGTCCAGCACTTCCGGTGTCGGACTCTTCGGATAAATAAAAGGCTGATGTTGGCGAAGAAATTCGTATGCCAGCTCGCGGCTGCCGCAAAT
>DASPUI010000063.1:0-4728 GCA_035622995.1 Chthoniobacterales bacterium
CTCCACTTTTTCTTCTGGCGGCGATTTCCTGCGTCATGACGATTTGGGCACAGAGCGCCGGAATAGCATCGAGCGACAAACTCCCCTTTGTTCTTCGAATTGAAAACGCGATCGTCAGTTGCGTCGTCTACATCGGGGAAACTTTCTGGCCGGTGCGACTGGCGGCGTTCTATCCGCATCCGGAGAACGCATTGAAAATCTGGCAGGTGGCGTTGGCGTTCGCGCTTCTTTTGTCCGTCAGTTTGAGCGCGGTCGCTTTGCGAAAGCGATGCGGATATTTCTTTGCCGGCTGGTTCTGGTATCTGGTGATGCTGCTGCCGGTGATTGGACTGGTGCAAGTCGGCATGCAGGGGCATGCCGATCGTTACACGTATCTGCCGCAGATCGGTCTCGTGCTGATGATTTCCTGGGCGGTCGCGGATTTTTTTGCATCTCGATCAGGGTCTACAAAAATTCTCGCGCCGGTTTCAGCGATCGCGATCCTCATTGCGCTGGCGTCATGTTCCTTCAAACAGGTTTCGTTTTGGCGTGATAGCGAGTCTCTTTGGATTCATACCTTGGCGGTAACGTCGAATAATGCGATCGCGCACAATCAATTTGGCGATTTTCTCTTTAACCGCGGCCGAATTGACGAAGCCATTGTTCAATTTGAAAAGTCGATCAACGTACGGCCGGGCTACGCCGAGGCGCAAGATAATCTGGGAGTCGCGCTGACAACGAAAGGTCGGTTCGACAGTGCGGCGATTCATTTGAAGCAGGCTGTTGAATTGCGTCCAGGTCAGCCGAAAGCCCATTACGATTTGGCTAATGCGCTCTCACAACAAGGGGAGAGAAGTGCGGCGATCGCTCAGTACCAACAGGCGCTGACGCTGAATCCAAATTATGTTGATGCGCACTTTAATTTGGCCACCGCACTGGCGCGAGACAGGCAGATTGACGCGGCGCAGTCGGAGTATCAAAAGGCGATCGCCGATAATCCGAAATATGCCGAAGCGTACTACGCATTGGGCAACATATTTTTTGAAGAAAACAAATCCGACGACGCTCTGAAACAGTATCAAGAAGCACTGAAGAACCGGCCAGATTATCCCGAAGTCGAAAATAACATTGCGCTCGTGCTCTTGCGTAAAGGTCAACCGCGCGACGCGGCTGGCCATTGGCGAAGAAGCCTCGAGCTTCGCCCGGATTTTACTGAATCGCTCAATAATCTGGCCTGGCTGCTCGCGACTTTTCCCGACGACACGCTTCGAAACGGAACCGAAGCTGTCGCGCTGGCCGAGCGCGCTCAACAAATTTCCGGCGGCAAAGATCCGTCCATCCTCCGCACCTTGGCGGCAGCTTATGCGGAAACTGGTCGATTTGCCGAGGCGATCGACACCGCACAACGCGGAGTGCGTCTATCGGTAGCGAGTGAAAATTCCGGGCTCGCGGAGATTTTTGAGCGCGACCTGATTTCCTATCGGGCGAATACGCCAATTCGAACGGCGCTCGAGCCAACGAATTGAGTGCCGGACCAGACGCTCGAACCGGTGCGCGACGCAGGTTAAGAATTTACGATTCCCGCGCTCCGCGAAAGCGAAGAAACACGAGATTGCACGGACTTGTAATTTCTAATTTCTAATTTCTAATTCTGGATCGCAAAGCGCGATTAGCTCAGTGGTAGAGCACTTGCTTCACACGCAAGGGGTCGCTGGTTCGAAACCAGCATCGCGCAGTTCTCTGGGCGCGCTTGCCAGCCAAGGTGCGCTGTTCTATGTAAAATCATGTCCGAACATAGAGTCAGTCTGAGCTGGAAACGCGGCGATGCGCCGTTTGAATATCAAAAATATCCGCGCGATCACACCTGGAAATTTGATGGCGGACACGAAATGACCGCTACGGCCGCACCGGCCTATCTCGGGAATCCGAAAAATGTCGATCCGGAAGAAGCGTTTGTCGCTTCGCTTTCGAGCTGCCACATGCTCACGTTCCTAGCGATTGCTTGCAAGCAAAAGTTTGTGATGGACGACTACCTCGATGAAGCAGTCGGCCACATGGAAAAAAACGCTGAAGGCAGACTGGCGATTACGCGGGTCGAATTGCATCCGAAAATCACCTGGTCGGGCGAGAAGAAGCCGACCGCGGAAGAACTCGACAAAATGCACCACGCAGCGCACGAAAACTGTTTCATCGCCAACTCGGTGAAAACCGAAGTGACGGTGGTGAAATAAAACGAATTGGTAAGAGCGTCGAAGCAGGCTTGGCACCTGCATGTCACTGGTGGCGACCGACACGACCACCGCGATAACATTACGGAACGGTTACGCGATAAAATCGCTGGGCGGCAGGAAATCCACCGGTCTGCGAACCGTCGTCGAGCCAGCTCATGGTCGATCCGGTCCCGCTAAGATTTGGCGTGATCGATTGCCACGTCGAATCGGTCAGCAGATTTTTCCATTGGATCTGGTAGGTGATGCCGAGGACCGAAGGCCAGCTGACGAGAAATCCGTTCCCCTGGCTGGCGACCGATTGAATAATAAACTTGCTCGTTGGATCGTTGGGATTTGTGCCTGCAAAATATTCCTGCGCGTTGGTTAGGCCATCGCCGTCACTGTCGGCGGTATCATCGCTAATGCTCCAATAGCTCCGCCATGAATCGGTGATACCATCGCCAACCGAGTCCGGACCGAACGTGACCGTCGCGCTTCCGCCGCCATGCTGAAACTTTACGTAAAGGAATTGTCCAACGCCGTCGTAAAACCAGCCTGACGAAGCGGCATCGAAATCAGTCTGGGTTGCAAATTGCGGCAACCGAATTCCGTTGCGCTCAACGCCAAAAGGACCGCCGGTCTCGAAAATCTTGAGCGTGACAGGGCGAGCAACAGATGAAAGGCCGAAGGTCGTGACCGTTCCGTTGATCGAGCATTGTACGGTGGTGCCGTCGTAGATGTTGAACGATGCACTTGAGCCGGCGGGCGCGGGATAGGTCAGGAATTGTAAACCGGAATCCATGGTCTTGATTCCCGGATTGTTGACATAGTTCGCCGTGTTTAAGCTCTGAGGCACGTTTGCCAGCATCGGGATGATGGAGCCTTCCCTCACGAAGAGCGGGAACTTGGTCGTATCGGAATTCGACCAGATAAAATTGTTGCTTGCGCCCAGGTACTTGGCGCTGGTCCAGAAATCGTACCAGTTACCGGCCGGCAGATAGACGCCTCGCGAAGTGGAATCCTGAGTATTCATCGGGGCGACGAGCAATTCGTTCCCGAAATAGTACGTGATCTTCACGCCGTAGGTGTTCGGATCAGTTTGATTCAAGAGAGCTTCGGGCCGGATGAGAGGCAACCCGTCCGTGCTCGCTTCCTTGGCGTAGGTGTAGATGTAAGGAAACAACTGGTTGTGCAGCGTGGCGTAGCTGACGTAGTTCGCCAACGCCGTGGCGCCATAGCCCCAGGGATATTGTTCGAGGTTGCCGGTGTCGGTTAACGAGCTGGCCTGGACGCCGCGGTGCATCTGCATGATGGGGCAGAACGCCCCGAATTGCGTCCAACGCATAAACAAATCGGGAGGATCCGAAGTAAAGTTGGCGTTTTGATATCCACCAATGTCATTGCCCCAAATGGAATACCCGCTCATCGCGGCCGAATTGCCGGCCGTCACAACACTTTGAAGACCGTTTGTCTGGGTATAATTGGGTTGATTGTCGCCCGGCCATCCGGCCGGGAATGCGCCGGTGCCATTGAAACCGCTGCGCGAGAATAAAATTCCGTTTGAGCCAAGCAAACTTGAGATCGCACCGTGATAAGCAATGGAGAATCCGTTTTGCATCAGCGTGCCGGTTTCTCCGTTAAAATAAGCAGCCGTCTTCGGGATGTAGGGCGCGCTGGAATTGGAATTGACCGCTTCACCGTCATCGGTCTTGAAGCCGCCAATGGCGGGCTCGGTTCCTCCGTTCGCGGTCGGAACGTTGCTGCCGTTAACCAGTGGCTGCAGTTGGGTCGTCAGGAACCAATTGGCCGCCGCGGGATTCGTGAAATCGACTGGACTGCCAGTTCCTTTCCACCAGCCAACACTCAAGGGCCCGGAATTACTGGAAGACGTTTGGACAAAATAACTGCTGTTGGCAGCAGTGTTGTAGTTAGGCGATTGCCCGGTATTTTGCCCCGGAACACACTGTGATCCGACGCAATCGCTGAACGAACTGGTATTGAGAAACGGTGTAAACCAGCAAATCACCTTTACTCCATGTTGCTGGAGAAAGGTCATCATGTCGGTCACGGACGTGAAGCCGTTGTAGTTTACGCCTTCGTAACTCCCGCCCGCACCGAACTGGCTCATGTTCCAGGTGAAATCGTTGTAGCTCACTTCCCACGGCGAATCGAAAACGAAGACCGAGATGGGAATGCCGCTGGCGATATATTTGGTGACAGCATAGCGGACTTCTCCGCCCGTGCGCCAGATATCGGATGAAACCCATGTGCCAAAGACCCATTGCGGTGGCAGGTAAGGCCGGCCGGAGTAACCGGTGTAACGTGTCAGCACGTCGGTCAGTTTTGGACCGGCAACAACGTTGAATTTAAGGGCGCCAAATAGATTTTGGATTGTATAGCGATCGGGGGCGCTGTTGCGCATGTCGAAATAACTCTCGGCCGTCGAATCGAGATGGAAGCCATAGCCATTGGTACTCAGGAACCAGGACGAAGATTTGTAAGAGTTGTCATTCTTGTCGCCGCCAATATCAGAGGTAAT
>DASPUI010000064.1:0-4205 GCA_035622995.1 Chthoniobacterales bacterium
CGCTTTTCTTTTTCCATTTCGATAACAGCTCGGTCAAGCTTGGGTAGGAAATTGAGAATTTGTGCCGACTGGGTCGCCCATTCCTGTTCTTGCATTCGTTGATTGAGCGCTATCTGCTCCTCGTCTTGCAGCGATTGCAGAATATCGCGCGCTTCGTTGAGGAGAGAGTTGCCCAGCCCCGAATTGCCGCTGCCATTTGCGTCACCCTCTAATTGAACGGGAGCTTTCCCGCGACGTGTCTTGATTTCCGGCACAGCGACAGTTGTGAGCCATTTCTGAACGACGTTCAGTACCTCCATGACGCGCTTACGCTCTCTCGGGCCGTCCCCAATGAGCTCCGTTAGTTGCTCTATCCGTTGTTTGATTAATTCGGTCTTGGCGTCGAATGAAGTGAGATATTCTTCCCGGCCAGTGAGCAGAAACGCCCGGTGATTGCTTTCGAGGCTGGCCACGTCGTTTTCGATCAAGCTGCTCAATCGAATGACGGAGATTGTGTGGGTGCGAAGCGCGTCCTGATAATGATCCCGGAGGCTAAGGAACAAGAAGACGCCGACTAAAAAAATGATAACGACGACGCCGACGGTCGTGCCGGAAAGGAGTTTGAAGTGAAAATAGCGCTGGCTGAATAGCCAATCCCCGATGCGACCAAACAGCGAGCGTCGGGATTTTCTCAGACGAGATGGCTTCGCGCGGTCGGCGCGCTTGTTTACCATAATTGCCATAGAGTAGCCCCTCTGCCAGCTCCATTTCCGCGTGGCTGTCCGGCGCCGCTGTAACCCAAAGCAGGGTCAGTACCACACTCTAACCAAGTACAAGCCGCCGGCCGGCGCTGCATAACGAGACGCTCCCGCTCGGCCTAACTTCAACTGATTAACAACTGCACTTCGATTCATTTGCCCTAGTCCTACCCGAACCATTGCTCCCACCATCAAACGAACCATCTTGTAAAGAAAACCATCGCCGTCGATTTCGATATTCACAACGAACCCGCGTTTTCTCACCCGAACAGATCGGATTGTGCGAATAGTATCTTCTTCCTTCTTACCGCGCTTGGCGGCGAACCCGGAAAAGTCGTGTGTCCCAACAAATGCCTGTCCGGTTGCTTCGAAAAGATCGAAGTTAAGCGGGACTGAAACATGCCAGGCCCGATGGAGTTCGAGAGGAGGCAAGATCGGTCCAGTCCAAATCCGGTAGCGATATGTTTTTCCTTTGGCAGAAAAGCGCGAATGAAACTTGGACGAGACATAGGAACAGCGAAGAACGCGACTGGTGGGCGGCAGAACGCTATTGAGCGCGTTTCTCCAGTTCAGGTTTGAGATTCTTCGATTGGGCACATCAACATGAGCGCATTGGGCGAGAGCATGCACGCCCGCGTCAGTGCGTCCGGCTCCGTGGACTCGGATGCGATCACCGATGATCTTCTGAAAGCTGTGTTCCAGTTCGTCCTGAACGGTATTGCGATGAGCTTGGCTCTGCCAACCCGCGAACGCACGGCCGTCATAGGCAACGATCAGTTTGAGGCGACACGACATCGGGTCACTTTTCGCTCGCGTCTGTTGAACCGGTACCGCCTTCACGGTCGAGATAACTTTGTAGAATCATTTGTGCAGCAACCTGATCGACCACCTGCCGTGTCTGATGGGTCTTCCGGCCTGCTTCGCGCAACGCTCGTTCTGCCGCAACGGTGCTCAATCGCTCGTCCCAAGTCTCGACCGGACACCGGAGCTGCGCCCTCAGTCGGTCCGTAAACTCAAGGGCAGCGTTCGCGGCGGCCCCGACTTTCCCGCTCATATGACGCGGTATACCGACCACAACGATTTCAACTCTTCGATCCCGAACAATTTCTGCAATCTTGTTCACCGAACTGCTGTTAGAGGGGATGGTTTGCAGTGGATGAGCCAGGAATCGCAGTTCGTCGGAAATTGCCAATCCAATTCGTGCCTGCCCAAAATCGATCCCGAGAATCGGATTCATCCGTGCCGCTCGGAATCGAACCTACTGGAGCTCCGGGGGCAGTTTCGCGACCAGGTTTTTAATCCGTTCCGCCTGGTGCCGATGACAAATGAGAATCGCATCGCCTGTCCTGACAACAATCAGGTTATGAACGCCGAGCAAGGCGATCGTCGTCTTGCCGTCGTTGAAAACGATATTGTCACTTGCGTCCAGCGCAGTCAGGGCGCGATTGGCGATATTTCCTTGATCATCTTTCTTGAAATAGCGTGCGACCGCTTGCCAGCTTCCGACATCATCCCAATCAAAGCTTGCTTCCACGACTAACACGCGATCGGCTTTTTCCATAATCGCGTAGTCGAATGAAATCCGCGGAAGCTTGGCGAATTGTTCGCGCAGAATTTTGTTCAGGTCCGTCGGCGATCGCACTTGAGAAATGAAATCGGCAAGCTCGGGTGCGTGCCGATTAAACTCGCTCAACACAGTCGGCACCGACCAGACGAACATTCCTGCGTTCCAGCGGAAATTTCCTTTTCGCAGAAAAGACTCGGCAAGATCGACGTTAGGCTTCTCTCGAAAACGAATCACCCGATGAACCGCTAGATTGCTGTTCTCGCGCAATCGTACCGCTTCACCCTGCTCGATGTAACCGAAACCCGGGCACGCCCAGGTCGGCTTGATTCCAATGGTGACGAGCGCACCCGTTTCACTCGCGGCAGCAACGGCAGTCTTCATCGTTTCTTGGAATGCGTCGCGATCTGCGATGACGTGATCGGCGGGAAGTGCCAGCATGGTGGCCGAGTGATCGCGTGCTGCCACCCAACCGGCCCCAAGCGCGACGGCGGCGGCGGTGTCGCGTTTCGCGGGTTCGGCGACAATATTCTGCTTCGGGAATTTCTTCAGTAAACCGCGAACTGTTTTTTCCTGCTCGATGTTAGTGAGGATCAAAATGCGCTCGGGCGGAACAAGACCATTAAGGCGCGACACGGTTTCTTCGAGAAGCGTGCGCTTGGAAACAAGGCGAAGCAGTTGCTTTGGGCGGTTGCGCCGGCTCAATGGCCAAAAGCGTTCGCCACTTCCGCCGGCCAGAATAAGAGCATAAATGGAATTAGCCATGTCGAAAACCACCGATAGCTAAGATCGCGCGAGCGCGAAGATTTTCCCGTTTATTTTTCGCAAACGAGACGTATAAGAGTAGCCGATGTCACTCTCTGTATCCATTCCAAAAACTTCCGAACAAGTTCCGTTAGAGAATTTACTCGCCTTGACGCGGACAGCGTTCGGCCTCGGCATCGGCATCCTGGTGGCTGACAAGATTAAGCGTCCGACTCGACAGACCGCGGCGATCGCGCTCATGTCCGTCGGCGCTCTGGCCGCCGTGCCTTTTCTTGTCAAAGTCGCATTGGAACGAATCAATCGACCGGAATCGGAGCGAGGCAGTCGCGCCAGGCTTCGTTCGATCCGAGGTGACTCCGGTTATCGCTCCGAAGTAGATATTTATTGATGGTAGGCGCGGTTTACCGAACCGCCCGCGGCGACCGCAGTCAAATCGCCTCTACTGCGCTTGATTCAGTCAACATCGCGGATTAAGCCTCTTCGCACATGGCCCGAGTATCGACATCCTCCGGAGAACCGCTGCGAGCGTTTTGCCGTGAGATCCTAAAACAGGAGGCGGTCCTTCGGCAGGGCGGCGGAAAAGCCGGGCTCGAACGGCAACGTAAACTCGGTCGCTTGCCCGCCCGCGAGCGAATTGCACAGCTTCTTGATAAAGACGCGCAGTTTTTCGAAATTGGGCTCTGGGCCGCGTACAAAATGTACCAGGAGTGGGGAAACATCGTGGCCGCAGGAACCATCGCCGGTATCGGAAACGTTTGCGGCGTTCCATGCATGATCGTGGCCAACGACGCGACGGTTAAAGCCGGTGCGTTTTTTCCAGCGACGTGCAAAAAGCTTCTCCGTGCCCAGCGGATCGCGTTCGAATGTTCGTTGCCCATTATTTATCTGGTCGACTCAGCTGGCGTGTTCCTGCCGATGCAGGATGAAATTTTTCCGGACGAAGACGATTTCGGTCGCATCTTCCGTAATAACTCGGTGATTTCGGCAGCTGGAATTCCGCAGTTCGCCGCGATTATGGGCAACTGCGTCGCGGGCGGCGCCTATTTGCCGGTTCTCTGCGACAAAATTCTCATGACCGAAGGAAGTGGTCTTTATCTGGCGGGACCATCTCTGGTCAAAGCCGCCATAGGGCAAATTGT
>DASPUI010000065.1:0-10893 GCA_035622995.1 Chthoniobacterales bacterium
GGCACGGAAGTGATGCGGGTGGCCGATCTAGGCCACATGCAAGCGGTCGTCGATGTTAACGAAAACGACGTGGTCAACGTCAAAGTTGACGATAAGGCAGGCGTGAAGATCGACGCCTACGGTGATCGAATCTTCAAGGGAACGGTTGCGCAAATTGCCAACACCGGAAAAACAACCGGCGCTGGAACGCAGGAGGAGGTAACGAACTTCGAAGTGAAGATCAACCTTGACACTGAAGGCTTGCTCTTACGACCAGGGTTGAGTTGCACCGCCGACATCGAAACAAACATGGTCAAAGATGCCATTGCGGTGCCCTTGCAAAGCGTGACCATTCGCACCGGAGATACGAATTTAAGTCCGGAGGAAATCGAGAAGCGCAAGGAGCAAGCAGCCGCACGCGACAAAGCTGACAATAATGCCGAAGTCACCAGCAATCGTCAGGAGAAACAGGCGCAGAAAGAAGAGCGCGAAAAAATATCGAAGGTTGTGTTTTTGAAAAACGGCGGCAAGGCGCAGATGGTCAAGGTGACAACGGGTATTGCCGACGATTCCTACATCGAAATTAAAAGCGGCATCAAGCCGGGCGACGAGGTTATTTCCGGGACTTACAGCGCGATCAGTCGGAAATTGAAAGAAGGCGCGAAAGTCACTTACGATAAGGAAGCGCTGAAGTGACGAGCGACGACGCCATCGTCATCGACATCGAGAACATCACAAAAGACTACGTGATGGGTGAAGAAATCGTGCGGGCGTTGCGTGGCGTCTCGCTTCGGCTTCATCGCAATGAATACATCGCGATCATGGGGCCAAGCGGAAGCGGGAAATCGACGCTCATGAATATGCTTGGTTGCCTCGACACACCCACCGCGGGGCGCTACGAGTTTAACGGCCGAAATGTCGCCGAAATGAACGACGACGAACTGGCTGCGATCCGAAATCGTGAGATTGGCTTTGTTTTTCAGACATTCAATCTGCTGCCGCGGGCCAATAGTTTGCGCAACGTCGAGCTGCCGTTGATTTACGCCGGAGTGGATCCCGAGACACGCGAGGAGCGCGCTACTCAAGTGCTCTGTGAGGTCGGCTTGAGTGATCGGATGTTTCACAAACCGAGCGAATTGTCGGGAGGTCAACGCCAGCGGGTCGCGATCGCCCGCGCTCTTGTCAATCGCCCGTCAATTATTTTGGCAGACGAACCGACCGGTAATCTTGATTCGAAGACAGGCGAAGAAATCATGGCGCTGTTCGAGAATTTGTACGATCGCGGAAACACGATTATTCTCGTGACCCACGAGCCCGACATCGCACGACATGCACGTCGAATTGTGCGTTTGCGCGACGGACTTATTGAGAGCGATGACCTGGCGACCACGGGGAAAATGGAGCCAACCGCCGCCGCCGTCCTTCGTTAAATCTGGCAATGACGCGATTTATCTACGAGCTGACCGAAAGCTGGCGGATTGCGGCAGCCCAAATGCGTGCCAACAAAACGCGTTCAACCCTGACCGCGCTTGGCGTCATTATCGGCATCGTCGCGGTGACCTTGATGGGCACGGCAATTAACGGGATCTCAACCGGCTTCGACAAGAGCATGGCGGTGTTGGGCGACGACGTGCTTTACGTTGGCCAGTGGCCATGGAAACAAGTGGATGACTGGTGGAATTACCGCGACCGGAAGAAGATTAAGACGGAGTACGCCGAAAGACTTAATCGAATGATCGCCGCAGCGCCGAACTCGAATCTGATTGTGGCTGTGCCGACTTCCAGTTTGATGCGCTCGATCAAATATGGTGGCAATCAAGTGGACAATGTGTTCACTCTCGGCACCACTTCGGACTTTACCGTCACATCGACAATCGATTGCAAAGACGGCCGCTTTTTTAACGAGATCGAATCACGTGAGGGCGCTCAAGTTGTTGTGATCGGGTATGACGTCGCGGATGCATTGTTTCCGTCAGAAACACCGATCGGCAAATCGGTTTTGATCAATGGTCAATTCTTCAAAGTCGTAGGCGTCAATTCCCGTCAAGGGACCTTTCTTGGGCTCTTCAGCTGGGACTCGATGGTCGCGATCCCGCTGGTGGCGTTTAATAAATATTTGAGCTCGAAAAGCGCATCCGATGTGCGGCCGGGGCCGGGCGGCGGCGGGAGTACGGAATCCGATGTCCGCGTAAAAGTGAGTGACAAGACAAAACTCGCCGAAGCGAAGGACGAGCTCACCGGTTACATGCGGCGGGTCCGCGGTCTGCCACCGGAAAAGGCGGACGACTTTTCAATCAACGAGCAGCAGGCCTTCAAGAGCACGCTTGATCCGGTGAAGAATTCCATCGCGGTGGCCGGGCTTTTCATTACCGGCCTTTCGCTTTTCGTCGGGGCGATCGGCATCATGAATATCACATTCGTAAGCGTGAAAGAGCGAACGAAGGAAATTGGAACGCGGAAGGCTCTCGGCGCACGGCGGCGAACCATCCTGCTCCAGTTTCTGATCGAATCGACCGCTGTTTGCCTGATGGGCGGTCTGATCGGCCTGACGATCGCATATCTCATGTGCTTTGGAATTGCGAAGGCGTTTCCTGATTTCCCAATTCATTTTTCGCTTGGGCTTGTCATTGCCAGCATGATCGTGTCGGTAATGACCGGGCTGTTTTCTGGCTTCGCTCCGGCCTGGTCCGCTTCGCGCCTCGATCCAGTTGCTGCTCTAAGATACGAATGAACCGGCGTTTCGTTTAGAATCGATATGTTGTTCGGCGAAATCATCAAAATGGCGCTGGCCTCGTTAGGCGTGAACAAGCTGCGCTCCGGATTGACCATGAGCGGGATCACCATTGGCGTTTTCTCGGTTATTTCAGTCATGACTGCGGTTGGCGCGCTGCAATATTCGATTGAAAACGGCATCAGTTTCCTCGGTTCGAACATTTTCCAATTTGCCAAGTATCCGGCCAACGTGAGCGCAAGCGGCGACGTGAAGAAGAAATATCAAAACCGGCGAGACATCACATATCGCGAGGCGTTGCACTACTACAAATTGATGGAAGGCGACGCGCGCGAAATTTGTTTGAAGTGTTTTGGTTACGAAGTGAAGGGCCAGGCCGTCTATAACGGGGTGAAGACAACGCCAAGTCTGCTAATCGTCGGAACAAACCGCAGTTTTCTGACTGCGAATGCTTACACGCTTGGCTACGGCCGGAATTTGAACGATGAAGATGTCGATCTGGCCCGGCGAGTTTTAGTTGTGGGCAAAGTGGTTGAGAAACGGCTCTTCCCGCACGAGTCGCCTATTGGTAAGGTGATCAGGCTTACCGGCCACACTTACACGATCGTGGGCGTTCTGGCAGAAAAAGGCACAGCGTTCGGCCAAAGCCAGGACGATCTCTGCATTATGCCGATCACGCGATTTTTTGAAGACTTCGGCTCGGCTAAGCGAACGGTCAACATCGCAACCCAGGCTTTTTCGGCAGACACCTACAATCGCACATTTGACAAAGCAGTCGGAGCGATGCGAATCGCTCGCGGGCTGCGCGCAAACCAGGAGAACGATTTCGAGATTTATTCCAACGATTCCTTGAAGAGCGCATTCGTTTCGATTGCAGGGGTTGTGCGAATCGGCGCTTTCGTCATTAGTTTTATCGCGCTGGTGGCGGCCGGGATCGGCATCATGAACATCATGCTGGTCAGCGTCACCGAGCGGACGAAAGAAATCGGGGTTCGCAAATCAATCGGCGCCCGCAGCCGGGATATTTTGCGGCAGTTCCTGACCGAAGCGGTTTTCATTTCGGAAGCCGGCGGGATTCTCGGAATCGTCCTGGGAATCATCTTTGGTGATCTGCTGGCCGTTTGGCTGAAGGCGGAGATCATCTTTCCGCTGGGCTGGACGATCATTGGGTTATTGGTTTGCTCGGCAATCGGGATTGGGTTTGGACTTTATCCAGCCTATCGCGCCGCTTCGCTCGACCCGATCGAGGCCCTTCGCTACGAGTAAAAACCGCCCATTTCGCCTAACGACGCGTTTCAGGGCATGCAACCTGCCCCTCGTGACCGTTGACCATGCCTTGCGCTTATCTTACCCTCGATATTTGGAGCCGTTCTCGACGTGCCTTCTCATCAATCATCGCCCAAGGCCTCGTCTCCAGGTAGCATACTTCTTCTCGAAGAGTACGATGCCCTGGCGGCGGCGATTGGCTCGGCACTAAAGAAATTCGCGCCAGAACATCCGGTTGTTCGCGCCCGTTCCCTGGCCGAAGCCGACGAATTCGTCGCCAAAACTCGCCCTCAGGTTCTCATCCTGGATGTCGATCCGCCTTGGTCGGGGATCACAACGTTTATAGAAAAGTTGCGGAACGCGCTTCCGACCGCGCGCGTTTTGGTGGTTGGTAGCCGGATTCCGGACGAAATCTTGACCTCGCGCGGATCTTTCGACGCACTTCAGTTCATTGGCAAGCCGTTCGAGCTCGCGGCATTTGGGTCGGCGATGCAGGCAGTCCTTGGGCCTTGGGGAGAATCGGGTTCTTTGAATCCACGAGGCAGCTTGCGCGCTCTCAATACACTGGACGTCCTTTTGTTGCATTGCGCTGGCGGCGGCAATTTCGTTGTCGATCTAAATGATGAAACTGGCGGCTCCGGCAAGGTATGCGGGAGTGGCGGCCAGATAACTCACGCCGAGGCAGGCAACTTAATCGGAGGAGCAGCGCTTCGCCAAATCCTGAATTGGAACGATGTCCGATGGAACGAGACCAAGGCAACCAGTCAGGCCAGGCGGACAGTCCATGACGATTGGATCGAAATTGCCCTCGCGTACCTGCGCCAGACGGAAGCGCCGGCGCCTCCGCAGATTTCGCCGGAGGAAGAACGACTAGCACCTGCTCTAACCGAAACCAAGACCGGGAAAAAAATCGTCGTGATCGACGACACCGAGATGTTGCTCATCTTTGTCGAGGATGTTTTGGCGACAGACGATGCCCAATTGCAAATTACAACCGCCCTGACAGGCGCTGAGGGAATTGAACAGGTCGAAAGGATACTCCCTGATCTCGTTCTGCTGGATTACAGCTTGCCCGACATAAATGGGGACCAAATTTGCCGCCGTCTTCTGGAAAACGAAAAAACTGCAGGCGTGCCTGTGTTGATGATGTCCGGGCATGTCGCGGAGATGAAAGCTACCGCCGCGCTTTATCAAAATG
This sequence comes from Chthoniobacterales bacterium, assembly GCA_035622995.1. Taxonomy (GTDB): domain Bacteria; phylum Verrucomicrobiota; class Verrucomicrobiia; order Chthoniobacterales; family UBA10450; genus DASPUI01. The sequence goes on from DASPUI010000065.1 coordinate 5,175, forward strand.
TCGTGGCGGCGATCGAGAAACCATTCTTGTCGGACGCACTGGTTCAGCTGGTCAAGAAGACCCTGGAAGCAGGCCCGCGACAGAGGCGGTCGGCGGCGAAAAAGATTGCGATAAGAGCGAATGAACCAACCTCACCAATCGCACCGGTCGCGAAACCCGCGCGAGAAAGGCAACGGACTGCGCAAATTCTACCCCGCGTGCCGGCCCCGGTTACGCCGGAACTTTTTGAAACACCGTGGCCGAGCCTTTCGGGGCCGGCAATTGTTAATGCCGCGACGGCAGATGCGAACACTGCGATCCTTGGCCTTTTTCTGGAAGTGATTTCCATGCAGTTAACGCCGCAATTGCAAATGGGAGCAATTCGCGCCAGGCCCGCGTCCACGATTGTTTCATTGCATCTCTCTTCGGCCACTGCGCACGGCGCGATCCCGCCCCAAACCGCATTTCAACTCGGTCGAGCGGAATTAAATGCCGAGGGGCGGATTTCGTCCATTCGACTGGTTCCAAGCACCCATCCATTCCAACGGACTCAAACGCAAAGCGCTTTTGCCATCGGTGGCGTTGCACTGATTCCGAATCATACGCGCACCCGCGTTCAACTTACACCGGCCGGCTCTACCCCGATGACGGTCGAGCTCATTGCCCAACTCGAGCTCAGCTCAGTCCAGCTTTCTAATACTTTTCAAATCGCGCAATTACTTCTGAAATGGCCGACGAACATTGTCCGTGTGACCCTCAACCCGAAAGCGACCGAGAGAACTGGCGCCGCCTTCGAATCAAGTGAGATCAAACTCGACAACTCCGGGCGACTTGCGGAATTGCTTCTCAAGCCAGCACCCAAGGCATAGTTATTCCAGTCCCAGCGCTTTAAAGGTTGCATCGACATGCTGGAAATGAACATCCAGCGAGCAAAGTCGATCGATTTCTGATGATGAAAGCCTCGCCGTAATCTCAGGCTCAGCCTTGACGTTGTCGGCAAACGTCCCTTTTCCCTGCCATGTCTTCATGGCCGCACGTTGCACCGCTTCATATGCGGTCTTCCGCTCCGCTCCCGCGCGGGTTAGTGCCAATAAGATCGACTGGCTGAAGTAAAGACCTTTGCTCGATGAGAGATTTTCGAGCATTCGCTTCGGATAAACCTGTAATCGTTCGACCAAGTCTCGTAACGTCGCCAGCATATAATCGAGCAAGATGCACGAATCCGGTAAAATGATTCGTTCTGCGCTCGAATGGCTTATGTCGCGCTCGTGCCACAGCGCGACATTTTCCAGCGCGACCGCCGCATTACCGCGGATGACGCGCGCCAAGCCGCTGAGTCGCTCGCTCGTTATCGGATTGCGTTTGTGCGGCATTGCAGAACTGCCTTTCTGACCTTCGCCAAAAAATTCCTCAACTTCGAGAACCTCAGTCCGTTGAAGGTGACGAAATTCCGTAGCCCAGCGATCGATACTGGACGCAATCACCGCCAGGGTCGTCATAAATTCCGCATGCCGATCGCGCTGGACAATTTGGGTCGAGAGCGTGGCAGGCTTTAGCCCCAGTTTCTCGCAAACGGCGCACTCGATTTTTGGATCGATATGGGCGTGGGTGCCGACTGCGCCGCTAATTTTTCCCACCCGAATTCTCTCGCGCGTCTGGGCCAGCCGTTCTTCGGCCCGCCCAAATTCGTCGAACATCAGCGCAAGTTTCAACCCAAAGGTGATCGGCTCGGCATGGACGCCGTGGCTGCGGCCGATCATTGGGGTCATTTTATACCGACGCGCCTGAGCGGAAATGACCGCTCTCAAATTCTTCAAATCGTCCGCAATGATCGCAGCCGATTCGGTCAGTTGAACTGCCAATGTCGTATCAAGGATGTCTGACGAAGTCAGACCCTGATGAATCCAGCGTGCGGCCGGCCCGACCGATCCCGCGACGTTTTCCAAAAAAGCAATGACGTCGTGATTGGTTCGTTTCTCGATCTCGGCAATCTCTGGAATCGAGAAGCGCGCTCGTTTTCGGATTTCGGCGGCGTCTTCTTTCGGGATTTCGCCAAGCGAGGCCATTTCCTCGACCGCCAGCACTTCGATCTCAAGCCAGATTTCGAATCTTCGTGCATCCGACCAGATCCGGCTCATCTGGGGCCGTGAGTAACGCTCAATCACACAGAAAGAAGATAAGAGCGCGCAGGAATGTCAAAAACGTTTTCCGTTAAAAAAAATCGCTCCGGCGAAAAATCACCGGAGCGACTTCAAAAAGTCTTCTGTCAATCAGGTTAGCAAACCTTTGCCCGCAGAAACTGGCCGTTGCTTTGAACCCGAACTTGACCGCTGGCAAAAAGATCTGCCACCGTCGCAACGGTCTCCTTGGGGTTCTTGGTGCAGGAACCGACGGCGAAAATCAAATCGCCGAGCGAAAGTTTTGTGCGCGGTTTTAGGATGAGGTTGTTCTTCTTCATAGCTTCCTTTGGTTAGAGCAGGTGTTGCGCCATTTTGTTCAAATTTAGTTTGCCGACCACTACCCTCGGTATCTGAATCGTTTCTGGAGGCCGGTCCGCGCGTTTTAAAGCCCAAAGCGTTCCGAAAATGGGACAATCCTGTCTCATTTGCGAACGCGGCCTTGGGGCGGGAATTACCCCTATGTCCGGCGCGGCGCCTCATTCAATGGCAGCAAAAGTAAAAAAACTATAAAATTTGCGACAACCAACAGTATCAAGCGCTCCGCTTTTTGCCGGTAAGAGCCACCACGATAAAATAGAAAAGCGTGATCAAGACGCATGCTATCAAGATCATGTGAAAATTGCCGCTTTCCTTGACCGCATTGATCAAGGCGGTCGTATCTTTCGACTCAATCATCGCGCGCGTAATCACTTTTTGGCCGAACCAAGTCAGGACAGAACACCAGACGGCGGATCCAGCCAAAGTCATCAGACCGAACGTGGCGAATTCCATTCTAATTATTCCAGCAGGAATAGAAATTAGATGACGAATCACCGGCAAGAGCCGCGCAAAGAAAATGCCTCCTGCTTCGTATCGATGAACCCACTCTTCAGCACGCTCGAGTTTCCGCTCGCTCAGCAGGACATAACGGCCCCACTTCGCGATGAAGACGCGGCCGAGCCACAATGAAACCCAGTATGACACCGCTGCCCCGATCCACGAACCCAGTGTGCCCGCCGCGATAACGGCTAACGTGTCCAACTTTCCTTCCGCAGCGAGAAAGGCCGCGGGCGGAATAACAATCTCGCTCGGTACCGGAATGATCGAGCTTTCCATTGCCATGAGCAAAATAATCCCCAGATAGCCCCATTGCTCGACCCACTGAAACCATACTTGAATTAGATGTTGCATATTGTCATTCAGAGCGAAGTCGAGGAATCTCTCGAATCGGGTCGAATGAGTTCGCCCTAGTTCAGTCCAAAAACTAAAATCCGTAAATCAAAATTTAAATGTCCATTTATCGGCGCGTTCTCCATTACTACCAGGCGTTTTGGGGACAAACGGTTCTCGGCTTGTTTCTGTCTTTGTGTGGAATCGCCCTAAATCTACTCAAGCCGTGGCCGTTCAAGATTATTGTCGATCAAATCATTCCGGGCTTTAAAGGATCAGACCAAAATCTGGGGGATTACAGCGTTCAGCTATTTGGAATCCAATCGCTCCATCTTTCGGTTGCAGGCTGGGTCGCCGCGTTGTGTCTCGCTTTGATCGTCATTCAGGTGATTTGGAGCCTGCTGAGTTGGGCCACCACTTACATTTTTGTAAAAGCCGGACTGCAGGCATTGCTCAAGCTGCGCACCGATCTTTACTCCTATCTTCAGTCACTTTCTTTGAAGTATCATGATGCGCGTCGTTCTGCCGATTCGACCTTTCGGGTCGCTTACGATTCGCAATCAATTCAAACGATCTATAACAAGGGTTTCACCAACATCTTCGGCTCGGCGATCACCCTGTTGAGCACATTTGTTGTGATGTGGCGAATGGACTGGCAGTTAAGTTTGCTTTCCCTTGTCATTATCCCGTTCCTTCTCGCCACCATCTATTTTTTTGCGACCCGTATCCGACAACAATCAACTTCCATCCAAGAGGTCGAAAGCGCGGTGCTTGTCCAGGCGCAGGAAGGTCTAAGCTCCATTCGAATGGTACATGCCTTTGGTCGCGAGGATTGGGAGGTACGTCAATTTCGGGCACAAGCAGCGCAGAGTTTGCGCGCCAATCTCGAATTGACGCTAACGAACATGAACAGCGCACTGGTAATCAGCACACTCATGCTGATTAGCACGGCCGCGATGTATTACGTCGGAACGATGCACGTTCTGGCCGGAACACTGACGCTTGGATCATTACTGGTCTTTAGTGCCTATATTTTGATGCTCTATGGGCCGCTGGAACAACTCACCTACACTGCGTGGGCGATGGAGGGAGCCACCGCCGGGGCGAAACGTTGTTTCGAAGTGCTGGATCGACAAGACGACGTGGCCGATGCGTCGGATGCGGTTGCGATTGACGCCGCCCGGGGCGCGATTGGTTTTCGCGATGTCTCGTTTGCGTACGGACAGGACCGCCCGGTGCTGCATGATATCGATCTGGCGATTGAGCCTAATCAGATCGTCGCTTTGGTAGGCGGAACTGGTGCCGGCAAAAGTACTTTGTTAAGTCTCGTTCCGCGTTTCTACGATCCGATTTCCGGGAACGTAACTCTTGATGGGCGCGATGTGCGAAAAATCACAAAGAAATCTTTGCGCGCCCAAATTGGGATCGTCCTGCAGGATACGCTCCTCTTTTCCACGACCGTTCGGGAAAACATTGCCTATGGCCGACTCGGCGCGAGCGAGGATGAAATCATCGAGGCCGCGCGTCGAGCTCAGGCTGACGAGTTTATCCGCGCGTTGCCGAACGGTTATGGCAGTCTTGTCGGCGAACGCGGCGGGCACTTGAGCGTTGGTCAGCGCCAGCGCATTGGAATCGCGCGAGCATTTTTGAAGAACGCGCCGATTCTTTTGCTGGATGAGCCAACTTCCGCGCTCGATCCCGCAACCGAAGCAGCGATCATGGAGACAATTAAGGAATTAATGCGCGGGCGAACTACTTTGATCGTGACGCACAGACTCGCAACAGTCCACGATGTCGATCACATTGTCGTGCTCGAGCGCGGAACCGTGGTTGAACAAGGCCGCGGGCCCGACCTGGTCGCGCGCGGTGGTGTCTACGCTCGACTTTACGCCTCGGGGAAATTTCCGACATGAGCAACGTTCAAGCAGATCGATATGTCCAAGACGACTGGTGGAAGGAGCCGATTCCGCCAAATGTCGAATTTGGCCAAGGTTTCTACTGTGAGACCGCGCAAATTTTTCGATTTCTTCGCAACCGAAAATCAGGCGCGATAAAACTCGGGAACCACGTTTCCTGTTACGCCGGATGCTCGTTTTCGGTTGGGCAAAATGGATTTTGCACGGTCGGGGATTTTACTCTGCTGAACGGCGCATTGATCATGGTCGAGGAGAAGATCGAGATCGGGTCGCATTGTTTAATCTCGTGGAACGTCGGCATGGCCGACTCGGATTTTCATCCGCTCGAGCCGGCCCAGCGTCTGGTCGATGCAAAAGCGCTTGCCCCGTTTTTTAAGAATCGTCCACCGCGTCCAAAACTGAAGACTTCGCCCGTAAGAATCTGCGACAACGTCTGGATCGGAATGAACGCCACGATTCTGAAAGGTGTAACGATCGGCGAAAATTCGGTGGTAG
>DASPUI010000066.1:0-8052 GCA_035622995.1 Chthoniobacterales bacterium
AGGATCAATCGCGCATGCGGCCGCACTGGCGCAGGTGGGAATTATCTCCGCGGCTGAACGCGACCAAATTGAAGCCGGATTGCGCGCGCTCCAAAAAGAAATCGCAGCCGGACAGTTTCAGTGGGACCACGCGCTGGAAGACGTGCACATGAACATCGAAGCTGCACTGACCAGGCGGATCGGCGCGGCGGGCGCAAAACTGCATACTGCGCGGAGCCGCAACGATCAAATCGCGCTCGATTTGCGTCTCTTCGTCAAGGCCGAGATTACCGCAGTTCACAATCGGCTGCGCGCTCTTCAAAAAGCGCTGCTTGACCTGGCCGAGAAAAATGCCGGCCTGACGATGCCGGGTTACACCCATTTGCAGCGAGCACAGCCGATTCTGTTCGCTCATTACTTGTTAGGCCAAGTCGAAGCGTTCCAGCGCGATGCAGGCCGATTGCACGATTGTTTGGCTCGAACAGATGTTCTGCCACTTGGTTCCGGCGCGCTGGCCGGTTCGACCGTGGTGCTCGACCGGCAAATGATTGCACGCGAACTGGGTTTTTCACAAGTGAGCCAAAACAGTCTCGATGCAGTCGGCGATCGCGATTTCGTCTGCGAGTTCATTTTCATTCTTGCGATGATTGCGATGCATTTGTCCCGGATATGTGAAGATTTAATTCTTTGGAGCACGGCCGAGTTTAACTTCATCGAGTTCAGCGAATCGTTCTCAACCGGATCGAGTTTGATGCCACAGAAAAAGAATCCGGACATGGCCGAGCTCACGCGTGGCAAAACTGGAAGCGTTTACGGAAACTTATTTTCGATTCTGACCACTCTGAAAGCTTTGCCCTCCTCTTACAATCGCGATCTGCAACTGGACAAAAAGCCGCTTTTCGATTCGGTCGACACCGTTCGCTCGGCCTTGGACACTTTTGCGGCGATGCTTCCGGAAATCAAAACGAACCGGGCACGCATGGAGGCCGCCGCGGCCGATCCCAATCTTTTCGCGACCGATCTGGCTGAATATTTGGTCAGGAAAGGAATGCCATTTCGTGAGGCGCACCAGGTCGTCGGGAAACTTGTCGCAACGATAAGCGTGCCGCTCGATCAGGTTCCGTTGGCTGAGCTGGGAAAATTTTCAGCCCTGTTTGATGCGGATGTTGCCGAGACATTCGACGTTCGCCATTCGCTCGACGCGCGCACTGCGATTGGCGCGCCTTCGCCGAAGAATGTTGCGGCGCAAATCGCCCGCTGGCGCGCGCAGCTGTAAACATTCGCTTTTCTCGTGTCGATTCATAATCTTCCCCGGTGAAGCGAAGCAGACTGGTGAGCGATAGCGCTGGCTGGGAAACAATCTCGAGCGATGAGAATTTTGCGAACAAGAATCTCGCGGTCGTAACCGACTGCGTGCGATCGCCTGCACGCTCGAAACCCTGCACCTGGACGGTGGTACTGCGAAAAGTTGCGGTAATCGTCGCCCCAATGACGCGCGAAAATAAAATTCTGCTCATCCGTCAGGAACGGGTGCCAATTCGGACCGCAATTTGGGAGGTGCCCGCCGGGCAAATCGACCAGCAGGATGCGAACAATGACGAAATTCGAGAAACGGCTTTGCGCGAATTAAAGGAAGAAACCGGCTATCAACTCAGCCCCGGCGGCGGGCTAATCGAGCTGGGCCATTACTTTTCGTCGCCCGGTTTTACTGACGAATACGGCTACTTTTTCCTGGCGCGACCGGTCGAGCCATCCGACGAAGGTCCGGACCGCCAAGGGGCGGAATCGATTGTCGATTGCCGTGAATTCAGCATTTCCGAAATTCGCCGCATGATTGCAGAAAACGAAATCCGCGACGCAAACACCCTGGGGATTTTCGCACGACTGGTGGCGCGCGACCTCATCTCGTTCGAAAACGGCTGAGCGCAGATCGTAATCATGGCACTGCGAAACGTTTTCAAATTCCGCGAGCTCCCAGAGAGCGAAACATCGAAGCCGTTTCTGGAGCATCTCGAAGACTTGCGATGGACGATCGTCAAGATGGCGATCACGCTTCTGGTTGCGATGATTGTTTGCTTCGCCTGCCGGTCGCCCCTGGTGCGCGTGATGCAAGCGCCGTTGCGCGAAGTCGATCCCCAAATCGGAGCACTGCGCGCGCTTGGCATTACCGATTCAATCGTGATCTCATTTCATCTCGCGTTTTATGCCGGCATCGTGATTTCGTTTCCGCTCCTGCTTTATTTTCTGGCGGAGTTTGTTTTGCCCGCGCTCACCGCCGTAGAAAAAAGATTTTTGATTCCGGCCATTCTCGTCAGTTTCGGGCTCTTTTTGCTTGGCGTGCTGGTCTGCTATTTTTGGTTGCTGCCGAAGACGATCCTTTTTTTCTTTCGCGATACCCAATCGCTCGGTTGGGCGCCGTCGTGGACGGTCCAGCAATATTATTCTTTTGTGACGCGTTTTGTCATCGGCTTTGGACTTGCCTTCGAGCTTCCGGTGGTTGTGCTCGCCCTCGTGCGCTTCGGTCTGATTACTTACAAATTCATGGCCCGCACGCGCCCTTACGCGATCGTGCTCATTTTTGTTGCGGCTGCAATCATTACTCCGACGCCTGACGTGCTGACTTTGATCGCGATGGGATTGCCGATGTGCTTGCTTTACGAAAGCTGCATCTGGATCGCGTGGGCGATGGAACGCCGACAATCGAAGACAAGCGCCTGATCGCGTGGACCTGCCTTTTTATCGTTTTCTCTACGCCGCGTTCGCCTTCCTGCTCGGAGCGGCCGTCGGTTCATTCCTGAACGTCTGCATTTATCGACTGCCACGTGATCTGTCGGTAAACAAGCCTCGCCGCTCGTTTTGCCCGAATTGCCACAAGGAGATTCCGTGGAGCCAAAATCTCCCGCTCCTCAGCTGGCTGATCTTACGCGGCCGCTGCGCCAATTGCGGAAGTAAAATCGCGTTTCGTTACTTCGGTGTCGAATTGATTACGGCGCTCTTATTTCTGGCCGTCTGGCAGGTTTTCCCATGGCCGATTGCCATCGCCTATTGGGTTTTCGTTTCGCTCTTGATCGTAGCAACTTTTGTCGATCTCGAGCACTTCATCATTCCCGACCAGGTGACGATCGGTGGAGCAATTGCCGGGATCATCGCGAGTTTCATTGTTCCCGAGCTGATGAGCGCCGACTCGCGGGTCGCGGCTGTGATTCGCTCGTTGCTTGCCGCTGCTCTCGGTTACGTTGTGCTGTGGATCGTGCTCGAAGGCGGAAAGATCGCGTTCGGGAAAAAACGCGTTCGACTCGACGTGCCCACGCCGTTCACCTGGAACCGACGAGGTGATGACGCCGATTTTGTCGTCGGCGACGAGCAGAGTTTATGGAGCGAATATTTTGCCCGCGAAAAAGATCGACTGCTGTTGCACTGCGACGACGCGAAGATCGACCATCGCGATTATGGCGAAGCGACCCTCGAATTTCATTACGATCGAGTCCGCGTGCGCGAGGAAGAGTTTGTCCTCGATGCGATCGATCAGGTTTCGGGAGTTGTTCGGGAGCTTGAAATTCCGCGTGAAGCGATGGGACGTGGCGATTTAAAATTTCTTGCTGCAATCGGAGCTTTTGCCGGATGGCGCGCGGTTTTATTTAGTATTTTCGCCGGCTCCATCCTTGGATCAATCGTTGGCATTGTCACACTGGTCGCCGGCAGGCGCGTTTGGTCGGCCAAGCTTCCGTTCGGGCCGTATCTTGCCGTGAGCGCTTTAGTCTGGATTTTCTTCGGCGATCTCTTCCTGCGTTTCTACTTGAGCTGGATCAATCCACCATAAGCTTCCAGGTCAAAAAAGCGCAATAAAGGCGTACCACTGTGGCCAGTTGCGTTTAACAGCTTTCTCCAAGACCTGCGACCACTGCGCCATCGCCTCGGCCACTTTTTCGTCGCGCGGTCGATCGGTGTGCGAGCAGACAATCGGCGGGCAAGCTGTGACTTTATATTTGCGATAGCCGACCCTGAGAACAAAGAGCGGATAAATTGGCGTTTCGGATGCAAGCGACAGGACAAACGGCCCGGTTGGGAACAAAGCTTTTCGTCCAAAGAACCCAATCGGTGAACGTGAAAGGTCACCGACCACGCGGTCGCCTTGTACGGAAATGATTTCGCCTCCTCGCAATGCATTCAGTAAATCGAATACGAGGGTGGTTCCGTGATCGCTATAATCGACTTTGACGTTCCCCGATTGGTGGAACGCCAGATCGACATGTTGCGCAGTGATCGCGTCCGGTTCGGGCGCGCGAACAATACGAATGGGCCGCTTGAATCTCTCGGCAAAAAGCGCCGCCCCAAGGTCGTAATTACCCATGTGCGCGGTCAAAATAATTGCCCCGCCCACCTTGGCCAGTTCATCCAAAAAACTTTCGCCTTCGAACTCAAATGTGAATGCTTGATGTCGCAATCGTTGGACGGCAGCATCGGTTAACATCCATCCAAAATTGGCAAATACTCGAAACGTGCGCAGGTAATTGGCGAGGGGCCGCGAATCCGGCAGAACCACGCCCAAATTCCGGACGACAGCCCTTCTCGCCGGCGTCGCAATGAAGAAAAAGAAGAACGTCGCAATCCAGATGAGCAATGGATGAAGACAAGCGGGGACGTTGAGAACTGCCCAATCAACAAACCGTCGCCACTGAATTCCCTGTACGGCGAATCCCTGCCACCATTGCCGCGCCCGGTTCATGAAAGCGGCGCTTGATTCGTCAAGCCTCGGCCACTGAAGCGGCCGTGCCGCGGGCTTCCGTTGCCGACCCAGGCGATACAAACCCCAGCTTTATATTGGCCAACTCACACCTCCACCAACGAAACAAGCCCTTGCCAAAAAGATTCCATATTCGCGCGTCGGGGACGAAGCCGTCGTAAAGGTCCCTCCATCCGGAATTCCTTCGTCCGTAACAGCCGCTTGCGCAGCGTCGTTTTGCGAGGGTCGCGAGTCTTCGATTGTAAAATTTCATCATCGCCGCCACCACTTCCCCAGGCCAGCCGCGAAATGGCAGCTCTAGAAATTTCGTTTCCGGATCACGATAAAGCGATGTAACCAGCCCAAGATAGTAGCTGCAGATATCGAGCAAGAACGCAGCCGACATCAATTCGGCATCGCCCATATAGTAATATTTGTCCTTGTAGATTGTTTCGAACCAGTTGCGATACATCACCTGATACTGCTTGTTGTAATGGTCGATTTGCGCCGTGACATTTTGGAGAGCCAAACTCCGCGCTAACAAATCCGCTACGTAATAACTGGTATAAGAACAGAAATCGAGGCCGGGACTGTAAAGCGGATCGATAAATCCAGCCGCATCGCCGACCGCTGCCCACCCGTCACCGCAGACCTTCTCACTATAATAAGGCAGCATGGACAGCGCGCGGACATCACCCTCGTTGGCTTTCGCTCCCCTGAATAATTCGCGTCCAACCGGGTGCCCGAGAATGTGAGACTGAAGTCGGTCGGCGAGAGTCGCACCCTCCGGTAATTTGAAAATACGGGTGTCGTAAACAATCCCGGCGCTTACGTCGCCGCCCCGAAGCGGAATAATCCAGCACCACCAGCCGTGGCCCATGAGATGATTGGTCGCCCATTCGCGTGCGGTCCGGCATTCATTGGAATAACCTGGGAATTTCTCGCGCCAATCGTAGCTGTCCCACTGCTTCACGCCGGTGAATCTGGCCCAAACGGCATTCGTCGGATGCTCGGTATTTTGGCGAAAATGCCCAAGCTTTCGGGATAGCATTGCCACGCGTCCGCTTGCATCGACTATCCATCGCGCGGTCACCGCCCGCTCCGCCTGATCGATCGTCACATTCAAGCGTTGACCATTTGCGCCGTTTAACTCGAGGCCGGTCACTTTTGCCGGTCGCCAAAGATCACAGCCCGCTTGAACTGCCAGGTTGAGCAAATGCGAATCCAGCGTCGAGCGATCCACTTGAAACGCCGGCAGTCGCGATTGATAGCGCGCGCCGACTTCCACGCAATCGTCGAAAGACTGGTCCGGCTGATTCGAAAACCAAAGACGCAAACCCTGCTTCGCGAGCTGATGATGACCGAGGTAGTGCGTCAACCCGAGGATTCTGGTCATGAAACAACTGCTGACCTCGGTGGTCGATTCGCCGACTTTGCGATCGAACTCAGTTGTCTTCTCAATGATGAGCACGCGCGCCTCCGGATGTTTGCGCTTGAGCATCAAAGCGGTTGCCGCGCCCGAAAAGGCGCCACCGATCATAACGACGTCATAATCGAAAATCATTCGGCAATGAAAATGGACTTTGCCCGCCTCAAACGCAATTGTGTTCAACTGCATGATATTCCGGAATGCGCATTGCATTTTTCCCGACGGAATCCGCGATCGATTCGAAATTGTCGCTCGCGAAGGAAAGATTGAGAATATTCGCGACGACGCGACTTCGCGCGACGGCGATGAGGTGGTCGATCTTGAGGGAAATTATCTCGCCCCGGGATTTGTCGACCTTCACGTTCACGGCGCAGTCGGTCATGACACGATGGAAGCTTCGGCCGAAGCATTCCGAGCGATTTGCGATTATCACGCGACCGGCGGGACGACTTCACTGCTTTTGACCACCGCGACCGCGCCGATCGACCAAATCGGCAAGGTCCTGGATGCCGTTCGAGATTGCCGACCTTCGATTTATCAAATCGTGGGCGTTCATGTCGAAGGCCCGTTCATTTCCAAGAATCAGCGCGGTGCGCAGCGACCAGATTTCATTCAAGATCCAACGCCAGAGCTGGTCGAACAATTACTCGGGCGAGTCGATTTGATCCGACGAATTACGATTGCCCCCGAGCTGCCTGGCGCCCTCACCGCGATCGAAAAATTTTTCGCTCGCGGGGTCAGCGTGAGCGGCGGCCATAGCGATGCCTGGGAAAATGAGGCGGAGGCAGCGTTCGCCTGCGGGATGCGCAGTGCGACGCATACCTTCAACTGCATGTCGTCCGCACGACGCGAAGGGATTTTTCGCAAGGCTGGCCTGCTCGAGTTTGCCCTGGGCGAACCCGAAATCAGCTGTGAACTGATCGCGGACGGTTATCACGTTTCTCCGGCACTAATGAAAATGCTTTACCGGGCCAAAGGATCGGCCGCGATTTGCCTGGTGACCGACGCCACGGCCGGTGCCGGATTGCCTAACAAATCGAAATTTTCACTGGCCGGCCTCGATTGTGTTGTCGAAAATGGCGTTGCTCTGCTCGCCGATGGTTCCGCGCTCGCCGGAAGCACCGCCCGAATGATCGATCTGGTCCGGACGCTCGTGCGGGTTGTCGATGTTCCGCTCCACGAGGCAATTTTGATGGCGACTGATTCACCTGCCCGCGCGATCGGATTGAAATCAAAAGGCAGGCTGGCGGTGGGGTACGATGCCGATTTTACGGTTATCTCGCCGGAATTGAATGTCGTTCGGACAATTGTTGCAGCTGCTCTCTGAAGCCGAGTCGCCGCCTCGAAATGGCATGGATCAAGCTTGGACGAAGGCTGTCTGCAACGATTTGCCTAACCAATGAAGCTTTTTTCCAAGTCGCGGAACCCGGCGAAGAAGACCGAAAACGCTGTTGAGCCGGCCATGCCGGTCTCCCAAACAGCGGTCCATTCGAAGCCCCAAATTTCCTTGTCAGCCGAGCAAAAAGACATCCTCGATCAACCGGTCGATCCCCGCGTCAATCGGATTCTCGAACAGATCTATGCCGATAAAGCTGCTGCCGAACGGGCGCTCAACGCTCGCCAAGTTGTAACGTTTCCATCCGCCGATTCGGGAGAACGTCATGTTGTTCAGGACGAAAACGGTTTCTGGCGGATCGTTCCCGGCCCTGCAACCAAAAAAGAATCCCAGCTCTTCGACGCGATCTAAGATCGGAATTTACCGCGCGCGATTTTGTTGATCAGGTAGGCGGAAAAATATCCCGCGTATTTCTGTTGTAACTCCAGCCGCTGCCAGTCTTTACCGGTGAGCCGCTTGCGGCAATTTAACGAGCCGCAGTTGCAGACGACAGAGTAACTGTCGTCATCGGTCATGCACCAATCG
>DASPUI010000067.1:0-61343 GCA_035622995.1 Chthoniobacterales bacterium
CCGCTCGATGTTTTTGTCGTCCGTAAACTCGGTGTGCCTGGCTTTGAAGAATTAGCGTTTGGCGCAATTGCCTCTGGCGGAGTGCGTGTCCTGAACGAAGACGTCGCGCGCTCGTTGCCGGCTTCAAACGAGATTATTGAAGCGGTTACTTCCAGGGAAATCGCGGAAGTTGAACGTCGCGAGCAACTTTACCGCGACGGGCGTGCTGCTCCGGAAGTACGCGGCCGGGTTGCGATCCTAATCGACGACGGTCTCGCGACTGGCGCGACCATGCGGGCAGCGGCCAGAGCTTTGCGAAAACGGGGCGTGGCGAGAATTGTGGTCGCTGTTCCAGTCGGGCCGCCCGATACCTGCCGCGAATTCGAGGCAGAGGCGGATGAAGTGGTTTGCGCGCTGACGCCGGCATATTTCCAGGCCGTCGGGCAATATTATGTGGATTTTTCGCAGACCAACGATGAGGAAGTGCGCGAACTCCTCGCCCGCGCAGAAAAAAAGCTAACGTGAAGCGCTAATTATTTCCGCTTCCACGGCTGCGTCACGTTTTTGACGCGCAGCTTGCACTTGTCGCTCACCAGAGTGAATTGCAAGCTGTTCTTAGCCGTGCGCGCGAACTTGTAGGTCGCGGCTCCTTTGCACGCTTTCGGTGTTTTGCCGTGGACCTCATTAATCGTGAGCATATCATCAGAAACGCTGTACTTACCACTTACGTCAGTCTTCCCATCGTGGTTCAGATCGACCGTAAATGTGCCGTCAGAATTGATCATCCAGACCGTGCCGAGCGAATTTGTCCACGTTCCGACGAGCGCGGGCTGGCCGGTTGTTGGATACGTCGCACACGCGCCCAAGGCGGCGAGAGCTGCGGCAACGAGGATTATTCGAAAAGAGGTTGGAATCTTCATCTGCCCATGCTGTCGGTTCGCTCTCTCCCAAGCAAGCTTCCAGCGGGGGTTGTTTTACTCGCTTTGTCGATTAGGTAACGTGCGTTCGTGCAGATTTCGGAGGAACAAATCAAGGATGCGCTGAAAGCGGTGAAATATCCCGGATTCAGCCGCGACATCGTTTCGTTCGGCCTGTTGAAGTCCGTTAACGTCGACAATGGTGATGTCAAAGTGCAGCTCGCTCTCGCGACCAACGACCCGCACGTTCCAGCAGCGATCAAAAATGATGCCGAAAAAATTTTGCGAGACCTCGCCGGCGTACGAAGCGCGAAAGTCTTAATCGACATTCACGCGCCACCGGCAGGGACTGGCGGCGGAGTTGGCCCCGCACGAATTCCGGGGGTCAAGCACGTTATCGCGGTGGCGAGCGGCAAAGGCGGCGTTGGGAAGTCGACGGTCGCGGCAAATCTGGCTATGGCGCTCGAACGAGCGAAAGCGCAGGTCGGGCTTTGCGATTGCGACATTTACGGCCCGAGCATCTCGCTCATGTTCGGTTCTCGCGAGCGCCCAACGGCCACGGAAGAAAATAAGATCATCCCGATCGAGCAATACAACTTGAAGCTGATGTCGATGGGATTTCTGCTCGATGACGCTTCGCCCGCGATTTTGCGCGGTCCAATGGTGACGCGCTACACGCAACAGTTCCTGCGCCAGGTCGAATGGGGCGAGCTCGATTTTCTGGTACTCGATCTGCCGCCGGGGACAGGCGATATTCAGTTGACCATCGTGCAAACGGTTGCCCTTTCCGGCGCAGTCATTGTCACGACACCGCAGGAGGTCGCGCTCATCGATGCGCGCAAAGCGGCCACGATGTTTGAAAAAGTAAACGTGCCAGTGCTCGGGTTGATCGAGAACATGAGTTACTTCGTATGTCCGGGAGATGGCAAGCGATACGACATTTTTGGAAGCGGCGGCGGCGAGCGCGAAGCGAAACGTTTGCGCGTTCCTTTGTTAGGCCAAATCCCGATCGATATTCCGACGCGCGAAGCCGGCGATCGCGGGATGCCGATTGTCGGGGAAGATCCACGTTCTCCAGTATCACAGGAATTTTTGAAAGTTGCCGCGAGCGTCCGAGAAGCAGTGGCTTAAAAAAACGTCAATTCCCTGCCTGAAAAATTAAATAGGTATGATCAATGCTCCGTCATACCAAAAAGAGAGTTGTTCACTTTTGGTTGACCAGTTCTCGTTTTTATGGAAAAAAGCCCCGAGATGAAGTCTTCGGTAGAAGCTCAATCTCACTTCGTCAAGAACTCGGTGCTCTACAAAGAGTTCCTGGCTGAACGGGAGGAGATTTTGAAACACAAGTGGATCGAGAGCGAAAAGGCCGGCAAGGATATCGGCTTTGAAAAAGCGCTCCTCGACTGGATCGTGAAACATCGCTCCAATTGGCGATCGAAAAGAATGAAGGAGGCGCGCACCGAGAAAGTCGCCTCTTAATTTTTTGTTCCTTTAACGCGGTCCTGTGAGGTCGCCAAGGAATGCAATGAAAAATCATCAACCAACTTCCGCCGCGGCTCCGATTATGGATGCCGCTGCCATTCAGCGTGCGCTGAAGCGAATCGCGCACGAAATCATCGAGCAAAATGCCGATTTGAAATCGGTTGTGCTCGCGGGCATTCCGCTGCGCGGCGTCGAGATTGCACGGCGAATCGCGGAGTTCGTCCGCGAGATCGCGAAGATCGACGTCGGTACGGGCGTGATCGATGTCGCGATGCACCGCGACGACGTCGGCACGCGGGCGCAGCTACCAGTCGTGCGCGCATCGAAACTGCCAGTGTCGCTCGAAACTCGGACGCTTATCGTAGTCGATGACGTTCTGTTCACCGGACGAACGGTGCGGGCCGCACTGGATGCGATCAGCTCGTTCGGCCGCCCAGCGCGCGTCCAGCTCGCCGCTCTGATTGATCGCGGCCATCGCGAGTTGCCGATTCGCGCCGATTACGTCGGCAAGAATTTGCCAACCGCGGCGCGGGAACAGATTCAAGTCCGTTTGCAGGAAACCGATGGAGAACCGGACGCGGTCTGGTTGCTGAAGGAATGAACACGCGCTGGAGCCGCAAAGATTTGTTGGGCCTGCGCGAACTTTCTGCCGACGAAATCAACTTCATTCTGGAAACGGCTGATGCATTCAAAGAAATCGGCACGCGCGAAATCAAAAAAGTGCCGGCATTGCGCGGCAAGACGCTGATCAATTTCTTTATCGAACCGAGCACGCGCACGCGAACCTCCTTCGAGCTGGCCGCATTTCGGTTAAGCGCAGACGTGATCAACATTTCGGCGTCCGCGTCCAGCCTGACGAAAGGCGAGACACTGAAAGACACAGCCCGAAACCTGGAAGCACTGCACGCCGACATTCTTGTTTTGCGTCATAGTTCGGCTGGCGCCCCGCAGTTTCTCGCCGAGCGATTGAAGTCGAGCGTGATCAATGCCGGCGATGGCGCGCACGAACATCCGACCCAGGGTTTGCTCGATCTCTACACCATCCGCGAAAAGCGGGGGAAGATCGCGAATTTGCACGTCGTCATTGTTGGCGACATTTTGTTCAGCCGGGTCGCGCGCTCGAATATTTTCGGCCTAACCAAGCTGGGTGCGCGGGTCACCCTGGTCGGTCCGAGCACGCTCGTGCCGCGCGAGTTTGAAAAACTGGGCGTCACGGTTTCCCACAAGATTGAAGACGTCCTGCCGAGCGCCGACGTGATGAATTTGTTGCGGATCCAGCACGAACGTCAGCGCAAAGAATATTTTCCAGGAATCGGTGAATACACCGCCCTGTTCGGCCTGACCCGGGAGCGCGCGAAACTCTTGAAGCCCGAGTGCCTGATCATGCATCCGGGACCGATTAACCGGGGGGTCGAAATAGACAGCGAAGTCGCAGACGGATTGCAAAGCGTTATTCTCGATCAAGTAACCAACGGGCTCGCCGTTCGCATGGCGGTTCTTTATCTCTGCGGAGGAATCGCGAGTTAATGAGCGCGACCATTATTCGCAACGGTCGCCTGATCGATCCGGCAAACAAGCGCGACGGAATGGAAGATCTCGCCATCATCGATGGCAAGATCGCCAGGATTTCAGAGGTCCGAAGTCAGAAGTCGGAAGAAATCGACGCAGAAGGTTTGATCGTTGCACCCGGCTTGATCGATATCCACGTGCATCTGCGCGAGCCGGGATTTTCGCACAAGGAAACGATTGAATCCGGGGCGCGCTCGGCCGCCGCTGGCGGTTTCACAACGATTGTTTGCATGCCAAACACTTTTCCGCCGGCCGACAATCCGGCGACGATTGCCTGGATTAAGAATCGCGCGGCTGATGTCGCCTGCGTGAATATTTTACCGACCGGCACGATCTCAAAAAATCTCGCCGGCGAAGAGCTCGCGCCGATTGGTTCATTGCGCCAGGCCGGTGTAGTCGCGATTACCGACGATGGACGTTGTGTCCAAAACAATGAGCTCATGCGACGCGCAGTTGAGTACGCGCGGATGGTCGCTTTGCCGGTGCTCGATCACTGCCAGGATTACAATCTGGTTGGCAACGGAGTCGTTCACGAAGGTTACTGGAGCACTCTGCTCGGTCTGCCGGGCTGGCCGAGCGCGGGCGAAGAAGCCATTGTCGCGCGGAATATTTTGCTGGCGGAGCTTTGCGATCACCATGTGCACTGCCAGCACGTCAGCGCCGCCGGCAGTGTTCGTCTTATTCGTGAAGCGCGTGCGCGCGGCGTGAAAGTTAGCGGCGAAGTGTGTCCCCATCACATCGCGTTAACCGACGAAGCGATTCAAAATTTCGACACCAACTACAAAATGAACCCGCCGTTGCGCTCGCAGGCCGACATCGATGCGATCCTGGACGGAATCGCCGATGGCACGTTATCGGTTCTGTGTTCGGATCACGCACCGCACGCGCGATTTGAAAAAGAAGCGGAGTTCGATCAGGCGCCGTTCGGCATCGTCGGACTCGAGACCGAGGTCGGAGTTTTTATCGATCTGCTCGTGCACAAACACCGCAAGATCGACATCGCGCATTTGATCGAGATGTATACGGTCGAGCCGGCGAAGTTGTTGAAGCTCGATGCCGGCACTCTATCCGCAGGGGCGCGGGCCGACGTGACATTGATTGATCCAAATCTCGATTGGACGGTCAAAGTCGATGACTTCCAATCCGCCTCGCGTAACTCGCCGTTCGATGGCTGGAAGTTAAAAGGCCGCGCGGTGCGGACGATGGTGCGAGGTAAAACGGTTTGGAAATTGTAGGGTGTTTCTGTAAAACGCCGAATCGAAGATGCCGTCCGACACAGACGGCCTGCAAACTATCCGGAATACCCGCCGCTAATGTAATTTTCCAAATGCGCGATGGCCGCGCTCTGGCACGAGATCACGTGTTTAACCAGATCGCCGATTGAAATTACGCCGACAACCTCTTCGCCGTCCAACACCGGCAAATGACGAAATCGTTTGTCGGTCATTGCCCGCAGACATTCTTCCACTCCTTCATTCGGATGCGCGACAGTCAGGTTGGTGGACATAATCTCGGAAACTTTCGTCTCGGACGATTTCTTGCCTCGCAACATCACCTTACGCGTGTAATCGCGCTCCGAGAGCATCCCGACCAGCTTGCTTCCTTTCATTACCAGAAGCGCGCCGACATTTTTCTCATCCATCATCGCGACCGCATCATCAACGCATGTGTCGGGCGTTACCGAAAAAATTTCGTCGCTTTTTTGTCCGAGGATCGCGCTGATGTTTCCGCTCACGTCCATAAAATCGGTTTTTGAGGGAAATCCAGCATACAACTACACGAACGTGCAGTGCAAAGGAATTTCCTGATCAATTAACCGCGGGAAGCGAAAACTTCTCCTGAATTAGCCGATTGAGATGCGTGGCGATGGCAGGTTGTTCGAGGCGCTGAATCACTTCATTCAAAAAACCGGTCACGATCAGGCGTTGGGCGACCTTTGTTGGAATGCCGCGGGAGCGAAGATAAAACATTTCGTCCTCGTTGATCTGCCCGGAGGTCGCGCCATGGGTGCAACGGACGTTGTCGGCCAGAATTTCGAGGCCAGGCATTGAGTTCGCTTCCGATTCGTCGCTTAAAAGGAGGTTTCGAACTTTTTGATAAGCATCGGTGAAATGCGCATGCGGCTCGACCCGAATGAGGCCGCCGAATGTGCAACGTGCACGATCGTCGAGCGCGTTTTTGTAGAGAAGATCGCTGGCCGTGTGCGGCGAAATGTGGTCCTGCAACGTGCGCGCATCGAATTCCTGATCTGTGGTCGCGACGGCGACGGCTAACAAATCGCTCCGCGCGCCTTCACCCGTCATACGGCTCAGACTTTCGAATCGCGAATATTTTCCGCCCAGATGGAGGTTGAGACTCATGGCCGCGGCGTCATGATCGACCGCAGTGGTGTTCATCTGCAGTGCGCGCACCTTCTCGCCCCATGTCTGCGCGCAAACGTACGTGACCTTTGCACCGGGGCCGGCGATCAGGTCGTTCACGCCACAGGCGAAACCGGCAGCTTCGCGATCCAACGAGCGAAAATGTTCGACCACCGTGACTTTCGCGAGTTCATCCGTGACCAGGAGTAAATGCGGAAATACGGAGGTGTTTTGGCCGTGCAGCCAATGGAAGATCTCGATTGGCAATTCGATCTCAACGCCCCGCGGGACGAAGAGAAACGTGCCGGACGAGACCAACGCCTTGTGCAAGGCGGCGAATTTGGCGGAACCGAGGACGGTTGGTTGCGACATGAAATGTTTTCGGAAAAGATCGGCATGTTCCACCATCGCACGCTCGAGCGGTTGGAAAATCACGCCCCGTTTCTGGAATTGTTCTGAAATAATGTCGCGCCCAAGGAGTTCATCACCGGCAAAAACCAAACGTGCTGCCACGTCATCGAGGCCGCGCGATTGCTCGAGAATCGCGCTCCGCTCTTTGTCAGAGACTGGGCCGCTCAACTTGAATTGCGAAAGATCGAGAAGATCGACGTTCGAAAATCGCCAGAGCTGATCTTTGCGTGCTGGTGAGGGCAGTGATTCGAATTGCTTCCACGCTTCATCTTGTTGCTCGCGAAACCAGTTTGGAACTTGGCGCGATGAAACAGGGCCGGTCAGAAGCATTCTGTCGGCTGCGTCCTGAATTGTCGTCGTTTCGCGTTCCATCATTTTCGAGCGCCGTCTCGCATCAGCGGTGGATAAGCCGGCTCGGCTAGGCGATGTTAACAAATGCGGCCGCGCCGGCAAATTAACATCGAACAAGGGACTGCTTGATCCACCAGTCGAAGACTAACCGACCGAGCCTTCCATCTCCAGCTCGATCAATCGTTTCAGCTCAACCGAATATTCCATCGGAAACTGGCGGACGAGATCGTTAACGAACCCGTTGACGCTCAAACTCATGGCCTGGGCTTCGGTCAAACCGCGCTGCTGCATGTAAAAAATCTGTTCGGCACTGACCTGGCTCACGCTCGCCTCATGCTGCACCGCGTTGCCGGTGCCACGAACGGTGATTGCCGGATAAGTGTCCGTTCGCGAAGTCGCATTGATGAGGAGCGCATCGCATTCGGTATTGTTCTTGCAGTTCTTCAAATGTTTTGGCACGTGCACCAGGCCGCGGTAAGTGGCGCGACCGGTGCCGATGGAAATTGATTTCGAAATGATGTTCGAAGTCGTTTCATCGGCCGCGTGAATCATTTTCGCACCGGTGTCCTGGTGCTGCCCATTGTTAGCGAGCGCGATCGAAAGCACTTCGCCACGGGCCTTCCGTCCTTTCAAAACGACCCCCGGGTACTTCATCGTCAGGCGGGAACCGATGTTGCAATCGATCCATTTGATCTCCGCGTTTTCGTGCGCCAGCCCGCGCTTCGTCACCAGATTGAAAACGTTGGCCGACCAGTTCTGCACTGTGATGTACTGGATCTTCGCGCCCTTGAGCGCGACCAGCTCAACCACGGCGCTGTGCAAAGTCGCGGTGTTGAACTTCGGCGCGGTGCAACCTTCCATGTAGGTCACTTCACTGCCCTCATCGGCGATGATCAATGTCCGTTCGAACTGACCAAAGTTCTCGGCGTTGATTCGAAAATACGCCTGTAGCGGATGTTTCACTTTCACACCGGGCGGAACATAAATGAACGAACCACCGCTAAACACAGCCGAATTTAGCGCGGAAAACTTGTTATCGGAGATCGGGATGACTTTACCAAACCATTTTCGAAAGATCTCGGCGTGATTCTTCAAGCCTTCGGTCGAACCAACAAAAATAACGCCCTGCTCGCCAACCGCTTTCTTGATATTGGAATAAACTGCCTCGCTATCGAACTGCGCTTCGACGCCGGCGAGAAATTTGCGCTCCTGTTCCGGAATACCAAGACGCTCGAAAGTGCGCTTGATGTCCTCGGGAACTTCGTCCCAGCTGCGTTTCGCCTGCGTTCCAGGCGCAAGATAATAACGGATTTTGGCGAAATCGATCGCCTCCAGATCTTTGCTCGCCCAGTGGGTCGGTAGCGGCTTCTCGAGAAAAGTTTTCAGACCGCGTAAACGAAATTGGCGAACCCAATCCGGATCTTCTTTGACATCGGAAATGTAATGAATGGTCTTATCACTCAACCCCCTCCCTGCGTCGCGCACGTGCACCTCGGGATAGGCAAAGTCACCTTTGTTGCGATCGATATCGACGGCTGACGTTTCAGTTTTCATTTTAGGTCTTATTTCGTCAGGGCCATTTCGCCGGCTTCTTCCCGCGCCCAATCATAACCGCGCTCCTCCAATTCGAGCGCAAGCTCTTTGCCGCCGCTGCGAATGATTCTTCCCGCGACCATTACATGGACATGATCGGGCACGATGTAGTTCAAAAGCCGTTGGTAGTGCGTGATCACGAGAATGCCGAGATTCGGTCCTCTCAGAGAATTAACGCCGCGCGCGACAGTTTTGAGCGCATCGATATCGAGACCACTGTCGGTCTCGTCGAGCACCGCGTATTTCGGTTCCAGCATTGCCAGTTGCAAAATCTCCGTTCGCTTTTTTTCGCCCCCGGAAAATCCTTCGTTAACCGAGCGCGAGGTAAAGGAACGATCCATTCCAAGCAGTTCCATTTTCTCGTAGAGCTTCGCGTAATAATCGGTCGCCTCGAGTTCTTCACCTTCGGGCAAGCGCGCTTGCAAGGCCGCGCGCAGAAAATTTGCAATCGTCACGCCGGGAATTTCGCTGGGATACTGAAACGCCATAAACAAGCCGCGGCGGGCGCGCTCGTCCGCCTCGAGTTCGAACAGATTCTCGCCGTCCATCGTGGCTTTGCCTTTCGTCACCTGATAATCAGGATGGCCCGCCAATACCTTCGCCAATGTGCTCTTGCCGGAGCCGTTCGGGCCCATGATTGCATGCACTTCGCCGCGCGGAACGGACAGACTAAGCCCCCGGACGATCTCTTTATCGCCGATCGTTACATGGAGATTGTCGACACGAAGTTCCTTCATCACGGGGCCTAAAATATAGGCCCGATCAGCCGGTTTTGCGAACGCGATTTCTGTTCGTGTGTCGCATGTGTGCTCGGGACGATTGAAATCGAGAGGCGGATCCGGATCAATATCAGGAGTGCGGTCCCGGAAATGATGGAGATACGGCTTCCTGTCGGTCGGGCATAGACTCCGTGGCAGAAAACATCCCCGCCCCGCTGATTCGAGCTAACGGCATGGGCCGTGCTTAAAGAGAAATGTGCCTCCTTGGCTGCAGTCATATGACTCTTCCGCTGCCGCCAAAAGAGAAAATTACGAGCATGTCTGCCAACAATGAAATGACCATCCGGTTTCACGGAGTGCGTGGCTCTTTACCCACTCCGGTGCCGGTAAACATGCGATATGGAGGTAATACCCCATGCGTCGAAATTTGCTCGGACGATCAACTTTTAATTCTTGATGCCGGGAGTGGAATTCGTTCCCTCGGGGAACAGCTGCTCCGTGCGGTGCCAGAAAATCCGATCATTGCCACATTACTCCTTTCTCATACTCACTGGGATCACATCCACGGAATACCGTTTTTTGCTCCAGCCTATTCGCCGGAGAATCGCATACGCATTTTTGGCGCGTACGGTCGCTCGTTACATTTGCAACGCGCACTCGCAAACCAAATGAGTCCGCTCCATTTTCCAGTCGGCCTGGATCAAATGCGTGGTCTCAGCCTGGTGGATGAGCTCTCTCCCGGCGCAACCGAGCTTGGGAATCTTGTCGTTCGAACGACGCGGCTCAATCATCCCGGTGGATGCACCGGGTTTCGGATCGAAGGGGCGGCTGGCAGTTTTGCCTATTTGCCAGATCATGAGCCCTATCGAAACGGAAACGAACGAAGTTCTGCGACCGCCTCGACCCATCGTGACCTCGTCGAATTCATTCGCAATCTGGATCTGTTGGTTCTCGACACGCAATATACAACCGAAGAATACGGGCAGCGGGTCGGTTGGGGTCACGGCTGTCTGTCAGATAGCGTCGAATTGGCGATGCAGGGCGGCGTGCGTCGACTCCTGCTGTTTCATCATGATCCTTCGCATAACGATCATCAAATAGACCAAATGGTGGAGAGTGCACGGGAGTTGGCGGGTGAATCGCTCCTGAGAATTGACGCGGCCTCTGAAAACGAATCCGTCTCGCTGACGCGATCGCCCGGTAGGTCATCGAACCGAGGGCTCACGCCCGACGGGCCTTCGCACTACCCGGTACTCGAAGGAGTGGGCCCTGATCAAGAATTCGCGCAACAGGCACCGGTCATGCTCAGAAAACGAACCGAATGAGTTCCGACCCCAAAGGTAAAAAATCGGCTGGAGACACCGTTCCTAGCGAATCTGTCTCACGAGCGGCGAGCGAGCTGAACAATCTCCTTCAGATCATTTCCGGTACGAGTGCCGAAATCGAAAAATCCTGTGAAAGCAGCGGCAACTCGGGAAAATATCTCGACATGCTGCAGCAGAGCATCGAGCGCGCGGAATCGGTCGCAGCTCAGTTGGCGCAGGCCGCCGGCGGTGTGCAGGAAAAGACGCTGATGCACCCGGAGCTGTCGCCGTTTTTGAAGCCTCGCACGGTTGCCAAAATTCCCGCTGCCAAGCCCGGGATCCTGGTGGTGGATGACGAAGAGATGACGTTGACACTGATCAAGCAGATTCTAGTTAACGCCGACCATAATGTGACAACGGCGCAGTCGGGCTTCGAATGTCTCGACCTGTTTCGGCGACGCCCACTCTCCTATCAACTCGTGTTGGTCGATCTCACGATGCCCTTCATGGACGGCGAAGAGACTTTCCATCGTCTCCGCGAAATCCGTGCGGATATTCCGGTAATTCTTTGCACCGGCTTTATCCAACGTGAACGTCTCAACGCCTTGATGAAGGCTGGATTGACCGGTTACCTGCGCAAGCCGTTGGCGCCGGACGAAATCGTTAGCAACGTGCGTTCGATTCTCGCCAGCGTTAAATATTCACGCACCGGCGAAAATCCGTTTCAGTCGTCCTTAGTCGGTTAATTAACGGGCGACGCGCTGCATCGTCGGAATTCGCGCAACCAAAGTGCGATTTCGATTCGCTCGGAATGTAATCGTCGATCTTGCGATCACACGGCAATTCGCGAAAGTCGGTAACTCATTGCCCTGTGGTGTAATGGTAACACAGCGCCCTTTGGAGGCGTTATTCTTGGTTCGAGTCCAAGCGGGGCAGCCACTTTAAGGCCTTTCGCCTAAACCGTTGCGACTTGCGCAACTTTGAGCTGGTCGGCTGGTTCACTCAAATGCAGTGAATGGATCGGGCAAAACTCCAGTCTTACCAGAGGAGGCCGGATCGGGTCGCGATCAAGGCGCCCAACCTACGATGGATCCAAGGATTTTTTTCAAGCACTACCGAATTTCCGCCGACGCCGACGGAACTCCGGAGGAACTGGGCCGCAGCGGAGCCGCCATCATTTACAAAGGAATTGACCTTCGCTCTAATCAACCGGTTGCGCTCCAGTTGATTCCACTCGCGGGTATTGATCCCGGCGCGCGAGATCGATTCGAACAGCGCGCTCGTTCAGCGCAACAGCTCGACCATGTAAACATTGCACGGGTGATTGAAGTTGGTGCCGAAGACGAGTTTTTCGTTCTTGTCACTGAATTCGTGGAAGGAGAGACGACTGACGCATGGGTTGTCGCCAATGGTCCGATGCCGCCGGAAGCTGGGCTGCGCGTTGGCCTGGAGGTGGTCCGGGCGTTGGAAGCAGCCGCGTTTTTCAGCGTAACCCACCGCGCGTTGCAACCCTCGAATATTATGATCGTTCCAGGCGCCGCGCCGGATGGTGGATGGCCGTTCGTTAAGCTTTTGAACTTTGGCCTGGCCAGCGGTGAGTCGCACGTCTCTGAAACCGACGGCCCGGCGCTCGCGCCGGCAATCGCGCCGCAGTTCGCTAGTCCGGAACAGCTGCACAATCGGCCGTTGGATTTTCGTTCCGAGGTATACTCGCTGGCGGCAACCGTCTTTTTTTTGCTAACAGGTGCCGCGCCGCTGACGAACGGCGCGAATGGTCGACTGCGTCGTCTGAAGTTGCGCGGGCTGCCACGAGCTTTACGTCATCTGCTCAGCGCCATGCTAAGCGAACAGCCAGAGGATCGCCCACAGGATCCGGTCGTGTTGGAAAAGGAAATGCGACAATGCCTTACCACGCTCGAACGGAGTCAGTCGATTCGACGCAAACTGGGAATTCCGACGATGGTTGCGCTTCCGCAATCGACGGTCAGCGCGACGCCTGTTGCGCAAGTTGTGCGGGGAGCAATCGCCTTTGCGTTGCTGGTTCTCGTTGCTGCGGGTGTGGTGGCAGCATTCTTTCCTGGTGTGCTGCGGCTTGGCCGATCGCCGAAAGAGATCGGCGTTCCGGTCGGAGTTCCTCAATCCACCTTCCCGACAACAGCCCGGAATTCACCGCGAACTCCACCTGAAGAAAAAACCTCGAATTCGGCTCCGACCGTGGTCGCGGCCAGCCCATTACCCGCCGCTACGGCTTCTCCGACAGTGGCCGAGTTGGCAGGTGTGGCCCAAGCTGCGGGCCCTAATCTACAGTCGCAACCCCAGGTTCCGGCTGAAGGTCCGGACGAGAGTTCGACCGCTGGAAATGGCGCGAATAATCCGTCTGTCGCCTCGGACAACTCTGTGCCTAACGAATCCGAGGCGAAAGCGTCCAATTCCACCACGATCAGTTCTGAACCCGCAATCGCATCGCACTCGCGCAGTCAGACCAAAACTTCCGCAGCTGGCACATCGGCTCATCGATCGCATGTTGATGGCAATGGTGCTGAACAAGCCGTTCGGCTGCGCCAACCATATCCGTATCGCGGATATTTTCGCGCACGGCGGATTGGCATGACTCCAGACGGTCGTCCGATTCTGCGTCTTCCCTCCGGTCGAGTTGTGATTGCCGCTCGCGGCACGCCGATTCAGGAATTTCCACCAGCTCGCCGACGGATAATCACTCGCGACCCGGATTACGACGAGCCGCCAGTGTTGCAGCCGTTTAATTACGGCGCACCACGAGATTAGTTTAGGCCGAGATCAACACATTAAGGAGTCGGAGTCGGACTCGCCAACGGAAACGCGAACGTCGCCGCCGGTGCAGCCACGGGAGACGTTGGTTCAGCCGGCGATGGCAAAGGACTCGGACTTGGGGTTGGGGTGGGCGGCGGAGGAATAATATTTTCCCACTGATGAAGCGGCATCGTTGTGCCGCCGATTTCATCCACCAATTGCTGACAGCGCGCCTGCATCTTTCCTAAATCTGGGGGGCCGAACGGCGTCTCCGCTGTTCCCGGAAAAATTAAATAGGTAACTTTAAGGTCGCTCACCGGCCGATTGTAAGGCGTAGCGAGCGAATTAATTTCTTTGGCAATACGGAGCGACGCCTCGCCGACTTTGTCGTTAGGTCCGATGTCGCCAACTATTGCCGGGTAAATTGCGTCGCCGAAAATAACGAGCACGTAATCGCCGACCTTTGCGCCATCGCGCGCGTGCGCGAACATTCCAGGAATCACGATATAAGGGTCGGTTGCGCCAATGAGAAAGCTGAATTTTTCCAGCGTCCCGATTTCTGCGCGCAATTGGGTGATCCCATTGCGCAAATCTCGCTTGCGGTCCGGCGTCGTTGTGGGCAGGGAGAGTTCATCCTGGGCGCGTTTCAATCGATCTTCGGTTGCTGGCAGATACGGGTTGGGCGCCGCCGTTTTCTTTTGCCAGCGATAACTGGTGAACGGTTTGAAATTAGTCGGCGCGCCGGCCCCGATCGGCATTCGATCGGAATCCGAACCGTCACAATCAACATCCATGTCGGCCTGGAGCAGCAACGCTTTGCGATGAGTTTGGGGATGTTGTAGTTGCAAGATGGTCTGGCAATCGAAAAAATTGTGACGCGATAGCTCGAGGTCGAGCCGAACCAGATTCTCGCGCAACATTCGCGTCTTCGTTTCATAAAGTTGCGTGAACAACGGCGACACCGGATCCTGACCAAGCATGGTCGATAGACCAGGCAAAAGCTCGGGCAATTTCGGATTGACCTTGGCCAACTCCTCGATCGTTTTGTTAGGCGTCGGCACTCGTGCCTGCAATTTCAAGTCGAGAACGTAACTATCGGGATCGACCCGTTCGGTAGTCGCATCCGCGCCCGGTTCTGTTTCAACCGTCGAATGCAGCGTGATTCCATTAAACAGTTTGTTGGTGTCCAGTTTTCCGGTAACGATCGGCGGCTTGGTCGCAGTGGCTTCCGGCGTCGGTGACTCGGTCGCCTCGATCGGCGCCAAATGCTGCAGGCGCTCGAGCGAAATCCAGCGATAGCCGATTGCGATCAGGATTAAGGCCAGAAAAAACTGCACGAGCCGCCGCCACGCGCGAACACGAATTTTTTCCACGCGACAATTATTTTTTTAACCAGGTGATAACGGCCAGAACCACGCCGATCACGCTCAGAATCGACATCAAGCCGGCCGGCATCACATTGCCGGTCCGCAAAAATTTCGGAACAAAATAGGCCGTCAAAAGAAGTGAAACGATCAGGGCGACAAGTAATCCAGCAAGTTGATTGGCCGGCAACAAAAGGGCGGCAATGAGAAGAAGAACCCCGGAAATCGACCCGGCAATGAGCGACGCTGTGCTGCCGGCCTTGATGAATCCGACAATGCCGCCGGCAATCGTCAGCACGCCGAAAATGATGAAATAAATCTTTGCCGGGCCAAGCATTTTGCTGCGCATTCGTAATCCAATTTGGTCCCTAGCACAAGCGCAGCGATGTGCGACGGCCGGCATGATCCATTTGCGGGGACGACAAAAAATCTGTTGCGGAATGGTTGGTCGGGAGAGAATATCGCGTGCAATGAGGCGCGGTTTGGTCTCTTTCGGACTGATCGGTGCGTTTCTTTTCGGGATCGCGCTTTCGGCGCTGCCCCAATTGCATGAGTGCGTTCATCCGGACGCGAATCAGGTGCAACACGAATGCGCTGTCACTTTGATCGCTGCCGGTAATTACGATCACACGATCGCCGCTCCGCTTGTTCGGCCAGCAATCGAAGTCGTTCAGTTTTCCAAACTGCCAACGCTCGATTCTGCCTGGGTCGCGTCATTGTTCCTAAACGGAAGCATCTTCGAGCACGCGCCGCCGGCACATTCCTAAATTGTAGGGCGTCGCTCGGACGCCGCCGAAAAAAGACGGCTTTCGTACAAACGCGCTGCAAATCGCGCCATTTTGGATCGCTTGCGTACATCCGCTGGCGGCCCGGATCCCGTCTTTGTTCCAAACCATGTCACCAACTTTTGATGAAACATATTTTAATTGCCGCAGCGATGCTGCTCTGCTCAAACGGCCTAGCGAACGGCCAGGAAGCAGCTTCTTCTACAACCCCAAAATCATCTCCTACGCCAAATCCCTCCCCTTCACCGACCGCTTCAGCTTCGCCCGCTGGACAAACCGCGACCGCGCAAAACGTTGTCGTGACCAGCGAAGAACTCGACGTTTCGCGTGAGCAAATTGTGCCCAGTCTGGGCGCGACCCGTTACACCGTCGGCCCCGACCGGCTCGATTCCCAGGCGCAGGGCGAGGAAGCTCAGTTCAATCAAACCATCCTGCGTTTCCCGGGCGTGGCCCAGGATTCGTTCGGTCAATTGCACGTCCGCGGTGAGCACGCCAACCTGCAATATCGAATCGACGATGTACTCCTGCCGGAAAGTATTCCGGGATTCGGACAGGAATTGCAAACCCGATTCGCCGATAACATCTCGCTGATTACGGGCGCACTTCCGGCGCAATTCGGATTTCGCACCACCGGCGTAATCGATATTCACACCAAGAACGGTGCCGTGTTCACCGGAGGTGAGTTCTCGCTGTTCGTCGGTAGCTTCGATACGATCCAGGAAAGCCTTGAGCGTGGTGGTCTGGTCGATCGGCTCAGCTATTACGTCAGCGAAAGTTATCTGCACAACGGAATCGGCATCGAGAATCCGACGCCGAGCGCCGATCCGATCCATGATGACACCGATCAATACAAGTTTTTCACTTACTTGTCCTACATCATCGACGACACCAGTCGCGTGAGTTTAATTGTCGGGGCGAACCATTCTGATTTCGAGATTCCGAACAATCCCGGGCAAACGCCGGTCTACACCGTGGGAACACGATCGAACTTCAACTCCGCCAAACTGGATGAGAACCAATCCGAGACGAACAACTACGAGATTCTCACCTACCAGAAAAAGGTGGACGATCTCAGTTTTCAAGCATCGGTCTTCAATCGTTACAGCTCGATCCTGTTTCGACCGGACAACGTGGGCGACCTGATTTTCAACGGAGTCGCCTCACGGCTCGATCGCGACATTCTCTCAAACGGTTTGGAGCTCAATGCTAGCTACAAGTTGAACGACGAGCACACCATCCGCGGCGGGCTCATTTTCAATGAACAATACGCGACTGTGGATACCGCGACGCTGGTTTTTCCGGTCGACGCCATGGGTAATCAGACCAGCACGATGCCGGAGCGGATCGTCGATAATCACGATAAATACGGCTACTTCTACGGGTTCTATTTGCAGGACGAATGGAAGCCGTTCGAGCAACTGACGATAAACTTTGGCGGCCGACTCGATTTCGAAAATGCATTCCGCGACGAAAACCAGCTCAGTCCGCGGCTCAGTGTTGTTTACGAACCATTCAAGGGAACCACTCTGCACCTCGGCTACGCGCGCTATTTCACTCCGCCTCCGCTCGAAGCTGTGCCCCAATCCACGATTGAAAAGTTTGCTGGTACCACTAACGGACCGGCAATCACGCGCGATTCAGTGATATCGGCAGAGCGTGCGCATTATTTTGATGCAGGTGTGACGCAACAAATCACAAAGGATTGGAACGCTGGCGTCGACGGATTTTACAAAAGCTCGCATTCCCTGCTGGACGAAGGCCAATTCGGCGAGGCGCTCGTGCTCTCCTCATTTAATTATGCGCGCGGACGGCAGTACGGCGGTGAATTTACAACCAATTATGATCACGGGCCCATTGCAGCGTACGGGAACGTCGGCTGGATTTGGGCACGTGGGATTGAGCCGGACTCAGCCGAGTTTTTATGGGATCCGGATGAGTTCAAGTTCGCCCAGCATCACTGGATCTTTCTCGATCACGACCAGCGCATCACGGCGTCGGTTGGTGGCTCGTACACATGGGAGGATTGGAAAGGCGCACTCGATCTACTCTACGGCAGCGGCTTGCATCGCGGGTTTGCCAACACGAAAACCGTGCCGTCCTACGCAACCCTTAATGCCTCCATACAGCGGAGCTTCCGAGTTCCTAAGGTGGGCACGTTTAAAATCCGGTTCGATGTCGTGAACTTGTTGGATCACATCTATGAGCTGCGCGATGGCAGTGGCGTTGGCGTTGGGGCTCCGCAATTTGGCCAGCGCCGCGGCTTTTACGGAACTGTCGCCTACGATTTTTGACATAGCAGTAAATTATTAACGTCGTTTGAAAGGCAAAAATCGCTTGTCGCGGCAACGTGCGCACGTAATCGTTCGCCGATATAAGATGGCGCAGGCTTCGACACGGACTTTGGTCGCCGGACTGCTGATTCAGACGTTCCTGGTCGCTCTTTTCCTCTCGCTCGCTCCGCAGATTCACCTGCGCCTTCATTCGGACGCCCAGCAAAGCCAACACCAATGCGCGGTTACTTTGATCGCCGGCGGAAACTGTGATCACGCTGGCTGCGCCTCCGAACTCAATGCTCCGGTCGCGCCGAACCAGTTTTCTGCATTACCGACGCTGGCTTCTACCTGGGTTGCGTCGCCGTTCTTGGGCGCGAGGATTTTCGAGCACGCGCCACCTGCGCGGTCCTGATCTGTTGGTTTAATCCGCTTCTGGCGGATGGCAGCGCGCAAAAGCGTTCGCCGCGCTGCCAAATCAACCTTCGCGGAGCGCTAATTCGTTAGGCAGTTTCTGTCCGAGTTTTGATCAGGAGTTTTGATGAACAAATTTATTTTGATTGTATCGACTGTGGCGCCGCTGGCGCTCGCAAATGCGCAGCAAGCACCTCCAAGTCCAACGCCGTCGGCCCCGGCCGACGTCGACGGTTTGCGTCAGCAAGTACAGGCGCTGACCGAGACCGTAAAAACATTGCAACAACAACTAAAAGAGCAGCAAACAAAGATCGACCAGATGAATCAGCAAATCGCGCAGACGCCGCTAAATCCCGAGCCGTCGCCGATCGCCGCCGCGGCTGAATCCTCGGCACTACCGTCGGCCTCGCCTAGTGCCAAGGCCGCTGCACGATTTCCGACCGAGGACGCGTCGGTTGTGGCAGGCACAGGCGCACCCGCGCCGGCTGCGGGAACTCCTAGCAGTGGCGCGTTGCCCGGTTCTTTCCCGACGACCGATGCGTCGGTGGTCTCATCCGCCAGCGAGACCTCGCCCATTACGCCGGCGCCGCCCTCGCTGACCGCGCCGATCACGATCGGCGGCGGCAAGAATTACATGAACATCTCGTTCGATGGGATGTTTGCGCTCGCGTGGTCGAGCGACAAGCATCTCGATCAGGTGGAAGTCGGCGACCACGACCCGCAGCAGCGCGGATTCAACGCGCGAAACATCGAGCTGGCATTTGACGGTGCGGTCGATCCTTACTTCGAAGGCTTCGCCAACATTGTCTTCAAACTCGATAACGACAACGAGACCCAGGTCGAAGTGGAGGAGGCATTCATGCAAACGACCGATCTGCCGTTCAATTTACAGCTCAAAGGCGGGCAATTCTTCGCCGCGTTTGGTCGGATCAACCCAACCCATCCGCATACCTGGGATTTCGCCGACGACCCGCTGGTGCACGGGCTTTTTCTTGGGCCGGATGGTTTGCGCGGAGTCGGCGGGCAAATCTCGTGGGTCGCGCCGGTGCCGTGGTATTCGCAACTTATTCTCGGCGTCCAAAATGGTCGGGGCGACACGGGCTATTCGTTTCGCAATCCGGGCGACGACGGAATTTTCTTTGATCGGCAGACAACGGACCGCGAAATTCGCGGCCTGGAAGATTTCGTTTGGCTTCCGCGCTGGGAAAATTCCGTTGACCTGAGCCCAACGCAGGTCGTGTTGGCGGGCGTATCGGGAGCGTTTGGATCGAACGACACCGGTGGCAACTCGCGCACGCAAATCTATGGCGGCGATTTTCTCTACAAATGGAAAAGCGCAAGAGCCGAAGGCGGTTTTCCGTTTGTGAAATGGCAAACTGAAGTGATGTATCGGCGTTTCGAGGCGGGCCATGGAATGGATGATACGTTCCCAGTCGCGGAAACATTTCATGACTGGGGCATCTATTCCCAGGTCCTATGGGGATTTAAAAAGGGATGGGTGGCCGGAGTGCGGGGTGATTACTACGATGCGCAGGATTCCCGGTTCACCGACGATCCCGAACGGCAATCGCGTTCAAGAATATCGGCCGATCTGACGTGGTATCCGACCGAGTTCTCGAAAATCCGGCTGCAATACAATCACGACTTCTTCGACGACTCGTTCTTTCTTGCCGGTCGCGACGTCGATTCGGTCTTTCTCCAATTCGAATTCATTCTCGGCGCACACGGCGCGCATAAATTTTAACTTATGAAAAAAATTCTTTTAATCCTGCCCACACTCCTGACCGCGGCTTTTTCGGTGCAAGCCAAACTGAATGTCGTAGCCACTTTGCCGGATTTCGGCTCGCTCGCCCGCGAAGTGGGCGGGGACAAAATCGATCTCGTTGTTTTAGCCAAGCCGACCGAAGATCCACACTTCGTCGATGCCCGACCGAGCTTTGTCGTTTCGTTGCGCAATGCTGATGTTCTGATTGACGGTGGCGCGGAGCTGGAGATCGGATGGCTGCCACCGCTTCTGCAAAACGCGCGCAATCCAAAGATCGAGGTCGGAAAACCAGGGCGGGTGCAGGCGTCGGATGGAATCCGTCTGATGAACGTGCCCGCGAATGTCACGCGTGCCGCCGGTGATGTGCACGCCCTTGGCAATCCGCATTTTATGTCGGACCCGATTATTGCCAAGGCCGTTGCCCAGCACATCGCGCAATCGTTTTCTGTGGTCGATCCACCCAACGCCGCATTGTATCAGGCGAACTATAAAAAGTTCGAAGCAACCATTAACGCCAAGCTGCAGGAATGGGGAGCGGCGATGTTGCCGTTTCAAGGACAACACGTTGTCGCTTATCACGATTCCTGGCCGTATTTTGCGCACCGCTTCGGGTTGAACATCGATATTTTCCTCGAACCCAAACCGGGTATTCCGCCTTCGCCTTCGCATCTCACTGAAGTGATCGCACAGATCAAGGCGCAACACGTCAAAGCGATCATTGTCGAACCGTTTCACGATCGGCGGATTGCGGAGAAGGTGGCGAGCGCGACCGGAGCCAAGGTGGTGGAATTCGCGCAATTTCCCGGTGGGCTGCCCGGGACCGATACCTACGTGAAATTGATCGACACCCTGGTTTCGCGGCTGGCCGCGGCCCTGAAATAATATGTGGGAAGTCATGTTTTGGCCGATCGTGGCCTGTATTCTTTTGCCATGGCTGCTGGTTTATTTTGGACTGCACGTTGTTCAGCGCGGGATCATCTTCATCGACATCGCCATGGCCCAAATGGCATCGCTCGGAATTTGCCTCGCCGTTTTGCTACATCTCGATCTTGAAGGCTGGACAACCTTTGTCATCGCGCTCGCGTTTACGCTGGTTGGGGCTGGTATTTTTTCGGTGACCGGGAAACGTGCGAGCCAGATCCCGCAGGAGGCGGTCATCGGAATTTCCTACGTGGTGGCCGCCGCCATGGCCGTCTTGTTGCTGAGCCGCGCGGCCGAAGGAGATGAGGAAATCAAGAACATGCTCGTCGGAAATATTCTGCTCGTGACACCGCGTGAAGTTTGGGAGCGATTCGTGTTATTCGCCATCGTTGGCAGTTTTCATTTCATTTTCCGAAAGAAATTTCTGCTCGTTTCATTCGATCGAGAGGCGGCCTATCAAAAGGGATTGCGTGTTCGCTGGTGGGATTTTCTCTTTTACGCGGTGTTTGGTCTGGTTGTGACCAGTTTTGTCCGCATTGCCGGGGTGCTGCTCGTTTTCAGTTA
Organism: Chthoniobacterales bacterium; assembly: GCA_035622995.1. GTDB lineage: Bacteria > Verrucomicrobiota > Verrucomicrobiia > Chthoniobacterales > UBA10450 > DASPUI01. Next base: position 21,538 of record DASPUI010000067.1, read on the forward strand.
CTTAATTGTGCCGGCGGTATGCGGAATCAATCTCGCGCGGCGCATTGGCAACCGTTTGTTTATAGGGTGGATTATTGCCCTCGTTGGTGGAGTGGCTGGACTATTTTTTTCGTTCTGGTGGGACTTGCCCTCTGGTGCGGCTATGGTCTGTACGTTCGGAGCTCTGTTGGTCATTGTCTCTCTTTACACTTTGCTTCGGCGCCCTCCAGCGGACCTACCCCGCTCCGAACAGCCCCAGGTTTAACATCCGGTTCGGTGTGACGAATCTATTCGATCGCCTCTACAAACTGCGTGGCCGTAGTAGCATCGGGTCGGCGTCCGCGATTTGCGTCACGAGAATTTTAATGCGCGCCCGCCGGGAGAGAAAAGTCCCAATGCGAATAGAACCGTCGAAATCACCAGGGTTGCCCAGCCGAAAAGCTTGATCCCATCCGCTGACCAGCGCGGCGCGAAGCTGCTGATGAGAAAACCCGATGTAAAGGTTCCCTCAAGCCATTCCGCTCCGAACCCAAAGCCAGAATCCGAGATTCGCCAGATAGCAAATGATCCACGCTCCAAGGCTCATCGTGAAAAGAGCGGCATCTAGCGAGAATAAGATAAGCGAATCGTTCCTAAGAGCGAGCCCGATCCGGACTGGAAATGTTCGATCATCAAAAACTGTCTCCTGACCGGTAGCGATTCGCTTCACCGCTTGGTTAGGCGCACCTTTGGCTACCCTCTGATGGTATGCAGCCTAAAACAGATAAGGGATCATTCGCCACGTGCTTGTCGCATAGTCGCGGTATTGCGGATACCTCTGCATAACCAGACGCTCCTCACACAGCATGCGAACGAGGCTACCCACAAACAGTGCCGCCCCTAACACGACGCTTAGTGTCGACCAGTGCACGACCACACCAGCCCACCCGAACAAACATGCGGCCGTATAAATCGGATGGCGGATGAAGCGATATGGTCCCGTCGTTACGAGCCCACCGGCCGTCGGATCTGCCGATGCGTGGAAACTGCGCCACTTGAACGTCGATCGCGCCCAACCCATCAAGCCCACGGCGACGATTTGAAGCGCGATGGCGATGGGATTCCACGAGAGTAGGCTGCCAACTTTGTAGAGGCCGATCAGTGCAGCGGCCATTATGAGCAACCCGACCTGCGAAAGCATCTTGAGCATGGCGATCTCAATACTACACCTGACCGCGAAGCGCCTAACGAGAAAGAGATAAGCTACCCAGCACTTTGAAAATCAACATGCGCATCGACCCAAAGCTTACCACAAAGTGCTGGGTTGGTTTCATCGTTCGGTTAGCGTCAAGTCGTTGGCTACCAAATATGTTCAATGTTCTCGGGCAAGGCTACCCAGGCATGTTTGTCCTCTTCCCAGACGGAGACCGTGGGGGCCGGAAATCCTGGCTCGGCGAAGGCACCCACGGGGATGGCAATCGTTCCTTCGTCGCCTTCTATCTGGTAGTAAACAATCGCGCCGCAATGAGGGCAGAAATTGAAGATGGCCTTTCGACCTTCATCGCCTACCCGAACATATTGCGTGGATAGTCCACTGACTTGGACAGTATCTTTTCGGAAGCGCGCCTGCGCGCCGAAGACGCTGCCCGTTCGTCGCTGGCAGTCGGTACAGTGGCAAATAGACACCCGAATCGGGTCTTCGGTTGAGGTCGCGGTCAGTTGTCCGCAACTACAGGCTGCAATTCGTTTAATCATGGTAGATGGGCCGCAGCGATGCTTGGCGTCCAACGAGAAACAATTAGACCGTTTATGCCGCGTTGCATAGCCGACCGAATGGCAGCGCGTCACGGTGGCGCGGCGCGGCTGGGTGCGCCCACATTTCCAATCTCATTTCTTTGAAACTCCGAGACCAAGTCCAGCATGGATCGGTCGAGGCGGGTTCGACGCGAGGTTTTCATCGACCCATCCTGAGAAAAGGTTGCTGAATGCGCCTTTCGACGCGTCCCACCATTGGCGCACGCCCGTAGAATGAAGCACGGACAACGCCGACCGTTCAAAGCCTTCGGTCAAGTTGCAGTCGACGAAACCCAGATGGCGCTGGACGACGACTGTCTCGACCCGGCGAAACGCCATCATCATCAAGAATCCAAATCGGGCTCTTTCGTCAGGAGAAAGTTGGTCGAGACCAGCCTGGGCTTTTATGAGCAACGGCACGAGATCGGAATGGGTAGCATAAATCTCCATGGTGGAACCCATTAAAGCGCTAATGGCCAGGAACGTGGACGATTTCAACGCAGACGTGTTCTGTCGGAGCTGAACCGCAAGGTAGATCAGAGTGATGCCGACCAACACCGTCCCGACGATCTGACTGATCGCTCCAACCGCTTCCCAGTTCATTTGAGCATCGGCATTAGCGATTTAACGAGAATAAGATAAGCCACCCAGCACTTTGAAAGTCAATATGCGCATCGACCCAAAGCTTGCCGCAAGGTACTGGGTTGGCTTCATCGATTGGTTAGGCTATAAGGCCATATCTTACTTAGATCAGTGTCGCAAATCAGCATTCGCTGATGCTCAATGACTGCAACGTTCGATGCACGATTGATGCTCCTCTTCGGCGGATCCGATACACTTTTGTAAATTTTGTGCATCCTCAGGTTTATCAAACTGCAATTTGCATTCTGCAACGGCAGAATCGAATTTTTGGTCACAGTCCGAGATACAACTGGCCCAAACGAATGTCGTGACAGCAGCGAGGTAAATTACAAAGATCAGCCCTCTAGCCATGTTTTAGGTCTAACGAGACCAACATAAGCGAATCGCTTGCCGAGAGCGAGCCCTCGCTTCGTTTCTACTGTCTAATTTCGAATTTCTACTTCTCATGCCGGGTAGCGATTCGCGTCATCACTTGGTTAGATGCGTTGGCGGAACCAATCACTGATTCGCGCTTCAGAATTTACTATTGCGAACGGAAATTCTTGAGCGCCTCAATGGACTTTTCAAAGGCTACAGGCGATAAAATAAGCTGCACATGATCTACATCGGGTATGATTGTCACCGGTGTATCCTTCCCCGCCTTCTTCAACACCTCTGCAAATTGGTCAGGATAATAAACCTCGTCGTTCGCGCCGACTAGAATGCGGAAAGGCTGATGCATAGACCGGAGATTAGCCAAATAATCTCTTTGCGGTCCAAAGTTCATAGTCAGAGCGTACGAATATTCCGGAGTCAGGATTCCTTTGGTATTTTCGCTAATCGCGAAACGAAGGACCGGGAGAGAATTGAAAGTGCGGATACCGAACCCGTTCAAGGACGCGATCGCGATGATGCGCGGCAAACCGACACTTGCCCAGCCGCCACTACCCGGACGCGTCGTCGGCGCATCCGGACTCAGAAAAGGAGCGAGGAACAAGTAGCTTTGGAAAAGATTCTGTTGTTCGCTGCCGGCGAAGCGTATCGCAAAACCAGCGCCGGACGAAAAGCCCGCCAACGTCATAGGTTGCGGAGGTGAAACCGCGTGGATGAAATCGGCCAGATCATCTTCCAGTTGTCCGATATAAGCGATCTGGCCTTTGCGGCCCGAACCGCCATGACCACGAATATCGAGCGCGAAGGTTGGATATCCCGCCGCACTGAATGCTTTGGCCATCGGATGCATGCTCGAGCTGGTAGCCGACGAACCATGGACAATCACCACGCTACCCTGATCTGGAGTCGTCGATGTCGGCACGTAATGCCGGTAGGCCAATTTCGTTCCATCCCGCGCAGTGAACTCGGAGAGAGGCGGCAAATCGGAAAAATCCACCGAGCCAAATGGGTCGGTGATGCTGCCCATGGGGTGAGGCGTTCCAGGGCCACCAAAGATGATCGCGGCCGCGAAAATCGCGACGATGATTCCCAGACAGATTAAGAGAACGCGCTTCGGCATCTAACGAGAAAAAGCTGAGCCGCGCCTGGCGAAGCCGAGCGCAGCAAAAACCAAAAACTGTTTCATAAATTCAAGACCGGATTTCGGAACGGCCAGGCGTTGGCTCCATCGATTGGTTAGGCGCATGTTTGTTTAATGCCATATCGCATTGCGTCTACGAGGATATCAACGTCTATATTTCTTAGTGTCCGGAACTTGATGCAATACCCTGTCACGCTTGCTTGGCCGATCTTTTTGCCATACTTCTCGGCTAAGTAATTCTTGTCTTTTATCCCCATAATGTAAACGGAGATGCCTGTTGTGTTTGCACTAGTGCCGATTTGATAGAACTCTTTGGTCTTTCCATCGGCATATTTTATAGTCTGCACCCCATAACCGATATTGGGGTTAGAAACTGTCCGGCCGCTCTTGTCTCTGCCGTCAAGAAACCACAATTTACAGTCTGGCATCATCCCAAGAATGATGTCATGAAGCTCTTGCATGTCACTCCGCCTTGGCTCTTGCTGAGCTGCGATATGCTCTTTGATTTGGTTGTGTGCGTTCATATGAATATCTCTGCTTGGTCACCCCCCAGCAGAACCTGAGCGCCTAACGTGAATAAGATAGGCGAATCGCTACTGAGAGCGAGGCCGATCTGGAGTGGAAGTGTGTAATCACCAAAAGTGAATTTCTAATCGGTGGCGATTCGCTTCACGCCAGTGGCAGTCAGCCAAATACCCATTTCATCGGGCGAAGCGTCCATTTGCCGGGCGGTCCGGCTACTGTCGTGGGCCCTAACCGGCGGGTTTAAGGATCAAACTTCCCGAGTGGTCGCCCATTGCAGTGAAGACATAAGTCTGCCCGCGTCGCACATTCAGAACAATCTCCGATTGAATTCCCGGCCACTTCGGCCTGGGACTTACCGTAACCGATAAAACGTGTCGCCCGGTTGGCAAAACACCGTCGTAAGTCTGGCCGTACACAATTACCCCGAACGGAGCGCCATCGAGCCACAGGCTTACCACCACGCGGTTTCCAAGATTGGCAATTCGTCGCACGATCAGCCGCGCGCTGCCGCTGCCCGGCTTAACCAACAGCGGTTGGGCCGACTCTTCGTAGCGTGACTGAGCCTCAGCCATCGGCGCGAAATTTGCCGCCGACGCAACTATCAGTAAACAGATGAACAACAATCTGGGAAAATTCTTCATAATCTTTGAGGTTCACTCAACTTACATCTTTTCTCTCCTCACTGCGACCCTGAGAACGATAAACCGATTTTTAACAATAATTAAACCGGCGATAAGGGCGGCCGTTTCTACTTTTTCCCGGCCCGTGCCATGCGGGCTTTAACCAGTTTTCGCACGAGAGACCCTGGCAATGGACGATCCGGTTGAAATCGGATGGTGCCTTTGCTGGTATCGTAGTTTTTGAGCTCCTTTTTGCAGGTACTCAGGATGGAACCTCCGTAGAAGGCGCAATGTTTCGAAGCTGCACCCAGCGCGACCAAAAATTTCCCGTTTAATCGAAAAGCTGGAAGTCCATAACTGATGCACTCTTCCGCCTTTGGGGCGGCGGTTCGAATGTGCTTTCGCAAGCGTTGCAGCGCGGCCCGCTTCTCTGGAGTCAAGGCCGCGAGATATTGGTCAATCGTCGCTGGTTTCGTCGTTCGTCTGGACGCGCGATTTTTCATTTTCGGAGCGGTACTTTTAACCTGATAATTTGTCCGGACGCAAATCCGGCCCGCCTTTGACCGCCGGGTTTCGTGACGGATATTTTACGGTATGGATCGGATGGACCATTCGCGCTTTCGGCACTCGCACAATTTCATCCACGATTTTTCCCGGGGCGAGCGACGCACCCGTCTCGTCATCGCCATTACCGGAGTGATGATGGTGGTCGAGATCACCGCCGGTCTGCTCTCGCACTCGATGGCGTTGCTGGCTGATGGCTGGCACATGAGCACGCATGTCATTGCCTTTCTTATCACCGCGATGGCTTATTATTTTACCCGCCGGCATTCATCGGACGCACAATTCAGTTTCGGCACAGGCAAAATCGGCGTGCTCGGCGGTTTCTCGAGCGCCATCGTGCTCTCGATCGTCGCTTTCCTGATGGCGGGCGAATCGGTCCGTCGTCTTTTTGTTCCATTGGAAATTCACTTTAACGAGGCGATTGGCATTGCCTGCGTCGCGCTGACGGTCAACCTGGTTTGCGCGCTTCTTCTAAAAGAAGATCATCATCACGCGCACGATCATCACCACGAAGGCGGAGAGCGACCTTCTCATTCTCACGGGCACGATCTGAATCTGCGTGCTGCCTACTTCCATGTATTGGCCGACGCCTTTACCACCTTGCTCGCGATTATCGCGCTCACCAGCGGCAAGTTTTTGGGTTGGGCCCGGCTCGATCCAATCGTCGGAGTGGTGGGGAGCGGCGTCGTTTTCTCCTGGGCTTACGGACTCTTGCGCGACACCAGCGGGATATTGCTCGATCGCACTCCGCTTACGTCCGATTTACCGAATGAGATTCGCCGCGCGATCGAAGCCGATGGCGATTCTACCGTAAGCGATCTTCACGTCTGGCAGGTTGGGGCTGGGAAATTTGCCGCGATTGTTTCAATCGTCGCTCACCAGCCGAAAACATCCGAAGACTACCGCGATCTGCTGAGGGAGCACAGCGAGCTGGTGCATGTAACGATCGAAACCCAAGTCTGCCGCGAGCGGCACGAGCCGATCGTCCAACTTTGAGCAGTCAATTCATTCTATGGCAGGTTTTGGCCGCTTACCTCTTCGCGATCGGCGGCGGATCAATTGGCGCGCTGCTTCAACTTTCGCATAGACCGCTTTGCGCCCTGATTAGCTTCGCGGCCGGAACACTGCTCGGCGTCACGCTATTTGCGATTTTGCCGGAGAGTTTGGGCAACGCGAATCCGTGGGCGGTCGCGATCGCGGCCCTGAGCGGCTACGTTTTCTTTTTTTTCATCAGCAGATATGTTCATCACGTTTGTCCGGCCTGCGCCGCGAGCCATTTCGATGCCGATGCCGCGCGTCACTTCAGCGAAATCGCGACCGCGTTGATCGTTGCACTGTCGATTCATAGCACGACCGACGGGCTGGCATTGGGAATCGGTCAACACGTGCCTGCCGGGGCGGCGGTGAAATGGTCGCTTTTTTCCGCACTCTGCATTCACAAGCTGCCCGAAGGACTGGCGCTTGGCAGCCTGTTGATTGGTGCCGGATTTCAGCGCCCGGCTGCGCTCGCCTGGGTCGCTGCGGTTGAAGCGACCACCTTGTTCGGCGGCGTCATCGGCGTTTTCTTTTTGAACGGTGCATCAACCTTCTGGCTCGGGTTGATCATGGCCCACGTTGGTGGCGGCTTCATTTATCTTGCCGCGCATGCGGTGCTCGGAGAAATGCTCAAACATGGAAAAGGATTCGTCATAACGAGCTTCGGTGTGGGCGTTGCGTTGATCGCTTTTCTCAATTTCAGTTTGCGAATCTTCGCCCATTAGCGAATTGAATTTGTGCATTCCTTTCGTTATCGCGACGGTCAACTTTACTGCGAAGATGTCGATCTTGCGCAGGTCGCCGGTGAATTCGGGACGCCGCTCTACGTCTACAGCGCGGGCACGGTTCTGGATCATTACCACCGGCTCGACCGTTCGTTAGGCCAACTGGATCACCTCATTTGTTATGCCGTCAAAGCGAACTCGAATCGCGCAATCCTGAAACTGCTAGCCGATGTGGGGGCAGGTTTCGATATTGTTTCCGGCGGCGAACTTTTCCGGGTGCTTGCCGCCGGTGGCAATCCGCGCAACTGCACCTTCGCCGGCGTCGGGAAATCGAGAGACGAAATCGAATACGCGCTGGAGCAGCGGGTTTACAGTTTCAATGTCGAAAGCGAAGCCGAGCTCGATTGCATTGCGGAAATCGCGGCGGCAAAAAAGTTGCGGGCGCCAATCGCCGTGCGGGTCAATCCGGACGTCGATCCGCATACCCACGAGTACATTTCAACCGGAACCCACGAAAATAAATTTGGGATCGCGCTGGAGCACGCGGCCGCCGTTTACGAGCGCGCCGCCAGGCTGAGCCAGATCGAGATTGTCGGCGCGCAAATGCACATCGGTTCGCAAATCACCGACGCGGAGCCGTTCGCGGCCGCGATTCAAAAGGTTATTCCGCTCGTGAGACAGTTGAAGTTCGCTTATGGAATCAGGTTTTTCAGCATTGGGGGCGGCATGGGAATTATTTACCGGCGCGCGCTCGAGAGCGGATCAGGAAAATGGTGGCACGGTGATCACGCAGGCGAATCGTCCGCCTTCAGCGTGAAAGATTATGCCGATGCGATCGTACCTCTGCTAAGCGAGCCTGGCATTCGCATTCTGCTGGAGCCCGGCCGATTTCTGATCGGGAACGCGGGCGTTTTGCTGACGCGCATTCGTTACTTGAAAGAAGCCGGACAAAAGCAATTCGCCATTGTCGATGCCGGAATGAACGACCTGATTCGCCCCGCGTTGTATCAAAGTTATCACGAAATCGTGCCGGTGGCAGAACCTGGAGGGACGGGCCTGGAAAAGATCGACATCGTCGGGCCGGTCTGTGAATCCGGAGATTTTTTCGCGCTCGATCGCGAGATGCCGCCAGTACGCCAGGGCGATTTGCTCGCGATCATGAGTGCAGGCGCCTACGGATTTGTGATGGCGTCGAATTACAATTCGCGACCGCTGCCGGCGGAAGTGCTTGTTCGCGGGAGCAGGTTTTCGCTCATTCGGAAACGGCAGACAAATGAAGATCTCGTTCGGGGAGAACTGGATGCCGGACGTGAAATTTGAGGCTGCGACTTGAAGATTTTCACGTCCTGCATAAATAACTGTTCCTGCTCTTGGTCTATGCGCTGGGTTCCCCGATTCATCTTGATCGCAATTTTGTTGCTGTTAGCGGCCAGTCGCACCTTTGCCGGGCGGCCGAAGCCTGACTTTGGCGGCCGGCCGAACACAGAATGGATCATTCTTGTCGGCGGGCCCTCTTTGCATGAGTGGGAACAGTACAAAGAGTATCCGCACGATCATTGGTGGGCGAATTTTGTTCACGCTGCCCGCCTGCGCACCGACCAGCTCCGGGCCGAGCTTGGTCCCGACCAAAAGATTACCTGGCTGGTTTATAAACAGGGTTATCTCGATCGCGCCAAGCAAGAACACCAGGATTTGATCAGCCTGATTAGCTCCGTTCGGGATAAGTACAATCTGAATCTCGTCTGGTTTAACACCGGCAGCGACGTGATCAATTATTTGAATTACGGCGAAGATGGGTCACGTCCGAAAGAAAAAATTCTCGGCTTCGAATATTTCGGGCATTCGAACCGTGCCTGTTTCATGTTCGATTACAGTAATTATCTCGACAGTGCATCGAAATCGTGGCTGCACGAAAGCGATTTTGTCCGGATCCAGCGGAGCGATTTCGTTTATGGCGCATACGCCAAAAGCTGGGGCTGTCACACCGGCGAAGAAATGTCGAAGTTCTGGCACGCTGCCACCGGCACTCACATGATCGGCGCAATCGGCAGAACCCAATACATGATGGAAGAGTTGCCGATCCTGACGTCTGAAGGCGGCAGGTGGGTTAATTGAAAATTAGATTGCGCCGGCGCCTGTCAGTAGAACCTATTCGCAATCGGCCTTGTCTTAGCGACGATTGTCACGGTAAATTGGCGGCCTCCTGATGAAGAGTGAAACTCGAAGAGCAGTCAGTGTGATTCTATTTTACTGCGCCCTTTTATTTTCTCTGCTCGGATTTGCCGCCCGAATGAAAATGAATTTCCACGGGCGCATGGAAATTTCGACGACGAGTTTTGTGACCGCTGCGGTGCTGGCCGCGTTCGGCCTTCTGTTTCTGCTTTTCTCCTTCGGCAAGAAAGCGTAGCCGGTGCGTCGCTGGCAGGTATTTAGTTAGCAGAAGTTTATCGGCTGCCCGGACAAATAAAATGAAACGGCGGCGGCCAGATCCGGCCAGCCACCGCCGTTCCTCCCTCCGAACTACCCAGATTTTACTGCGCCTGCGCGGCCTGCATTTCCTTCATGGCGTTGGCCATGTCCTGATGCGCCTTCTGAATGGCATCGAATTTCGCCTGCTGAGCAGTAGTCAGCAGCGGTCGAATCTGCGACGTGGCGTTGGCAATCACGGTCTGCGCTTTTTGCATCGCATCCTGGTGAATGGCGGCCAGCTGCGGCTTGGCCGCGTCGATGATCGGCTGCACCTTCGCCTGCTGATCCGTCGTCAGATTCAATGACTTGGTCAGATGCTCGAGTGCGAACCCATGGCCATGGTCACCCCAATGTCCTCCGGAGCTTCCCTGGGCTCCGGCAATCGCGAAGCCGCCGAGTGCAATTGCGCCCGCCGCGGCGAATGTCAGTAAGTTTCGTTTCATAGTTTCTTTCATTTTCCTGTTTAGGCGCCCCACGCGCCCTTTCAAAAGCTGATGACCGACGAGCAGGCCGCGCGGTTACAAATCTTTTTCTGATCGCAACGGCGGAAGGGGCGAGGTTTCTGTAACCGTCACGCGCGCAAAGCGGTCTTTACTGATAGTGTGGATACAATCTCGAATACATGGATGATTCTGATGCTCGCGCGCTGGTTCAGGCTGCGCTCGCACATGATGACCACGCGGCTGGCGAGCTGGTTAAGCGACTCTACCCGCTCGTGGCAAAAATCGTGCGCAGCCATCGAGCGCGGCGAACTGCAGAAGAGGACCTTTGCCAAATGATCTTCATTAAAGTTTTTCAAAAATTGAACCAGTTCTCCGGCCAGGTGCCGCTCGAGCATTGGGTTTCACGCGTGGCGGTGAATACTTGTCTCAATCAAATTTCAGCCGAAAAGGTCCGGCCGGAATGGCGTCATGCCGACTTGAGCGAAGAGGAACAGGCAGTCGTTGAAAATCTCGCGGCCTCCGCCGACGAACTCGCTCCCGATCAGCGGTTTGCCTCGCGCCAGCTGGTCGAGCATCTCCTCGATCTACTCAAACCCGCCGAACGTTTGGTGATCGATTTGCTTTACTTACAGCAACGTTCGGTGGAAGAAATCCGACAAATCACCGGCTGGAGCACGTCGCTGATCAAAGTGCGCGCTTTCCGGGCCCGTCGAAAAATGAAAGATCAACTCGGCAAGATTTCCGCGAAAGAAAACCTATGAACGATATCGAAAGGCTATTGAGATCGGCGGCTCAAGTTGTTGAGAACGAACCGGGCGACATGCCATTCGGTTTCGAAACACGGGTAGTCGCGCTTTGGCGCGCGGGTGGGAACGGCAACGGCACGTTGCGCGGGCTAAGCGCGATGGTTCGCCGAGTTGCGTTGGTGGCGAGCGCGGTCATCGTCGTTGCCGGCGCTGGTGTTTATCTTCAAGCGGATCGCAATCGCGATCTGAGCGAGCCATCTTCGAACGAGTTTGCCATCGCAGACTCCGTGATTCAGGACGAAGTTAGTCAATGAATCACGCATTGAAGTGGAAATTGATCGCCGGCTTCGTGCTCGTTTTCGTAGCCGGTGGATTGACCGGGGCATTCATCGCTGCATCTCAGGTGCATCGTACTCTATTCGGACCCAATCATGCCGCGATCGCTGACAGGATGCGTCACCGTCTCCAGGTTCAGCTTCGTTTGACGGACGAACAGATGAAAAAAATCTCGCCGATCATCGAAAAAACGGCAGCCCAGCTTGAAGCGATCCGGACGGAGACCGGTCGTCGTGTTCACGAGACTTTTAGAGACGAACATCGTGAAATCGCTTCCGATCTTACGCCGGAACAGCGGACGAAGCTTCAAGAAATCGAAGCGCGCCATAGACGATTGTTTCACCATGGCCGCGACAATCACGAGTCGCCATCGCCGGAAGCGTCGACTTCGCCAGAGTAGTCGAATTGCCGCTAAAGCCCGTCGGTGATTTCGCGCAGCAACCCGGGCCCGCGATAAACGTAGCCAGTGTACACTTGCAGTAATTGCGCGCCCGCCTCGATTTTCTCACGCGCGGTCGCGGCGTCGAAAATTCCGCCCGAAGCGATCAATGGGATATTCGATCTTGTAGTGATTGCCCGGACGAGTGCGGTCGATTTCTCACGCAGCGGCGCCCCGCTCAGGCCTCCCGGCTGATCCCTTGCCGGCGGAATCGCGGAATGATCGAGCGTGGTGTTGGTCGCAATAATCGCTGCAATCTCGTTTTGTTCGCAGGTGGATATGATCTCGTCTAGCTCGTTAGGTGACAAGTCCGGCGCAATTTTTACCGCTAGCGGCTTGGCCGCGTTCTCGGCGCGCAATGTGCCCAGCAAGATCGACAAATGCTCACGCGACTGCAGGTCGCGCAAGCCCGGGGTGTTAGGCGAGCTGACATTCAGTGCGACGTAGTCGGCAAACGGATGCAATCTGCGAAACGAGTAGAGATAATCTTGCGCTGCTTCCTCGAGCACTGTCGCACGCGATTTCCCGATGTTGATGCCAACTGGTACTTTCGGCCAGCGATTGCCTTGGCGCAGTTTGTCCAGACGGTCTGCAACCTTGTCCGCGCCGTCGTTGTTAAACCCGAGGCGATTGATCAAGGCGAGTCGCTCCGGAATTCGAAAAATGCGCGGCTTCGGGTTGCCGGGCTGCGGCCTGGCCGTGACCGTTCCGATTTCGACGAAACCAAATCCGAGTGCCGCCCACGCCGGAATAGCAACGCCACTTTTATCGAAACCGGCAGCCAGTCCGATCGGGTTGGGAAAATCTAGGCCGAAAACGCTTTTTGGCTTCGGGACCGGTTGAAAACCTTCGAGAAAACGCAAGGCAGGACCGAGATTTGAGGTCGCGCGCAAACAGAAGATTGCCAAATCGTGTGCCGCTTCAGGATTTAACGAGAAGAACAGCGGCCTAACGAATCGTTCGTAGACATTTCTCATTTCCCGATGCAAAACTGACTGAAGACCGAATCGAGGATCTGTTCCACGCCGACGTCGCCAACAACTTCGCCGATTGCTCGAACCGCGTCGTTCAAATCGACCGTCACGTATTCAGGCGCAAAACCTTTCTTCATCGCTGAATCCGCCAGATTGCATGCTTCCAAAGCGCGACGCAGACAGTCACGCTGGCGTGTGTTGATCGTCACCGGGCTCTCTGGTTGCAGATTTTCTTTCGAGATGCGCGAGAGAATTTCGTTTTTGAGTTCGGTCAACCCCTCGCCAGTCGCACACGATATCCGCACCGCCTCAAAATTTTTCCAATCGGTATTTTCCGGCAAATCGCTTTTGTTAAGCACCAGAATTTCGTTGCCATTGCGCGTTCGCTGATCGAAATGCGCCGGTTTCGGCGCGTTCCGGTCGGCGATATGCAGAAGAAGGTCGGCGGCTTGCAGCGATTTTTTGGTCCGGGCGATTCCTTCGCGCTCGATTTTCCTCGTTGATCTTCTGAGACCCGCGGTGTCGAGCAGCCGAATCGGCAGCCCCCGCAGGTTGATCGTCTCTTCGATTGTGTCGCGCGTTGTCCCGTGTGATTCGCTCACAATCACCCGCTCATAGCCAAGTAAACAATTCAGCAGACTCGATTTGCCGGCGTTGGTCGCTCCGTAAATGACGACGCGCAAGCCCTCGCGCAAGATGCGGCCTTGATCCCAGCTTGCGAGCAGTGCGGAAATCTTTCCGGTGATCCAAGCCAAACGCGTTTGCAATTTCTCTTTGTCATCCGCCTCGATTCCCTCCTCTGGAAAATCGATTGACGCATTCAGCTGTGCCAGGAGATCGACCAGCGCGCCCCGGATCAAATTCATTTCGGAGCCGAGCCGGCCCGTGAGTTGTTCGGTAGCCGAACGCAACGCGAGATCGGTCTTTGCCCGAATCAGATCGATCACCGCTTCCGCTTGCGTAAGGTCCATTTTGCCATTGAGAAACGCGCGCTCGGTAAATTCGCCTGGTCGCGCCGGGCGTGCCCCGACGCGCAAACAAGCATCCAAAACCTTTGTCGTCACCAGCATCCCGCCGTGGCAGCTGATTTCGACCAAATCCTCACCGGTATAACTCTCCGGCGCACGATGAATCGATATCAGCACTTGATCAACGACCCGGCCGGCTTGATCAACCACTTGTCCTAAGTGTTGCACGTGCGACTCGAATTCTGCTGGCTCTTGTTTGCCCCGATAGATCTTGGCCGCGACGTCGATCGCAAGCGGCCCCGAGACACGAACAAGCGCAATCGCGCCTTCGCCGGCGGGCGTCGATATGGCAGCCACCGTATCGTTCGGGATCAATTGCCGGTTCCGGCTTATTTCAAAATCTGTTTTAGCGCTGAGATGCATTTCTCGTTTTGCTCCATGGTCCCTACCGTGATGCGAAGCCATTCAGGCAAACCGTAATTGTTGATTGGCCGCACGATAATTTTTTGAGCGAGCAGTTTTTTGAAAACGGCGGCGCCATGGCCGACCTTTACCATTACAAAATTTGCAACCGCCGGAACGAATTCGAGTTTCATCTCGCGAAATTTCTCCTGCAGATAGGCGCGGCCAAGATCGACAGTACGCTTCGTTTCGCGCTGATGGGCGTGATCGTCGAGCGCGGCGAGTGCGGCCGTTTGGGCAAGCCCGTTCACATTGAACGGCTCACGCGTTTTCTGAAGAACCTCGATCAATTCGGGACGAGCGATAGCGTAACCGACTCGCAAGCTCGCCAGACCGTGAATTTTCGAAAAGGTGCGCAAAACCACGACGTTTTGGTCCGCGTGGACAAACTGCAGGCAGTTCGGCGCGTTGTCCAAAAACTCGAAATAGGCTTCATCGAAAACGGTAAGAACGTTTTTAGGAATGCGCGAAACGAAACGGTCGATCTCTTTCTGAGGGACGAACGCCCCGGTCGGATTGTTTGGATTTGCGACAAAAACAATTTTTGTTTTTGGAGTGATCGCTTCCAGCACCGCATCGAGATCCTGCCGGAAATTTGGCGTGGCGCATTCTATCACCCGCGCACCGAACAGTTGTGCGACCAACTTATAAGCGATGAAGGCGTGACGGGTAGTCACGATTTCATCGTTCGATTTAAGAAACGCGTGGCCGAGAAATTCAATGATCTCGTTTGAGCCATTGCCGAGAATGGTATTTTCACGTTCAAAGCCGAGCTTTTCGGCAAGCGCGTTTCGCAGATAAAAGCCGGCCCCATCGGGATAAAGCTGCACCGATTCCAATCCGGCACGCATTGCCGCGATCGCTTTTGGAGACGGACCGAGCGGGTTCTCGTTGGAAGCAAGCTTGATGATTTGGTTGGGATCCACCTTGAGCTCGCGCGCCGTCTCTTCGATCGGCTTCCCCGGCTCGTAAACAGCGATGTCACGCAGTTGCGGGTTGGCCACCTCCCAGAGCGAAGTCATTTCTGGCAAGATTCGCTCGCCCGGGCGAGGGCCACAACAAAAAGCTGTTCAGAGCGGACTATCTGTCTCAATTTTCGACCGCTATGAATACCTTTCATTTTCTGGCTGCGCTTCAAATTAGTAGCCTGACCATTACGCCATGGAAAATTGTCGGCTGGCTCGGCGCCGGGATTTTCGGAATGCGCTTCCTGATTCAATGGATAGCATCCGAGCGCGCCAAAAAAAGTGTGATTCCATTCGGTTTTTGGGAGTGCAGTGCGCTGGGCTCGTTTTTGATGCTGAGTTACTTTGCGATTTATCGGCATGACTCGGTCGGCGTGCTGCAAAACTTGCTGCCGTTGCCAATTTATTTGCGGAATCTTTATTTTCGTTTCATGCATCGCAAGCCCAAACACGCCGGAGCCGAACCGCGGATTGAGGAATGATCCGATAGCGATTCGTTCTACTGATATTTGAATTAACGAATGCGGGCGGGTGCGGCGCATCTTCTGCTCTCAAGAAATCATGCGTTTCCGAGGAGGAATTCTCTTTGTCCTGGCCGCGGTTTCTGGCGTGCTCGCTGGCCCGGCTCCGCTCACCATAAAGGAAATTGCTCTTATGCTTCGATCGGGCTACTCGAACGAGACGATCCTGCACGATCTTTCAACCCGATATTTTGCTGATAATTTCGATTCGGAAACCGAGACGCAATTGCTGCGCGCTGGAGCGAATTCATCGCTCATAGAAACATTACGCAGCGGCGCCTACCAAATGTCAGCCGCGCAGGTCGCAATCGCGAAAATGAAAATGGCGACGTTGCCAGCGAAGACGGGAACTATGACCGTTCATCCTGATTTAAATGCGGGCCAATCTCAGCCGGCATCGCCTGCAGGGCCGCTGCCAAACTCGATTTACGCTCGCCTCAAAGGTGACCTGGTCTACCTGCATCAGGGAAGCCTGGTTCCGTTTGATGATGAAGAACTCGAACAGAAAAAACTTTACCTTCTGTTTTTCTCGGCGAACTGGTCGGCACCCGGGCGCAAATTTACGCCGCGTCTTGTCGAATACTACGCTCGTCTTGCTCCTCAGCACCCCGAATTTGAACTCATATTTTTCAGTCTCGATCATTCGCAGTTTGGGATGGAGACGTACGTAACCCAGAGCAGCATGCCGTGGCCGTTGGTGGCTTACGATAAGGCGGCTGCCAAGGTTAGCGACTTTCGACAGAATCTGCTGCGCGAGATTCCATGTCTCGTGTTAGTGGATGCGGCTGGAAACGTTCTTTCGCGCAGTGGCGGTGGCGAAGGCGACTCCACCTTGGAGAAAGTCCTTGCTGATCTCGATGAAATCTTTGTTCGGAGTGCTGATAGCTCTAAGGCGCGATCGCGTTAAAGCGGAATAAAACAAATTATCGTATTTCCGCGAAGCCCGGTGTGCAGCCCCGCTCCGGCTCCGAACACTGCACGTTGCTGGCCGGAGAGCGCGAAAATTGCGACAAAATTGCGCGGTCCAGTCTCATTTGATTGGGGTTTCCAACGCCCGGCGAGACGGCTGTTTTGGCACATTTGCTGCTTCAATTTTCCGCGGTGAAGTTCCATAACTACCATAGAGGCTCCCATAGCTATGGCGGATTTACTATGGTCGAGTGCGTTGTCGCGATCGGCGTTCTCGGCATTGGCGTCGCTTGCGCCGTTGGCGAGCTAACCAGGATGAATTCCCTCGCTGCCTCGGCTCGCAATATGACTGGCGCTTATCAGGTTCTGCAGAATCAAGTCGACCTTTTCAATTCGATCAGTCCATTCAATCCCCAAAAAACAAATCTGACTGCCGACCCCTGTTCCGGTTTAACTACGGCGCAAATTCCCAAGGATGCGTGCCATGGCAGTTATCCGATGTACGATATGACTACGACGGCTGCCGGAGCATGGCGATCGATCTCGGTCGATGGCGCGACTTTCAATGTGCCAGTGTATCAATATACCAATCCGGTGACCGGCACTGTAATCGTCGTCCAGGGACAAGTGCAGGAACAGGTAAGCGACCTTAATTTCGCCGGCACAACTCCCAGCAGCGGTCCCTATCAAGCTTTGTTCAGGGTCACTTACTCGTTTCGCGGGAAGGCATATACATTCACAATGAGTACGGTGCGGGCTTCCGACATATGAAGCTTTCTCCATCAATCCGCGGCCGCACCCTTCTCGAGATGATGGTTACAGTCCTCTTGGTTGGTATAGTGGGTCTTGTTCTCTATTCGATCCTGTATACCAGCATAGTACTGGGCGCCAAGAACACGGCCGTGAACTTTTCGCATCAGCAGGCACGAGTTGCCATGATGGACATGATCCAAGACCTGCATTCATCTGTCTCACTGCCAGCACTGGCAAACTCCACCGGCGTGCCTTATGCGTCGCCGGCTCCGACCAACGCTGAGGGGATCGCATTCCAGAAATGGTCAAGCGGCCCGCACCAGGTCAAGAACAACGCCAACTCGGGTCAGAACCAGATCACGTTAAACCTTACGACCGGGGCGCTCAACCCAACCCCGGTAGCAGGCCAACATCTGATTGTTCCAGCCTATGAGGTTGAAGCCGACATCACGGCGGTAAGCGGAAGCAGCGGTAGCTTCACTATGACACTGGCCAATATATATGGTCCTGCGTTGACTCCTCCTGTGACATACCCGGTGAGCACGCTGCCTGTGACAATTGCTGGAACGGGAAGTACTGCTGGAGACGTCATTTGCTTTGTCACCGATCGCTGTTCCTACACCGTCGCCAATAGCACACTTACCTGGAATTGGAAGGGCTACCAGCGAACAGCAGGCAATGACATCACCAACGCCGTACCGTTCAACACACCACTTACCCCCGCCGGCGCCCTTTACTATCGTTTCGTGGCCGCGATCAATCTTTCGACGTCCGATCTTGCTTACAGCAACCGTGGCTACAAGTCAGCAAACATTCTACTGAACGGCCAGGTTCCGATGAAGGCACGACTTACTACCTACCAATGAAAACGAAATGTTGTCACAACTCCTCCGGAAGCACGCTCGCCGTGGTGATCTGCACCATGGCTACCCTGATAGTGATCGCGGGGATAGCGGCCGACTTCACGATGAACGTCAACCGAAACGCGCAGCGCAATAACACATTGGAGACCGCGCTCGCGGTGGGTGACAGCTGCATCGACGATTTGTTTTACAGCTGGAGAACAAGCTGTCGGGCCACGCCGACGTCGCCGTTGCCGACCAACTCATTTTCCGCCGTTCCTACTCCGAGCCCCGGGATGTTTCCGAATCTTCCCACCGTCACGAATTTCGTCAAACGCGGGGTAAGCTACGATCCTAACGCGGATGACGCGACGGACTACGATTCAACCTACACCATCTCTAACTATAAGGTAGTGGCGGTAAGCGCCGAATGGGGCACGCTAGCTAGCGCCAGCGCAACTCCTGAACCTCAGCTCGGCCAACTCACTGGTAACGTAAGCAGTGTCTCGCCTACAACTTCTGCAACTTATAACTACGTCGCTTCAGCCGATGTGACGTTGCCAGCGCTGGGATCGAACCAAACTGTAGTAGCGAAAGTCCGGCGCATATTTCAAAAACAACAGATGTCGCCATGGAACTTTGCCATTTTCTATGTTGATCCTCTCGAAATTCAGCCCGGACCCCAATTTACTGTAACGGGCTGGGTGAACACGAATTCCAATCTCTACACAGGTCACAATACGCTCACGTTCGCGGACAAAGTGACATTTGGCGCGGACTGGTTCTATCCGACGGCGCAGAACCCGACGTATGGATTTATGCCGGGTGACACCTATCATACGGAAACCCCGACTCCTCCAAACTGGCCGGCTAATCTTCCGCCGTCTCGCGATCAGGCTTTGCAGCCATTCGGCATGGACTCCACGCAATTATTCAGCACCACCGATACTAATCCGAATAATGACAGTTATCATGAGTTAGTCGAGCCGCCAGTTGCCGGCTACTCCGACCCGCTGGCTGGCCAGCGTTATTGGGATCAAGCCAGCGTCATTATCCAGGTTAGCGACAATCCTAACCCTAACGCCAATGGATTTGACGGCGTCAAGGGAGACGACCTCGTGAACATTTATGTGGTAAGTAATACGTCGACTGGCGCTACCACGCAGATAACCAGTGGAAACGCGCTCTACAACGCGGTCGCTACCGCGATCACCACGAATCAGACTATTCAGGATAATCGTGAGGGCGCCACCATTCGCGTTGCAACACTCGATGTGAGCCAGCTCGAAACTGGGAGTGGAACGGCCTACAAAAGCGGTATCCCGGCTGCCCCCATTGTTTACATGTACGACACCAGTGCGACTTCCAGTACAAGACGCGCAATCATGATCAAAAATGGGAGCAAAATTCCCTCAGGGGGACTCACCGTCGCGAGTAACAATCCGGTTTATCTTCAGGGAGACTTCAACACGGGCGGAACCGGAAGCACTGTTCCATCAAACAATCCTGCTAACCTCAATTCAGATGGCACGTACATTAACCCCTCGAATCCACCTGCCCCTCAAGTCTCCGGTTATACCCGCGCGCCGGCTTCGATTCTAGCCGATTCGGTAGACATCCTTTCCAACAGTTGGAATTTCGGTGATTCGGGTACGGTTTCGACCGCTTCGCCGACGACTATCAACGCGGCGATCATAGCGGGCATCGTTCCGACCAATACCTATGGCGATGGTGCTTACAGCGGAGGCGCAGAGAACTTTCCGCGTTTCCTCGAGGACTGGTCGAATAAGACGCTCACCTACTACGGCTCAATGGTCGAGCTTTATCAGAGCAAGCAATCGATCGGTGAGTGGGGAAAAGCCAATGTCTATGTTCCGCCCACGCGCGCATGGTACTTCGATACCAATTTCCAGACGAAGCAACCGCCCGGTTCAATCGCAGTTTACAGCTATATTAAAGGCAGATGGTACGTTCTTTAATTCACGCAGTAATCGCGGTGCTCCTCGTAGCTTCAGCGCGGGGCGAGTTGCGGCTTACACCCAGCGTCGTTCAATACGAGCTTGATGGTGTCAAGTTGAAGCAACTCGCATTTCCCGATGGCGAGAAACAGGTAACTTACCAGTCACCACGCGGATGGGATTACTCGGGGAGTGCCGACCGGCTAACCTTGCGTCCGCCGAACAAACCGCAAGCCGAAGCGGTCATCTACAAGGTATCACTCCAGCAGCCAGGCAGTTTTGACGATGCAACTGTGAAGAGGCTTGTGGACGAGACGATCGCGTCGCTACCTAAGAGCAGCACCAATATCCAGATGGTCTCACAAGAGAAAAACCCGTTGCTAATTCAGCGTAAAGAGACATTCCTGATTACGTTTACTTATAATCTCTATGGAGTGAACTACAGTCGCTCGATCCTGTTTTTGAACCGCGGGAACGAGCAAATCCGATTTCAGCTCGTCTGTCGCGAGGCCGATTTCAAGGAATTGCAGAAAGCCTTTATGGGTAGTCATTATTCGTGGCAAAATCTGTAATCCGGGCGGTCGCGAGAATTTTTGGTGAGATTAGATAGGGACGATCGATTTATTGCGGTAGTTTAAGCGACGGCCGAGTGCTTTCCGATCTCGTTTGCCGGCTTTCAGGGAGTCCCGATTGTCGCTCCCGGAACCCCAGACGGGTCGCACGATGTTAATGACTTGCTGACCCGAACTTCGGGTAACTTCGGGTAATTGTCACCCGTCTTCCGTCCAGATATTATTGACTTTATAGTATAAATATGGGAATTCATGTTGGATCCGGAAATCAGACCAATATGAAGGCAATCCGACATAATCACTCTCTCAAGATCGCCCTCACTTGCATCTCGACTATCGCGCTCACCGCCGGTCTCGTTTGGTCTGCGCTTAGGGCGTCGGTTTTTCCGATTTCGAGAGTGGGTGGCCTTGTCCCGCTATGCCTGGTTATAGCGGTGACCATCTTCGAAGCGCGGCGCCATCATCCGCAGGCGTAATCGTTTGCTGTGTCATCTGATTAAAATGGCCGAACTTTTAACCTAACGGACTGTGCGCGATGGGCAGCATCGGCCGCGATATTCAACGGTCGACCAACCATTCGGGCTGAAGTCGAGTGCAGCGGGTTTTGTAAGCCCGATTGATTTTTTCCTTGTCTTCTGCCGGGTTTCCCTAGTAAAAACGGCATGTCTCTTGGGATGGTGGCATCAAAATTGTGATTGACGTTGAGACGCGAATATGAGAATTATATAAATAACGATCAATACAGTATTTGTTGCCACTTCAATCTTGTCCCAAATTAACATTATGAACGCTAAGTGCACTGTGCGCCGCTGTCTGCTTCTAGCCTTGTTTGCTTTCTCGCTTGCCTGGCTGGCCAACACATCACGCGCCACGGTTATGAGCTTTACGCCAAGCCCGGCGGATCTTTACGACCTCGACCATCACTACAGCTACAGTTGGAGGATCGACAGCATCAGCCTGCCCACCAATGCTGTAATCGACAGCGCAACGCTGACGTTCAGCAACATTGCCAACTGGGACAGCACTCCGAACATGCTTTTCGGTTACCTTTTGGATACCGCGACGCACTCGGGCGTTAATACATTTCAAGACCATCCGTTTGACGAAGTCCCGGTGGGGGATATTACCGACCATTTTGCCAACGGTGCGGTTATTCCATCGCTTATCACCAGTTCAACCGCGATGACAAAACTGTTCCAGCAGTCATTTACAACGACGCCGACCACCTACACGTTTACCTTCACCGCCGCCGAGCTCACCACGCTGACGAACTACATCAATAACGGGAACGACGTCGCCCTCGGTTTCGATCCGGAGTGCCACTTCTTTAATGACGGCGTCACGTTCTGTTTCGATTACGTCACGCCCGTTCCGGAAATGGCGAATGCAATTCCGGTCTTTTGTTTGGTGGGGGTTGCAATAGGGTTCGAACTCAGACGTCGCCGCTCCGCAGTCAAAATCTAGAAGACTTGGACCTGCGGCCGTGGCTGAAGGCTACGGCTGCGCTGCTGGGAAATCACCGCGGACTCGCGTTCGCAACCGAGCGGTCGAGCAGAGTCTTCTCTTCTGGAAGGAGCGCTCCATTTGCGCCGCGGATAAGGTAGGGCTGTGCCTCGTCTCTTTGCCCGGCGGCTGCTAGAAAAATTCCCAGATACGCACTGGCCGCCGGGTCTTGCAATTGCGCGGGCGAAAGCGACTTCATTATTTTGAGCGCTCGTTGGATGTCGCCATTCGAATAAAGGGCGAAAGCGTAAGTAGAGGCGTAAGCTGAGTTGGATGGTTCGCGATGATAAAGGTCCTCTGCCATTTTGCGGGCGTGCTCTGTGTCAATATTCAAGAGCAGCGAGACCTGGGCGAGGTTATTTCGCACCATCAGATCTTCAGGCGTTGCGCCTGCAAGCTTCACTAGAACGAGATAAAGTTCGCGTGTGTCATTCTGTTTGGCGTAATGCTGATACAACGCACGCAAAGCGTCGGTTTGCTTTTCTGGAAACTTCGCGATTTGCCAAAGCAGGTCGATGGCCTCCTTGGTCCAACCCCAGTCAATGACAGCGCGTTCAAGCATGTCTAGCTCATACGGATCGTCTGCCGCTTCTCGGATCGCGGCTGACCATTCACGATCGCCCGCTTGAGTCTTCTCTTGTTCGCGGAGAGCGCGGGCGAGAAACGCATGCCGCATGAAATCGAGTTGCGGCCACTGCCCACTTCCTACAAATCGCTCCAATCCCTGCCAATCGGCCACTCGTGCATAAGAGTCTGCAAGCTCAAGCGGCACTGGCCATTTCGCGACCGTTTGGCGGTCCATACCGCGTACCAAATCGAGTCCCAGCAACGCCAGTCCATGGCTGTTCATCCAGGCAATCAATTGCGCGAGCTCGTTGGGACGGGCGGAGACATTTTCCTCGGTGTCGCTTAAAGCGCGCGGGAATTCCGCATCGTTTGTCGTGCGCAACATATCGAGGTAAAGCAAGCGATCGGAGAAAACCGACTCAGGATAACCTTGCAACTCATGTCCCAGCTCTTTGAGTCTTTCGTCGCTGGTGTGATAAAGAATTGCGTCTGCGATCAATGCCCGAGTGGCGGGGAGGCGCTGACTTTTGTCTGCGCGAAGCTCTTCAAGAGAAGCACAGCCGGTCTCCCGAAGCGCGGGTGAATCCGAGCGCAGGTCGGCAAGCGCAAGGCCAAGCGCGTAAGATTTGTTTCCGGGCTCGCGCTCAACCGCGAGTGCCCATTCGCGCTGGGCGCCACTCTGATTTCCCTTCGCGTCCGCGATCTGTGCTGCGATTGCGTGAGATGCGCCCGTCTCGCCATTCTTGGTCGAGGCAGCCAGCGCCTTCTCAGCTTCCGCGACCTCATTAAATTGCAAAGCGCAGTTTGCCAAAGCGACAAGGTCCTCTGGCGAGTCCGGCGCAAGCTTGAGCGCTTCGCGCCGCCATTCCAGAGCGACCCGTTCTTTTGTGCGTTCTGCAACTTGCGCGAGAACTCGGGCGCCCTCCGCGGTGGGCTTGATTTCCCTCGCGCGTCGTGCGGTCAGCATTGCCTGACGCAAATCGCCTCCGCTTAGGTACGCCGCGGCCCTTCGCGCCAGGTGCTTCGATTCAAAATTGCGATAAAGGTGGACTCCGCCCCAACAAAGAAATACAAACACTACGAATGCTGTGAGTCCGCCAAGTGCAAGCCGAACGTAAGTTCGTTGCGTTCTTTCGACGGATCCTTCCATGACTCGGGCAAGACGATAGGATGCAGCGTTCTGAGAAATCAATCGACCCTCGCCAGGTCTACTTCGAGCTTGCAGGACCGTCTTCACCTAACACATCGCATTGCAAAATGAAGGAGACTGTCCCCTGGTGAATCGCAACGGGATTGGTGAATTGGTTGCGACGGCTAGCCTGCCCAGGTGCACGTGCGTCTGACGAAGAAGCTCTGACGGAGTGTCCATTTTGGGAAGGTCGATCGCCCGACTTCGCTTGATCACGGGCTTATTGTCGAAATAGTGGGTGGGTCGGCAAGCGTTCCAAGCTTGTTGCTAAAGTCCGGTCCGGTCTCTCCGAGCAAATGAACCTCAGCTTGCGGAAATACAAAGGGCAGGCGGTCTTCCGGCAGGGAAGCCAGAACGCTCACATCGGCGACGTTGAATGGTACCTCGCTTGACTTTACCCGTGTCCATCGGAACGCAACGTAGCGTGCACTTGTCGGCGCGAAATCGATTGCCGCTCGGGCCACGTCGGTTTGATCAATCGAGCAGGCCAATGGTATCCCGCCACTAAGATCGCCGGGCTGTTTCGGCAATACGCTCAGCAAATAGACATCGAGCTTCGCATTATCCTCGGCGTTAAAGACGCTATCAACGTGATGGACGGATTCGCTGCGGGCGAGCTCGACGATGGCGGTAGGGTGCAAATCGGCACCGGAAAAATGGAAGACCGTTCGCAGATCATCATCGATCATACGACCAGTAAAAGCGATCGCACCCGAACTGACATAAACAACGCGTGCTCGCGCTCGCAATTTGGATAAGTCGAACTCCACTCCATTATCTGGTTTGACGGTGATCGTCCGGTAGGCGACTGGCTGGGTCGTATCGGTCGGCTGCGTACCCGAAGCCGGTCGACTGGCAAACGCTAAGGAAACTCCTATCACCACGCCGAAGCGGCAACCTGCAGGAAATCTCATAACCGATACCTGCTAAAGCTAAGATCGGGCCACTCGCAGTTTTCGGCATTTCTTTCCCCGAGTTAACCAAGCGATTTCCTCAGTGTCACATCAGATCAGGCAAGGTACGCCGCTTGCTAAGGCTCTGCTGCGGTTTGCGTTAATATGCTCTCACTGGTCTTCATTCCACACCACTGGTTTAAGCACGCAATGGGTGGCGTTTGTGGGTTGGCGCTTCTGCTTTCGCCGGCGGCCGCTCGCGCAACCGTATTCAATTGGCCGGATTTAGGCTGGACCGCGGGCGCGCCTGCACCTGGTCAAACAATAGCCCAGAGTTTTACAAGCGTTACGCCTAACGACATCACCGTTAGCGTCAATAACAATGGCGCCTCCGCTTCCGGCGCAACGTGGAAATCTGGATACCCCGCAATTAATAGCACAAAACTTACAGGCGGATTTACGGGCGTAGATGCTCTTCAACTTTACGTCGCGAGCGAAAGTAGTCTGTCATCGACTATAAAAACGACGGTTACGTTTAACGCCCCGGTGATCAATCTCTCATTTCAGATTTGGGACGTGGACGCGAGTTCGGGTCAATTTGCGGACAAAATCTCGCAGATTCAGGCGATCGCCCAGGGTGGCGCGACCGTAGGCCCTGACACCGTCACCAGCGCTGTTTCTGGGTATAATACGATTACGGGATCGGGCCTTAGCACGGTTGTTCTCGGCACGGCCGTCGCCAGCGATTCCACGAATCAGGGCACAATCACCGTCACCTTTTTGGGACCAATAACGCAGTTCTCGTTTGCGTGGTCCAATAACGATTCTGGCCTTGGCGCGCAGGCGATCGGATTGGGTCCGTTAACCTATACGGTCGTTCCGGAGCTGTCCGAAGGATGGGGCGTAGCCCTGCTTTGCGCAGCTGCGATTTCTGCCCACACGATCGCCCGGCGGAGAAACGCTTTAGTCGACACGATGCGTCTCGAATAGTGAAACCGATCTCTCCTGCAACAGCGCCATTTAAAGGAAGCTTAAGTTAGATCCTCACCGCTAAAACGCTGTCGTTAGAATTAATCGCAAGTCGCAGGGAGTGGGCTACGCTATTCCGGAAATGAAAGCTACGGTCGCAGGCGCCGAATTGTTTCCAGCAACAGCTTCGAAGGTTTCGTTTTTGCCGATTATCGGAGCATTGGTTTTTTTCGGCCTGCTTTGGGTAGAAGTGATCAATCACTTGAAAGCCGAATGGTCGTTCAACCCACAATATGGCTACGGCTGGTGCGTTCCGTTTTTAGCTATCTATTTGGTTTGGAAGCGCTGGCCCACGCGTCCTTCGCCTGTTCCGGCGGCCTCGCGCGCCGTTCCAATTGCGCTAATGGTTTTTGGCGCGCTCCTTTTCTTTCCGATCCGACTGGTGGCTGAGGCAAACCCGGACTGGCGTCTCTTGAGTTGGGCGTTCGCGCTCGATGCCGTCGCAATCTCAATCTGGTGGCTTTTCCTGGTCGGCGGCTGGAATTGGGTGCGCCATTTTGCATTTCCAGTCGTGTTCTTCCTCGTTGCCGTGCCATGGCCAATGCAGGTCGAGCAGGCGGTGATTCAAGGCCTCATGCGCGGAGTCACCGCCATCAACGTTTTCTTTTTAGACATCGCCGGTGTGCCGGCTCTCCAGCATGGCAACGTCATCGAAGTTGGATCGGGCCTGATCGGGATTGAAGAAGCCTGCAGTGGAGTGCGTTCGATTCAGGCCACTCTAATGATATCGCTTTTTCTTGGCGACCTTTACTCGTTCGTGATCGCTCGTCGCGTTCTGCTGGTCATCGCGGGCGGTTTGCTCGCTTTCTCCTGCAATGTCGCCCGGACCACTCTACTCGTTTGGATAGGCGCAAAGAACGGCCCGAAATCGATCGAAGCGTGGCATGATCCTGCCGGCCTAACCATCCTTCTCGTTTGTCTCTTTGGTCTTTGGGCGATCAGCCTCATTATGCGCCGCAGTCGGGCCGCTTCTGTTGCTTCATCGTCCGCGGCCAATCAACCTTCATTACTTCGTTTTTCCTGGCCGCTGCTGGCATCGCTTACGCTTTGGCTTGTACTGGCTGAGTCTGGAGTGCAAGGTTGGTACCGGCTTCATCAATCGTCGATCGCGGCTTCGCGATGGACAGTGAAGTGGCCGGATTCCGAGAACGATTATCAACCAGTGACGATCTCGCCCGAAGCGGAAAGCTTGCTTCGTTATAACGAAGGTGGCGGCGCAAGCTGGCAGACGAAGGACGGGAAGCGATGGATGATGTACTTCTTTCGCTGGTTTCCAGGGCGTGCTGCCGCTCTCTTTGTTAAGATTCATCGGCCGGACATTTGTCTTCCGGCCAGTGGCCTGACGATGGAACACGATAACGGGATCAAGGTTCTCTCCGTCAATGGCGTCAATTTACCGGTGCGCTCCTACCGATTCGACGATCACGGCGTCCCACTGCACATTTTTTATTGCTATTGGGATGCGCGTTCAAATTACGATACCGTTGCTGCCGCCGAGGAAGAAGATTGGAGCGCGCGCGGGCGTGTGCGCGCGGCGCTGCGCGGTCGGCGCGAAATCGGCGCGCAAATGCTCGAGGTCGGTGTCTGGGGTTGCGAGAATGACGCCGAAGCAGAGTCGAATCTTGGCCGTCAACTAGAGCAAACTATTCGAAAAAGCTAATTCAGAACGGTTTGGTTCTCTGCGAGATCTGACCCTGCCGAAATGCGAATCGTCAAATAGCCTAAACAGGTCGCGGGTCGATATCGCCAGGGGAAATTACTGACTGACGACCTGGCCGCCGCAACTCATGCACAATTGGTTGGTGATGAGCCGGCCATAAATCTTACCGTCCATAGACACATTTCGGTTGGGGGCCAGGAACACCCCGCTCGCACTATCTCCCATCGCGACGGTAAAAGTATTACTGGTCGTCCCTTCGAGGTTGAAAAGGACGTGCGAGGCCAGCACGCCGCCAGTAAGCAGTATGTTCGCACTACTGTTCATCGTGAAATTCCCCGTGATGTTGAGAACGAACGTGGTGTGCGAGTTTCCGGTCAGGGTTAAATTCCCGCTGCTCATGGTGAAGGAGTTTATGCTGAGAACGACCGGCTGGTTGAACGGATTATTTGTTGCGCCATTGATCGTAATGGCATTCGAAGAGCTGGTTATGTTGATCGATTGGCCCTGTGTGAACGAGCCCTGCGTGACCGAATAATTTGAGGTATGGGCCAGCGCGGCTGCGGCCGAGGCAAGGCTATTAGCATCTGCCAGCGCGTTCGCCAACGTCGTGGTTTCATCCGTTCCGTCTTCACCCTGACTCGTTCTCGCGCCGTGCTTTTTGCCGGTGACTTTTCCCGTACCGGTAATGCTGAGATTGCCGAAACTGTTCATGTACAGATCGCCGGTTATCGTCCCGCTTGACGTGGTATAGTTGCCCTTGCCGGCGATGCCGACATTGCCGGTGATGGAGGCTGAGTTGCTAAGCGAATTGCTCAGGTAGTTGGAACCCCCGACCGTTAGAACAGTAAAGAGAGAGTCATTGCCCATATTGATGCGACCATCACTCGTAAAAACCGAGTACGTAGTCGCCTGGGCGGCGCCAATCGCCCCGAGCACCAAACCAATGCTAAGAAAGCCTCGAAACCACGTGGTAGGCAGGAATTTCATGATTGCACGACACTTCTGGGGCCAAAATGACCGCCACGAGGGAAACAAATCCTGCCTCCGAAGTCAATCCTTTTTTCCGTAACAGCCAGGTTTTAACCGGTTTTTTACGGACAAAGTTCGACGGTCCGTTAAGCGTGCGAAGATGGTCGCGAATCCGTTGGCCAGCCAGGGTTCGACAACCGTCTGGGGCGCTAATATCGTTCGGCCATGCCTGATACGCTGCGCGACCCGCGTTACGAACATGCTGAGCGTGGTTTGCGTCGCCGCGATCTTGACGCCGATCCGATCAAACAATTTTCAAACTGGTTCACGGCTGCCATCGAAGCGCAGATTCGTGACGTCAACGCCATGAGTCTGGCCACCGCCGGCTTGGATGGTAAACCGTCAGTGCGCATCGTTCTCTTGAAGGGGTTCGATCAGGACGGTTTCGTCTTCTTTACCAACTACGAAAGCGAAAAAGGAAAACAGCTCGAAGAAAATCCAAACGCCGCGATCGGTTTTTACTGGATCGAACTGGACCGGCAAATTCGAATCAACGGCCGTGTCGACAAAACTTCGCGCGAAGAATCGGAACGCTATTTTCATTCGCGTCCACTCGGGAGCCAGCTTGGCGCCTGGGCATCGCGCCAGAGTGAGGTAGTCGATGCCCGTCGCATCCTCGATGCCCGCTTTGCCGAAATCAACGAACGTTACGCCGGCAAATCGGTGCCATTGCCTCCGCACTGGGGCGGCTTTCGGCTAAATCCAGACCGGTTCGAATTCTGGCAAGGCCGGCCAAACCGGTTACACGATCGTTTCCTTTACAGCCGCGCGACCGACGGTGTCTGGCAAATCCATCGCCTCGCACCATAGAAGGCGAGATTGGACCAGCTAAATCGCTCCGGGTGCCGCGAACGGAATCGTGCGGTCGGTGTTGTTCCTTTCGGTTTGCTCTCTATTGTTTTGTTCGAAATGAAACACGCGGACGTTGCTAAACGCGACGCCGCGCTTTTCTGCGAATCCTTAATACCATGAATGGACACGGCGATGACTGGGTGGAAGATAATCCAACGGCTGCGGCAATGGAGCCGCGCGGCGATGTTTGGGAGCAAACGAAACAACGAGCGGGACGCGCCCGCGAGCGGACAAACCTTTTCCTGCGTGAAAACCCGGTCCCAATGATGGTTAGCGCGCTCCTGGTCGGAGTGGCGATCGGGTTTGCGATCCGGTTGAACTCGACTCCCGCGGAGAAAGTCAAAGAACCGATTGGGAAGTTCAGCTGGACTCTGCTGCCGTTCCTCTGGCCGCTGGCCAAACTAATTCGTGACAATTACAATAACTCAGCTGAGGCAGTCCTGGAAAACGTCGATCGTTTGAAGAAAATCGATATCGATCGCTACACCAAGCCGATCCGAAAACGCTGGAAGAACTGGCTGGATTAGGCTTGAGGCGACGAGCGTTTGCCTGGGAGTTGCGTTGACGCCCGGTCGCGATCTCGAGACCGGCGCGCAGCCCTTGGTTGAGATTGAATAAAGGTTCTTTGTGAATCGAATCAGATTATCGGTTTTCTTAACTATTGGTGGGGCGCTAACCGGTTGTGCTTCACATCAGCCGCCGGCTTGGATCAGCGACGCCGGACAGCCGCACCCGTGGGGTTTTTACAGCGGCTCGCCGGAAACGCGCTGGAACCCGGATGGGCGGACGATGACTTTGCTGAGCGAACTGCGCTACACCGATCCGGCAGGTGAGATTTGGATCGCACCGCCCGGTTCGGTCGTCGACGGCGCATCGATTCCGCGCTCGCTCTGGTCATTGATGGGCGGGCCGTTCGAGGGAAAATATCGGAACGCGTCCGTCCTTCACGATGTTTCTTACGACGAGCACAACCGCCCGTGGCAGGATTGCGACCGGATGTTTTACAACGCGATGCGTTGCAGCGGTGTCGGCGCGGCCGAGGCCAAAACAATGTATTACGCGCTCTACAAATTCGGGCATCACTGGAAATTTCCAGTTCGACGCGCCAAAGCGGTCAAGGTGAACGGCGAGACTGTCGCGCGAGCAGAAGAAGTTCCGCGGGCAATCCCGGTTGACACGAACCAGCTCAATGATGCGCGTGATTGGATCCGGAGTTCCAATCCCAGCCTGGACGAAATCGAACGGCGCGCCGACAGCGAAGCGCACTAATTTTTGATTTTAGGTTTTGGATTCGCTCGCGGCGAGAGAGCTGCGCCCTTCTTTTCCAGCGCCACCTTTAGCACTTCGTCCACCGTCTCGACCGGGACGAACTTCAATTTCTGTTTCGCCTCTTCCGGAACGTCGACCAGATCTTTTTCGTTGAGTTTTGGAATGATCACGGTGGAAATCCCGGCCCGCATCGCCGCCAGACTTTTCTCTTTCAAGCCGCCAATCGGCAGAACGAGCCCGCGCAAAGTAATTTCGCCCGTCATCGCGACGTCCGAACGCACCGGCTTGTTAGTGAAAAGCGACGCAAGCGCAGTGAACATGGCGATGCCGGCGGAAGGCCCGTCCTTCGGCACCGCGCCGGCTGGAACATGCACATGAATATCCATGTCCCGGAAATCTTCGGTTTTCACGCCGAGCTGGCCGTCCCGGCTGCGAACAAGGCTCAAAGCGGCCTGAACCGATTCTTTCATCACGTTCCCGATCTGGCCGGTTAACGTGATGTTGCCTTTGCCCGGATAGCGAGTCGCTTCGATGTGCAACACTTCGCCTCCGTAAGGCGTATAAGCCAGCCCGGTTACAACCCCGGGCTCGCTCGTTTTCAATTTGCTCTCGCGAACGTAACGGGCCGGGCCCAGCGCCTGGGCGGCGAATTCCGGCGTAACGACGACCTTTTCGCATTCGCCCCGCGCGCATTTGGCCGCGACCGCGCGGCAAATCGCCCCGATTTGTCTTTCCAGTTCGCGCACACCCGCTT
Source organism: Chthoniobacterales bacterium (assembly GCA_035622995.1). Lineage (GTDB taxonomy): Bacteria > Verrucomicrobiota > Verrucomicrobiia > Chthoniobacterales > UBA10450 > DASPUI01. Next base: position 53,016 of record DASPUI010000067.1, read on the forward strand.
CGTGAGTGTAATCGTTGATGATCCGGCGAAACGTTTCTTCCTCAAATTCGCACTGTTCCGCTTTGAGCCCGTTTTCCTCCAGCTGCCGCCTGACCAGATAGCGTTTTGCGATTTCCAATTTCTCCCGCTCGGTATAGCCGGGCAGCGAAATGACTTCCATCCGGTCGCGCATTGGTTCCGGCACGCCGTCGATGTAATTCGCGGTCGCGATAAAAATCACCTGCGACAAATCGAACGGAACATCGAGGTAGCGATCGACAAACGAATTGTTCTGCCGCGGATCGAGCACTTCCAGTAGTGCGCTCGCCGGATCGCCCCGAAAATCGGCGCCGATCTTGTCGATCTCATCAAGCATGAAAACCGGGTTGCGTGTTCCGGCGCGCCGGAGTTCCTGAATAATTCTCCCCGGCATCGAGCCGATATAAGTGCGGCGATGCCCCCGAATTTCTGCTTCATCGCGCATTCCACCGAGACTGATCCGCACAAATTTTCTTCCAAGCGCGTCGGCGATCGATTGACCAAGACTGGTCTTGCCGACACCCGGCGGCCCAAGAAAACACAAAATCGGCCCGTGACCCTGTGGGTTTAATTTGCGGACCGCGAGGTACTCGATCAGCCGCTTCTTTACCTTCTCCAGATCGTAATGGTCCCGATCCAAAATTTGCTGTGCCTGATCGAGATCGAGATTGTCCTGGCTTAGTTTGGTCCACGGCAGATCGGAAATGATCTCGATGTAACTGACGATCACGGAAAACTCCGGACTCGCGGGCGGAATGAAATCGAGGCGTTTCAACTCGCGTTCCGCCTGTTTCATCACTTCCGCCGGCGGATTCGCTTCTTCCAGACGCTTCCGCAATTGTGCGACCTGCTCGTCGCTGCCGGTCTCGCCTTCGCCCAGCTCGTGCTGGATCGCTTTGATTTGCGAGCGCAAATACGCGCGCCGCTGGGCGTCGGAAAATTGCGACGCCACATCTTTTTGCAGTTTCTCCTGAATCTGCGCGATCTCCAGTTGCGCCGAAATTTGTTTTTGCACCGCCGCCACCCGCTTCTCGACGTCTACCTCTTCCAACAGCGCTTGTTTTTGGGCAAGATCGACATTCAGATTTGGCGCCAGGAAATCAGCCAGCTGCTCCGGATCGTCGATGTTGAGAATCATCAAGCGCGCCTGTTCCGGCGCCTCCGGGGTGAGCTCGAATAACCTGGCCGCGGAATCGCGCAGGTTCTGGAAAGTTGCCTGCCACTCTTTGGTCGCAGCGGGCGAAACCGATTTCACGAGGTCGATTTCCGCCCGCAAATACGGGTCGGTCGCAACGATTTTGCGAAGCGAAAATCGCCGCAGGCCCTGCACAATCACCAGCAGGTGATCGTCCGCCTGGCGGATTAATTTGAGAACGAGCGCGGCCGTTCCGATCGAATGAAGGTCCTGCGGCCCGGGATCTTCGTTCGCTTCATCGCGTTGCGCGAGCAAGCCGATGACCTTTGTTCGCGGCAACGTTTCATCGAGCAGCTTGATCGAGGCCGCGCGCTGCACGTTCAGCGGGATGATCGTCCCTGGAAAAACAACAAACCCGCGCAACGGCAGGATCGATAATTCGTCCGGAATCCGCGGCGTCCGGGCGTCGCCGCTGATGTCCGCCGCGATGGTGCTCTCCGTCGCCGGTTTCGTTTCCGATTGCGACCGCAGGTCAGCGATTTGTTTTTCGTTCATGATTTTTCAGCGGCAGCGCAATCCAGAGCAACCCGTTGCGTTGTTCGGCATGGGCCTTGTCGATTTCGACTTCGTTCGGCAGAAGCACCTCGCGTTCGAACGGTCCATAATCGATCTCCATTGCGAGTAACCGGACCGCCAAGCCCTCTTCATGCGTCGGCTCGGGCAACTGGCGCGTCCCGCGAATCAACACCCGGCGCGGCTCGACTGTCAGGTCGATTTGGGATTTATCGACTCCGGCCAGATCGACACAAATGCGAACGCATTGTTCGCAACTATAGGCGTTGATGTCCGGTTCCCACGCGTGCGGGGCAAATTGGGAAAACTGCGAGCGAGTCAGTTCGTACGTCACGTCGTGAAGCGCGCCGTGCAGCCAGCGCAATTTGATGCTCCGAATCGGATCCATTGGAAAATGAACTTCGCTCTCGCCCTCCGGGTTTTCAACCAACGCTCTGCCATCCCTAATGGTTACGCTTAACGACGTGCGCCTGCGTGCGTCCAAAATTTCGAAGCAATAAACTATCCTCCTTAGACGAGCCGGGCTTCAGCTGAGCCGCGATTTAATTCGTTTTCCCCGGCCCCCACAGCGCGCGGCCGGGCTTGGCGCCGGTGTGCTCGCCATCCTTGATCACTTGCACTCCGTTAACGAACACCTGTTTCACGCCGGTGGCATATTGCGCGGGTTTTTCGAAGGTTGCGTGATCGGCAATGGTTGCCGGATCGAAAACAACTACGTCGGCAAACATTCCTTCTTTCAGAAGACCGCGGTGATCGAGCCCGAGGTTGCTTGCTGGAAATCCGCTCAGCCGCCGAACGGCCTCCCGCAACGTGATAACCTTTTCATCGCGACAATATTTACCCAGCACCCGCGCAAAATTTCCGTAGGCGCGCGGATGAGGATTTGATTTTAGGAATACGCCTTCGGGCGCCTGGGATGCTTCGTCCGAGCCGAACGAAATCCAAGGCCTGGCGATTTCCTTTTTCACATTTTCTTCCGACATCAGAAAATAAACCGTATCGATCCGCGATTCGTCTTCGGCGATTAAATCCATGATCGTTTCGATCGGATCTTTGCCGCGCATTTTGGCGACTGCCGCCAGAGTTTTGCCTGTCAGCGGCTTGAGTTTTTCCGACTTAAATCCGACCAGGAGGATTTTGTCGGGCGAGCCGGCATCCAGGTAAAGATTTTCCCAGGCGTTGGTGTCGGTCTTGACCTCGGCCGCGATTTTTTTGCGCGTTTCGGGATCGCCCAGGCGTTTAAACAACGCCGGGTAACCGCCATCCTCTGTCCATGGCGGCAGACAAGCATCGAGGCCGGTACCGGCCGCGGTGTAAGTGTACATGTTCGCCCGAATGTTCAGGCCCTCCTTTTGCGCCGACTCGATTCGCGCCAGCAGTTCGTCGACTTTTGGCCAATTTTTCTGTCCGGCCGCTTTAATGTGATAAACCTCCGCTGGAATTTTGGCTTCACGCGAAATCCGAATCAGTTCATCCACTCCTTCCAACAACTGATTTCCTTCGCTCCGCATGTGCGAAATGTATTTTCCCTGATATTTGGCTGCGACTTTGCACATTTCGATCAATTCATCCGTTTTGGCGTAGAACGCCGGCGGATAAATCAGCGAAGTGCCGATTCCGAGCGCTCCCGCTTCCATTTCCTGCCTGACGAGGTCGCGCATCTGCTCCATTTGCTCGGGAGTGGGCGCTTTATCTTCAAAACCAATCACGTTCTCGCGAACTGTGGTGGCGCCCAGAAAGGAAGCCACGTTGCACGAAATCCCGTGTCCTTCGAGGTATTTCAAATATTCCGCCAGCGTCTTCCAGGTGATGTCATATTTGATGTCTTTCTGCTCGCGAAGCATATGCTCGCGCACGGGGTCGTTCACCGGCCCCATCGATTCACCTTCGCCCATAATTTCGGTGGTCACGCCCTGGCGAATTTCGCTCTGCGATCGGCCGTCCTGAATCAGCGAGTCGGTCGACCAGGAAAGCATGTTGATGAAACCGGGCGCGACCGCGAGTCCCTTCGCATCGACGATCGTTTTCGCCTTCGCGTTTTTGAAATCGCCCAATCCTGCGATCCGATCGCCTTTGATCGCGAGATCGACATATTGTGCCTCGGCGCCGGTTCCGTCGTAGACGGCGCCGTTTCTAATTAGAACATCGAACTCCTGCGCGAAAGCCGAGGAGACAATGACCAAACTGAAGAGCGCGCTTTTCATCGCGCGATTGAAAGATTCTCCAAAGGAGATGTCGATCTTAAAGCTGCGCCTTACTCCTCGATCGCGCCGCCGCTTTCAGGCCTAAGTCTACCTGGCAGATTCGCTCAGTAATTCCCCTAACTTGTCTTTCCACAATGCCGCAACCGTGTGGCTGCCGTGGCCCCGCGTCTGACCGCTCATTGGAATCACGATCGCCCGGCCGTGCGGTACACGTTTGATTTCGCGCTCAAGGATTCCGAGCTCTGGCGGATTGATCAGGTCGTCGGCCGAATTAATGGCGAGAAGCGGCGCCCGAATTTTTTCGAGGTTCGGGCCCGGATCGTAATCGTGCGACGCCTCGAGCGCGTAGAGAACATCATTCGCGTCATCTGCCTTTACGGTTTGATCGACAAAACGATCGAGAACTTCATCGGTTTTAGTGAGGGTCGGCGCTTCGGCTTGTCGCAAAATCGGATTACTGCTCATGAACCAGAGCATCCCGGCAGCAGTGCGGAGACTCGGCGGCTCTGTCTTGTATTCGCCGCCATTCCAGGCCGGGTCGTTGCGGATTGCATCGATAACAACACGGCGCCAGGCGCGATTGCGTCCTGAAATTTGGGTCGGCAAGCTCGCCAACGGCATGAGCGCGTCCATAAATTCGGGATGTGTTTCGCCCCAAAGCCAGGTGTGCATTCCACCCATGGACGTTCCCATCACCAGTCGCGCATGGTTCACTCCCAAGCCATCATTGAGCAGGCGGTACTGTGCTTCCACCATGTCGCGATAGCCATAGTGCGGAAACTTTGCGTGCATCCCGTCGCTGGGCTTGCTCGACTTGCCATGACCAATTCCGTCGGGCAGCACGATGAAAAATTTCGCGGCGTCGAGCGGCCGATCTTTTCCGAAAAGTTCGCCGGCAAATTCCGGGCGAATGAATTGAGCGCCGCTTCCAGTCGTTCCATGAATGATGAGAACGGCATTGCGCGCTCTGCCTTGTGCGTCTTTTTCAAGGTTCCCGATCGTTCGATAATGAATCCGCAATTCGGACAACGTTTCTCCGGAGGTGAACTTGAAATCGCGGATCGTGTAATCGGCTTCGACCGGCGCCTGGTAATCGGCAGCGAAGACAAAGCGCGGACTGCCAATCAACAGAAAACAGGCCAGGAATCGAATCATTGAGATCATGTTAATGGAGTTTTCGTTCGGCCTGGATTCGTCTGAGCAGTTCGGTATGGGTTCGTTCCAAATCATCAGCGAATTTCACAGTGGCTTGGAGAGCTTCCGGATACATCTCAAAACGTTTTCTCAGTTTTTTGGTCGCCGGATCGTAAAAAAAGGAGATCTCCTGGTCCAGATTTGGGACGATTAGTTCGTCGCTTAATTTTTGGTAATGCGCCATGCGGCTCAGTCCCCAGCGGATAACCGATTCATCGTTGCGCAAGGCAGTGAGTGTCTCCACATCGAGAAGTTCAATGCCGCCCGATTGGAGCAACGCAGCGAAATCCCCCGGGTTGTAATCGGTCGTGAAAATAAACGGGGTTAACGGCGGCATCTTGCCGGCATCGAGCGCGCGCTGAAATTCTGTCGCCTGTTGTTGCTCTTTCGCGCGGTTGACTTTCCCGCTCTCAATTCCTTCGCGCAGTGTTTCCTCGAGTGAAGCGAGAATTTGATCGCGGCGCTTCGCGTCCTGGCCGTGTTGCTGGTAATTGTTCAGCCAGAACGCGGCGTAAACGCCGACAAAGACAAGTATCAATTCTGCCATCCAGCGGCCGAAACGAGCGATGAATTTCGGTTTCTCCTCCGCCATTCTAATTTTTTGCGGCGCGACGGGATTGCGCAAACGACAACTGTGAAATTGTTGGACTCCGGGGCTGCCGATCACAATTCGTTAGGCGCGCGGCAATCGCTCTTCGCAAATTTCGCAAACCACGTGCAGAATGAATTTATGCGCTTCCTGAATGCGGGCGGTGGAATTGCTTTTGACCAAAATATCGAGATCGGCAATGTCAGCAGTCGATCCCCCGTCGCGGCCCAGCAGTGCAATCGTTTTGAGGTTTGTTCTTTTTGCCTGCTCAAGCGCACGTACGATATTTTTCGATTTGCCGGAGGTCGTTAGGCAAACCAACACGTCGCCTTCGCTCCCGTAGGCAGCCACCTGCCGCGCAAAAACTTCCTCGAATCCGTAATCGTTGCCGACCGCTGTCAGCAAACTCCCGCCCACAGCCAGATTGAGTGCCGGATATGGCCGTCGATCCTCGGCAAACCGGCAGGCGAACTCGGCGCAAAAGTCGGCTGCGTCCGCGGCGCTTCCCCCATTGCCGCAGCCCAGAATTTTGCGGCCGCTCGTTAGGCAATCTGTGACCAGGTCGGCCGCTTTCGCGATTTGCAGCTCGAGATCAGCCAGCGATCGCAACGTCTCGCTTGCTGCGGAAATCGCGCTTCGGACGATTTCGGAAGGTTTGCGCATGCCGGTTGTCAAGAAATGGTGCGCGATACTGGGTTCGAACCAGTGACCCCTACCGTGTCAAGGTAGTGCTCTACCACTGAGCTAACCGCGCGCATATCTGTGACAAATGACGGGCGATCACAGAAGAGTCAAGAGGCTTGATCGTGGCAAGATCGATTTGGATCGGTTCGACTCCATGGGATGAGAGCGCACCGATTGAATGCGAGGATGTGGCGCGCCGTAGTCCGCTAATCAGCCATGATTCGAGATTTATTTGACCAATCGCAGCGAGTCCTTGGAAATTCAATTTACATATCACGGTTACGATGTAAGACTATTCGGCCTCTTGACTTCGCCGTTAACACGCAATGCAGACGCAATCTTTCTTCGATGATATGGCAAGAATACGGGGGTTCGTCGATCGACCGCGTAGCTATGTAGTTTTGCTGCGAAGCGCTCTGACGGAATTGAAACTGCTTCATTCGTCGTAGCAGATATTGCCTTAGGAACCTGGGGGTTGGACAAATTTGAACGCTTCGACAACGGATAGTCATCTCATCGCGCCACACGGTGGCGAACTCGTCGATCTGAATTTAGATGGCGAAAGAGCCGCTGAATTAAAAGCGCAATCGCGGGACTTCCCTTCCTGGGATTTGACGGCTCGCCACGTTCGCGATCTTGAATTACTGCTCAACGGAGGCTTCTCCCCACTACGCGGCTTCATGACCAGGGCGGACTACGAGGGTGTCTGCCACAACATGAAATTGAAGAGCGGCATTCTCTGGCCGATGCCAATTACTCTCGATGTCCCCGAGTCTTTCGCCAAAACGCTGAAGCCTGGGAGCAGCAAGATCGCATTGCGGGATGCAGAAGGAGTAATGCTCGCGGCTTTGCACGTGGAAGACGTGTGGCAACCGGATCGTAGAGGTGAGGCGAAGGCGATTTTTAACTCCACCAGTCCGGTTCACCCTGGGGTGAACTATCTGCTAAACAAGGAAAACCCATGGTACGTGGGCGGCCGGGTGGAAGGTCTGCGGGCCCCGGCGCATTATGATTTCAAGGGTCTTCGTCTAACACCGGCTGAATTGCGGGTAGAGTTCGCCCGATTGGGTTGGCGACGGATCGTGGCATTTCAGACGCGCAATCCCATGCATCGGGCACACGTGGAACTGACTCTGCGCGCAGCCAAACAGGTTGAAGCTAACTTGTTGATCCATCCTTCGGTTGGGGTGACCAAACTCGGCGACGTCGATTACTACACAAGGGTCAGGTGCTATCAACTTCTGCTCGCGAAGTACCCGCACGGGACGGCAAAGCTTTCCCTGTTGCCGCTCGCGATGCGCATGGGCGGACCCCGGGAGGCAGTTTGGCATGCATTGATTCGCAAGAATCACGGATGTACTCACTTCATCGTCGGACGCGATCACGCCGGTCCGGGCAAAGACGCGGATGGAAAGCCGTTTTATGGGCCGTATGAAGCGCAAGAATTATTCAGGAAACACGAAGCTGACATCGGCGTCAGCATGGTTCCGTTCAACATGATGGTCTATGTGGAAGATGAAGATAAGTATTTTCCGGAGGACGAGGTTCCCAAAGGTAAACACGTTTTAAACCTCTCTGGCACGGAATTGCGTCAGCGATTGAATGAGGGACGCGATATTCCCTCGTGGTTTACCTATCCCGAAGTCGTCCAGGAACTGCGGCGCAGTTTTCCGCCACGGCACAAACAAGGTTTTACCGTCTTCTTTACTGGTCTCTCTGGCGCAGGCAAATCGACGATTGCCAGCGTTTTGGTCACCAAATTTCTGGAAGTGGGCGGCAGACCGGTGACGCTTTTGGATGGCGATCTGGTTCGCAAGCATCTTTCCTCGGAGCTGGGCTTTTCCAAGGAACATAGAGATCTTAACATTCACCGCATCGGATACGTCGCGTCCGAGATCACCAAGAATGGCGGCATCGCGATTTGTGCTCCG
>DASPUI010000068.1:0-5149 GCA_035622995.1 Chthoniobacterales bacterium
GAAAATGCGATCCGTTTTCGACCGGCACTGGACATGAAAGCGGAAGTCGTCGACGAGGCAATCGACTTAATGCGAAAATATTGCCGGAGCCGGCAAAATTAGAATGCAATCGGTCCTCGGAAAGCTCGGCTTGGCCGAGGAAAACACTGGAGTCTTTGCCGGAGAATGGCGTGGCAACGGTCCGATGATCGAAAAAATCTCGCCGGTCGATGGGCAACGGCTCGCCACCGTGCGAACCGCTTCTGCCGAAGATTACGATGCCACCATAACCCGCGCGCAGGCGGCTTTTGAAAAGTGGCGTAAAACTCCGGGTCCTGTTCGCGGTGAAACGGTTCGCCGTCTGGGCAATGCGCTCCGCCAACTCAAGCACGAGCTTGGTCAACTGGTCACTCTCGAGACCGGAAAAATTATCGCGGAAGGCGAAGGCGAAGTGCAGGAGATGATCGACATCTGCGATCTCGCGGTCGGTCAATCCCGCATGCTCTACGGGCTGACGATTCAATCGGAGCGGCCAAGTCATCGTTTGATGGAGCAATGGCATCCGCTCGGCGTCATTGCCGTCATTTCCGCGTTCAATTTTCCCGTCGCGGTTTGGTCGTGGAACGCCGCGCTGGCTGCGGTTTGTGGTGATGCGACTGTCTGGAAGCCGTCCGAGAAAACTCCGCTCACCGCGATTGCGGTAACGAAAATTGCCGAGCGAGTCTGCCGCGAGACCGGCGCCGATCCGGCCATTTTCAGCCTCTTGATTGGCGATCGGAAAACAGTCGGTCAAAAAATGGCGGACGATGCCCGAGTCCCGCTTATCTCGGCCACCGGTTCGGTGAACATGGGCTTAAGCGTCGCAAAATCTGTTCACGGCCGCCTTGGCAAGACAATCATGGAACTCGGCGGGAATAACGCTTTGATCGTTTGCCCAACGGCCGACTTGGAAATGGCGACGCAATCGATTTTCTTCGGCGCGGTCGGAACGGCGGGTCAGCGCTGCACTTCCACTCGACGTGTGATTATGCACGAATCGGTCGCCGACAAGGTGCGCAAGAAACTGCTGGCCGCTTACAAGAGTTTGCCCATTGGAAACCCGCTCGATAAGAAGACGTTAATGGGTCCGCTGATCGACAAGGGTGCGGTGGACATGGTACAGCATTCGATTCAGAAGCTGAAAGACGAAGGGGGCGAAGTCCTTTACGGTGGCGAGCGACTGGATTTACCCGGCGGTTGTTACATGAAACCGTGTCTCGCGAATGCGAAGCCGGATTTCCAGATCGTGCAGGAGGAAACATTTGGTCCGCTGCTCTATTTGCTGACCTATCGCGAGTTTGATGAAGCGATTGCAATCCAGAACGGCGTGCCGCAGGGACTGACCAGCTCGATTTTCACGAACGACGTTCGCGAAGCGGAGAGATTCGTGAGTGCGTTGGGGAGCGATTGCGGGATCGCCAATGTCAACACGGGGACGAGCGGCGCGGAGATCGGAGGCGCATTCGGTGGCGAAAAAAATACCGGCGGGGGCCGCGAGAGCGGAAGCGATTCGTGGAAGATGTACATGCGGCGACAGACCAATACGATCAATTTTTCAACGGAGCTTCCGCTGGCGCAGGGAATCCAATTCGGGGCAGGCGAAGGAAGCGATACGGTTTAGCTCCCCGGAAAATTCACCGCGCGGTCGCTAGCTCGAACAATTCATCAAGCTTCTCGGCGGTTTCGATGCTCATGATGAACTTCTGCAACTTTTTGCACTGATCTCTGCCGATCACATCGCCGCCGAGCGCGGTAAACTTAACCGCAATCTCGTCCTCGGTCATCGGATCGCGTGGGTCGCCCTTCGGAACATCGACTCGCGTGGAATGTGATTTGCCCTCGTTGGTGGTAATCGTCACGCGGCTCGGTTGAAATTTGGGGAAGAGCGCTTCGAACTCTTCGTTCGCGACCACTTTCACTTTGTCCATGATTGGAATAAGCGATTTATCGAGGACGCGTTCCTCTTTGAATTGCAACGGCGTCACCATTCCGTCCACAAGCCCGACCGCCATGCAGTAAGGCAGGGAATGATCGGCGGTTTCTTTCGAATCGGGCCGATACTTGTGCGGGTCGCCCAAAATGTCAGCCGCGCGCGCGATTACTTCGACTCTGATTTCTTTCACTTGATCGGCCTTGAGCTTGTTCTCTTTGACCGTCTTCATCATCGCGGTCAGCGGCGCGTGACTGAGCGCTTCGATCGGGAAACTCTTCATCCCGCAATCGAGAATGCGGTAATGCGACTTCGGTGAATCCGGCAAATCTTTGACTAACCCTTCGCCGTCAAAAGTGGCGGGCTGACCTTTGTATTGAACATGTTTGAAGACGGCGAACAGACCTTCTTTGCCATCAATAATGTGTTCCGGCCCTGAAAATCCATCGCGCGCGAGTAGCGCGCTCTCTGCGCCCATTCGTCCAGCCCACGGATCGACCGTATTTTTCATGTTGGTCAGCTTGCCGGCTGTAACCGCACCCGGACAAAACGTGCGCGCCGCGCTGATGCCGATCGCCGAAACCATTTGCTCAACGTTAAGATTGAGCACGCGCCCCGCTGCAACCGGCGCTGCGAACGCGCTCAGGGTTGCGTGATGCCAGCCGTATTCGCGGACACCCGGTCGTCCGATTTCGCAGAGACGCATTTCGATTTCGTAGGCAATGATCGTGGCCAGGATCAGTTCTTTGCCGCTGAGCCCTTCGCTTTCGCACAACGCCAGCGGAGCGGCGATGAGATCGCTCGGATGACACGGGTCGGCTTTCCAATAAATGTCGTTGTAATCCATCGCGCGAATCATGTGGCCGTTCAGAAATGCCGCATCGACCGGATTGGTCTTGAAACCGGAGACGAACGCGGTGGCCTTGCTCCGGGCGGGATCGCCGGACATCGCGCGATAATGCTTCAGCAAAATCCTGGCGTCTTCCTGCTGACTGCCTCCAAGCGCGCAGCCGATTGAGTCGAACCAGAATAATTTTGCCGTCTGGATCGCCGCCGGCGAAAGATGCTCATATTTCAGCGCGCACGTCCATTCGGCAATGATGTGCGAGAGAAGACGTTTTGATTCAGTTGCTTGCTTTGCCATAACGATGTCGATCTTTGCGTTTATGAACTTGATTGGCCCGCTCAAAATTTTCAAGCTTAGCCAGTCGGAAATGAATAAAAATGAGAGCGCGTAAAATTGTCTGCTTTGCCGTTGTCGCGATGTTGGTTGCGGCGGCAGTGCGCGCTGGCGAAACAGTCATCGTCGGCAATCTACTTGGGCCGGAAGGTCCGCTGTACGTTGACGGCAACCTTTACTATGTTGGCTGGGTCTCCAACACCCTGTCGAAGTGGGATGGCAAGACGTCCACCGTCTTGAATCATACTCCCGGTTGTGGCCATAACGGGCTGGCTCTCACGAAGCAGAAGACATTCCTCCTCGCGTGCACCGACGAGCATGGCGCCATTCTTGAACTCGACATCACCGGTAAGGAGTTGCGACGTTGGGAGGCCGACCAAAACGGAAGACCTTTCGACGGTGGCATCAACGATATTGTGGTAACCGCCAATGGCGGCGCGTACGCGACGGTATTTGGCCCGTACCAGGACCTGCCAACCTCGGTGGCGGGAAAGATTCTTTATCTTGCGCCGGGCGGCGAGAAATGGGTCGAGGTCGCGGACGATCTCAATTACGCCAACGGAATCGGCGTTTCTCCCGATCAAAAAACCCTCTACGTCAGCGAAACCGTTGGAAACTGCATTTTGAAGTTCAAGATCAACGACGACGGCTCGTTGAGTGACCGATCGAATTTTGCTCTGCTCAATCTTCTTGTTCCGAACAAGGTCGGCTCCTGGTGGCTTGGGCCTGATAGCATGAAGATCGACGGCAAAGGTAACATTTATGTTGCCCAGTGGTTCGGCGGCAAGATTTTGAAAATATCTCCTGAGGGCAAGCTTTTACACGTATTTGAGATCGCTGCCGGCGACGGCACAACTAACGTCGCGTTCGGTGGAGGCGAGAAAGAATTGTACGTGACGGTGGTGAAGGATCCAAAAGACCCGCAGGCAAAAGGCTGTATCGTAAAGATCCCAAATGTGAAGTGACGACCGATGGGCGCCTTGCATCGGTCGGCCTTCCGAGCGGTTACCGGCTCGCGTAATCCGCAATCACCTTGGCGACGTCGAGCGTAGAATTCTTGCCGCCCATGTCGTACGTGCGCACTTTGCCTTCCGCGATGACGCGGGCGATCGCCGATTCCAAACGCGTGGCCATATCGGTTTCTTTCAGCCAATCCAGCATCAACTTCGTGGTCAAAAGCATCGCAATGGGATTCACTTTATACTGTCCCGCGTATTTCGGGGCCGATCCGTGGGTCGGCTCGAACACGGCGTAGTTGTCGCCAAGATTCGCGCTCGGTGCGAATCCGAGTCCACCAACCAGGCCGGCGCACAAATCGCTTACAATATCGCCAAACATGTTTTCGGCGACGAGTACCGAATAGTCCTGCGGATTCTTGAACATCCACATGCAGATCGCGTCAATGTTGGCGTCGTCGGCGCGAATGTTTGGATAATCTTTGGCTGTATCTTTGAAGCAACGCATCATCAATCCGCCGGTCTCGCGGAGAACGTTTGGCTTTTCGATCAACGTCACGCGTTTGCGTCCGGTTTTCTTGGCGAACTCGAATGCCTGTTTGCAAATGTTCGTGCAACCCTGAACGCTCATGATCCGCGTCGAGAGCGCGATGTTCTCGAGGCCGGCCTTGTCCTTCCACTTTTTCATTTTCGGATTCGCGCAAAGCGCGGTGTAAACCGATTCGGGTAACGGAAAAAATTCGACGCCGCCGTACATACCTTCCGTATTTTCACGGAACACCACCTGATCGATCGGAACATCTTCGCCGCTCGGGTTGGTGATTTTATTGCCGCGAAAATTAAGGGGATTGCCCGGATAACTTTTGCAGGGCCGCATGTTGGTGTGGAGATTGAACATCTGCCGCAGTCCAACGATTGGTGAAAAGTAAACGAGTCCTTTGCCCTTGAGCTCCGGCGCCAATTCCTCTTTGGCTTCCGATTGCGGTTTGCTGGTGATGGCACCGAAAAGGCCGCAGGTTGTTTCTTTCAAAGCTTTCACGGTGCGATCGGGAAGGGCGTTGCCTT
>DASPUI010000069.1:0-4579 GCA_035622995.1 Chthoniobacterales bacterium
CACATTGGTGGAACGATCTCGCTCCTGAATGGCGAAGTGAAGGTAACGATTGTCCCGGCGCAACACGGGTCCTTTATCCAGAAAGATGAACGTTCTACGCCCGTTTTCGGGGGCCCGGCCACCGGTCTGGTAGCGGAGATCAAAAATGGACCGACCATTTATCACACCGGCGACACGGATTTATTTTCGGACATGAAGTTGATCGCCGAATACCACCGCATCGATCTGATGCTCTGCTGCATCGGCGATCATTTCACAATGGGTCCGAAGGGCGCAGCTCATGCGGTTGAGCTGGTAAATCCGGGCACGGTCGTACCGATGCATTACGCGACATTCCCGGTATTGACAGGAACGCCGGAAGTTTTTCAACGCGAATTAAAAACGCGCGGCACAAATGCGAAACTTTTGGTCATGCAAATCGGCGAAACAATTTCGCTCTGACATCGGCACTGGCAGCGTCAGTTGAACAGAGCAGGCTGGTGGATTTGCTCGTTCCAAAACCGCTTTCCGACGCAGCAGCTGCTCTGGTCGCAATAGCCGAGCGACGATGATACTTGATCAAACAGCGGCATTCCGATACACCAGTCTGGCTAGCCGGTATTCGATTTATCGTTGTATCGCCACTGCTAAATTATGATCAGCCCTAACCTGAAAACCTCACCAATCTCCCTGCCCGCCTGGGTTCAATTGTCGGTCCTGGTTTTTATCCTGGCCGGCGGATTCGCATTTGCTGGCTCGGAAGCTGTCCCGCTGGCGTCACCGTCTCCGACTCCGGACGAAAACAAAAATTCAACCGAGATTTTTCGCTACGAAACGACTTTTACCGCCAAGTCCGATTTTTTCGATGATCGCGGCAAGTTTGGCGAAGGAGGCTCCATCTATAACGATTTCAGCTTTGCTCATCGCTGGCTGATCACCGGCAATTGGTACCTGCGCACAGGTATCGAGTATGAGCGCTTTGATTTTACGGGAACGGACAATGGACTACCGGATCATCTGCAAACAATCCACGGGCTACTCGCGTACGAATACATTGTTCACGACCACGCTGCGGCCGGCATCGAGATCGATCCCGGTCCCTATTTTGAAAATCGCATCACCGGCGACTCAATTGATGTGCCCTGGAAAGTCTGGGTCACGTTTCCCTTGAAGAAAGACAAGATTTTTGCGGTGGTGGGCGCTGGCGGGTCAATTTATTCGAATCCCATCGTGGCGCCGGGCGGCGGGTTAATCTGGCTTTTCAGCGACAAGTTTCGGCTCGAAGGAGTGTTCCCAAAACCGGCTCTCGTTTACAATTTAAATGATGACTGGGAGTTTCGTCTTGCCGGAAATTTATTGTACGAAAGTTTTCGAACCGATGACGTAATTACTGCCGAGAAAAAATTGCAGGTCCACAATGCCGTTGTGCAATACAGTGAGGACCGAGCCGGTTTCCAGGCGACCTATTCGCATTTCAAGCCGCTGGAAATTACGCTTGATGCTGGGGCGATGGTGCGGCGCGATTTCGATTTCTTTCGCGCCGAAGCGAGCGCGAAAACGGATCCGGCACCCTATGTGCGGGTCGCGGCCAGAGTGCAATTCTAGCCCTTTGATTTGGCGCAATTCTTGGTTCTGCGGCTTCACCGTAGTCTGAAACTTGAATCGCAACTCCAGGCAATACTAAGGAAAGATCTCGTCCAGCTTGCGGGCAACCGATTGGCTGCCTCGGACTTTCATCCGGCCGGTCATATAAGCCCAGGTGCCGCTCAACTTCCCGTTTGACATCGCGACCCAATTTTTGCCGCTGGTGATGAACGTCACATTCGGACCGTCGATCTTGCCGCGGCCCATCTTAAATTTTCCGTTCTCGACATCGATCCACCATTCGCCGCCATCCGGTCCGCTTAGCTCCCATTGATATTTGGCATGGACACCCCTGGCTTTATCGGGGCGGAAACTTTGGCGCATTCCGTCAAAGACTTCCTGCGGGGTGGAGCTTGGCTTGTCACCGGCGCTCATCAACGACGCGGTAACTGTGATTAAACCGGCGAGGCAAATAGATCTGCATCTCACTCTCATTTAATTTTAAAATCGTTCTTTGCCGTTCGTCTGGCTGTTCGCTACTGCTCGGTTCTTTGCAACAGCACCGCCGCCCCGACGAATGTGACCAGCGCGCCTGCGAACAGAACGAGGAGATCTCCAGCGTAAAAGGTTGGAGCGGCATGATACATGTTTACCAACCGAAACGCGCGGCAAAAGTGGGTGAGCGGAAAGAATTCGGAAAGATAGCGGACCGGTCGCGGCAGCTGATCGAGTGGGGCAAACGCACCGGAAAGAACGAAGACCGGCAGCAAGAAGAAAACGGAAAACTGAATCGCCTGGGTCTGAGTCCGTGAAAAAGCTGATATCAACAGACCAAGCCCAAGCGAGCAGAGCAAAAAGAGCAAACAAATGAGCGCGAGCGCGGGTGGCTGATAAAAGATTACGTTAAAATGCCACCAACTCAGCCCGATAATCACGACGATCAGACAACTGGAAATCGCCAGATAAGGCAGAATTTTGCCAACAATGATTTCGCCTCGGCCTAACGAGGTCACCAGCAGTTGAAAAAGAGTGCCCGATTCGCGCTCGCGGGCGATCGTGCAGGCCATCAACGTCACAGTCAGTAATTGCAGAATCAGACCAATGATTCCCGGCACGACATAATCGATGAAGCGCTCCTTCGGGTTATAAAGAACGTTGCTCTTAATCGTCCAGGCGGTCATGAGCGAAACGAATTGGTGCCGGACTTCAAGCGGCAGCTTTTTCCCAAGTTCGAACACCTCCGGCGGCAAGTTATCGACGATTACGTTTCGCTCATCTATTTGAAAGTCGCCCAGGCTTTGGCGAACACCGCCTTCCAGTTCGTCCGCGGTATTCGCATCGCTGCCATCCAGATAAAACGGCAGCGGCGCCGGATCGCCATTTTGCAGACTCTCGCTCCAACCGGCCGGCACCACCAGCGCCGCCTTGACGCCATGACCTAACAAATCCGATTCGTCAGTTATCTCAGCGGGAACCTGTTTCCAGTGAAACGTTTTATTTTTCGAAACGATGTCGATGAAGCGTTGTGCTCCCGGACTCTTGTCGCGATTAATCAGAAGCGCCGGGACGTCGGTCAGCTGACCCGCTTGAAATGCATGTCCAAAAATGAAAGTGAAGAGCGGCGGCAGGACGATGAGCAAAACCAGCACCCGACGGTCGCGATAAATATGGAGAAATTCCTTGTAGGCCACGCTGGCAATCGCCCGGAAAGATATTGACTTCATGACGTCGACCTCGTCAGGAGCCCGTCGTACCGTTGTGAATAAGCGGTAAAAACATCTTCCATGTCCGGTTTTACCCAGCGCTGGTCAAGCAACTTTATGTCTGCAAACGGCCAATTCGTTTTCCAATTTGTCATCAACCGTTCCGGATCGGATGCGTAAATCCGCAGCGCGCCGCTCCGGAGCGAAACTCCGAGGATTTCCCGCGAACCTCGCAACCGGACGAGCGCCGGCATCACTGGATCGACATCGAGTTCGAGCAAACGTGTCCGAAAACTCGCTTTCAACTGCCGCGGCGATGCCTTGGCCAAAAGCCGACCGCTTCGGATAAAGCCGACTTCGGTGCAGCGGTCTGCTTCATCCATGTAATGGGTCGTAACGAAAATCGTTTTGCCTTCGTGGCTCAAATCATAAAGCAGATTCCAAATTTGCTGGCGATGCACCGGGTCGAGCCCGGATGTCGGCTCGTCAAGAAAAAGCAAAGGCGGATCGTGAATCAGGGCGCAGGCAAGCGCGAGCAGCTGGCGCATGCCACCGGATAAACTTCCAGCAGCCGTCGCGTGTTTCTCTTCCAAATCGGTTAAACGCAACAGTCGTTGAAGCCGCGTCTCTAACTGGGACGCCGGCACCCGACACGCTCCCCCAAAAAATCGCATATTTTCGTCGACCGTCAGATCTGGATACAAACTGAAGCGCTGCGCGACGTATCCAAATTTTTCGCGAACGGCCTGCCGCTCCCTCCAGGCATCATGGCCAACCACGCTCGCTCGACCCCTGCTTGGGTGGGTTAGCCCGCAGAGCATTCGCATGGTTGTGGTCTTGCCGGCCCCGTTGGCGCCGAGAAAACCAAAGATTGTTCCCGATTCGATGGCAAACGTGAGATCTTCCACTGCGTGCAGGTCGCCAAAATTCTTGGTCAGGCAGTCGAGCGCGATGATCGTTTCATTCATTGGCAAAGGTTATTGCGATGATGTGATCTCATTTGCAACCATCAGTCACGGGCGATAGTTATCTCTCGTTCCGATGAAACTCAAAATCCGTCTTCTGCTTGCGGTCGCGCTTTGCGCAAAATCAGCCGTTGCATTGGGCGATCCTGGCTCGGAGCTCGCCTCGTTTTCTGTATTTAGCCAGATCGATGTCAACGAGCTGGCCAAAAGTGACGTAAAAACAATGCATGGCCCGCCGATGACCGGTCGATTTCTTTCGGTCCAAAGCTGCTACGTCGCCAACGGCTCGCCCAGCCAACAGGTTGAAGCGCTAAGACAATGGGACCCGACCAAACACCGCGAGCTGAA
>DASPUI010000070.1:0-24113 GCA_035622995.1 Chthoniobacterales bacterium
ATCCGATTGCGAACGGCTACCCTCGGTTTCCGCCGGGATTGCGCGCGGGACAAGCGGCGATGCTCCAGGATTCGATCACGCAAGCTGAATCCATCGCCGGTCATTCACTCAAGCGCGCGGAGGTTTCCGCGTATTGGTCGACCAAAGCCAAAAACTACATCACTCACCAGTTCGGCGACTGGGTGAAACTGCTCGCGCGCAAGCTGTTCAATTTTTGGAACGCATTTCAATACGATGATCTGAGCATCATTACTAACTTGCGCGAACAAGATATCGTTCCACCTGGTCTCTACTTTGGCGTTGTGGCGGCACTGGCGATGCCTGGAATTATTTTCGGCTGGCGCTTTGCGCCCCCATCGCGCTGGGTGATCGCGGCAACCCTTTTATCGATGTTCGCCTTGTTACCGGTGTTCATCACAGAACGCTACCGACTGGTCGCGGTACCCGGTCTTCTTGTTCTGGCGGTCGTTGGATTGGGCGTTTTTTGGCAATCGCTCCGGACAGATCAGATCCATAGTCGCGCGCTCTATCTCGTCCTGTTGATTGGATCAACGATCTTCATTGCATGGCCGCAGAAGAACCCGTCGTTGCGCGCGCTGGATGCTTACAATTCCGGCTGGCAGGCGTTCGAATCAAACAAGCTCGATCTGGCCGAGAAGAAACTGGCAATCGCTCATGCCTACGTTCCAGACAATACTGAAACACTTTTTGCGTTAGGCAACCTGCGTTTGGGCGAACAAAAATCAGAGGATGCCGCGTCCTTTTATCGAGCAGTTCTTGCAATCGATCCAAACCACAAGGGGGCGTTCAACAATCTCGGTGTCATCGCATTGGAGGCGAATCGATACGAGGAAGCCGAAAATTGGCTCCGCCTGGCTGAGAATGTCGATCCGCGCAACGCCAAGACACATTTTCTTCTCGCCAAGACGCTGCTGGCAAAAGGCGATCGCAGAGGAGCACATGCTCACATCGAACTGGCGATCCAGCTCGATCCCGATCAGGCAGAGTTCAAGCAGTTCAGCGAGCAAATAGACGAACACGATCACTGAGACCTCGCCAACACGGCCGCTCCCTCGGTACCGAAACTGCTGAATTGCGAGATGAGGTGGAACTCTCTCTTGATCCCGATCGGAAAATCGCTTCTGCCAACGTCGGCCGTTCAAAATGGATGAATCGTGAACGCAGCCTCGTTCGGGTAAGATCGAGATTGTCGTTCCTCCATCCGCCAATGAATCACCGCGGCGACCTGCGCAACGTGTGCATTATTTGCCTCGCGCTTATCGCCCTGGCGCTGAAGCTGGCCATTGCCTACAACACCATCGGTACCAACGATACGGCGGTTTTCTACGGATTCGCCGAGACTCTACACCAACATGGCCTGGAGTGGACTTACCAGCACAGCCGCTATTTTAATCACCCGCCGTTGACCGCTTATTATTTGCGGAGCATCTACGCCTTGTCCAACGAACCGTGGTGTCAGCAAATCGGGCTTCATTTCCCATTTCTTCTGCGACTGCCCGGGATTATTGCCGATTTCCTCGTTGTCTTGGTTTTTTTGCAAATGTCGAAGCGGAAAAATGACCCGTGCGTTCCAACATGGGCCCTGGCGATCTTCGCGCTCAGTCCGGCGTCGCTGATGGTTTCCGGATTTCACGGCAACACTGATCCGGTCATGGTGTTGTTGTTGGTTTGTGCCGTTTGGATGTGTCTCTGCAATCAACCGGTTTTCTCGGGATTGTTTCTTGCGCTCAGTTATCAGGTCAAGGTTGTCCCGTTGCTTTTGTTGCCGATCTTCTTCTTCTTTTGGATGTCGCGACGTCGGGCGCTCTTGTTCTCCTCGCCTCTTGCCATAGCCTCACTCGTCTTTTGGGCCGAACCTCTGCTCAATTTTCCAGCATTGTTTGCAAGAAATGTTCTTTTTTACGGAGGCTACTGGGGAATCTGGGGCGTCACTTATTGGTTGCGGCTGACCAATCTCGGAATGTTCAGAATGATGATCACGTTTTATGATTTCACGCCAATGGAAGCTTTGGTCGCGAGTGTGCTGAAGCTGATCATCATTGCTGCCGTCTTGGTAATTGCCTGGCGACGGCGCAATCTAGGTGAACGGGGGCTTTCCGATTCCGTCGCTTATGCATGGATCGTGTTCTTTATTTTTGCGCCAGGCATTTGCGCGCAGTATATGGTCTGGCTCGCCCCGTTTGTGCTTCTCCTTTCTCCTGTGTTTTATGGCTGGCTTACCGCTAGCAGTTCCCTGTTTCTGTTTTTCTTTTATAACACCAACGCCGGCGAGTTTCCGTGGTATAGCGTCATTTCGGATGGACGGCACGGCGATTGGGCTCCGTGGTCGCTCTGGCCCTGGGCCGTCTTAATTGTGGGCCTGATCATTTTCTGGAGAAATGCGCGCCGGCGCGATCCATCTCTGCGCCTGTTAAGCCTTGAAGCGCTGCCAGTGCGGCCATGAGACCGATTGCCGCGCTTTCTGTCCATTCGGACGACCTTGTTCTAGCAAAGGTGGATCCAAAATCGGCTTGGTGGCGCTGGTACATTGTTGGCGTTTGTTTCGTCCTGGCAGTCGGAATCTTTCTGCGTCTCCCACCGGGAGAATTCTCGAAATCGGGGCTGCTGCATTCGATCGCTCCGTTTCATCCCGCACCCGCCTTCGCCCAAATTGGGTTCGACGAACATCTCTATTGTGAATACGTCAACGCCCTAATCAGCGGCGGAATCAGCTCGTACCCCGACATGGTTGAAGACTACGTAGCAGTGCAAAAAGAATCGCGCACCGCCATGCTGCCCCCACTGCGCTTCCTTTACATTTTTGCCGCGTATATTTGGCACGGCTTATTCGGCAGTGAGGCCCTTGCCGCTTTGCATCAAGTGGCCGCGCTTTTTTCTGTGTTGACGCTTGTTTTAGCAACGTTTTTTGCCTGGCGATTGAGGGGGCCAATTTTTGGAATTGGCGTCGGCGTACTGATCGCATTTGCACCGACCCAAATTCACATGTCGCAGCACGCTCTGATCGATGGCTTCTTCGCGTTTTGGGCACTGGTCGCTGTTTGGTTGCTTTGGGAGAGTCTGCGCGCCCCTCAGAATTGGTACTGGACTGCCAGCTACGGACTTGCTGTCAGTTTTCTCGTCATTACCAAGGAAAATTCGTTTTTCGTCTGGATCGGACTGCTCGCGCTGCTGGCAGCAAATCGCTGGCTCCATTTCGGAACTGTTACGCGCGAACTCTTGCTTGTAACCATTGCCGGCCCGCTGCTTGGAGTCGTTATTCTCGTTTTTCTGGCGGGCGGGCTTGGTAATTTGATCACGACTTATCAATTGCTGGTCAGCCGAGCTTCCGAGACACCGTATGCGATCCTGACGGGCGATGGTCCATGGTATCGCTATCTGGTCGATCTCTTTCTGGTCAGCCCAGTGATTGTGATTCTCGCTATCGCCGCCATTTTCCGGCTTAACCGAACGATGAAACCCGAGCTGTTTCTGACAATTTTTATCGCCGCCAGTTATATCGTGATGTGCAATGTGAAATATGGAATGAACTTGCGCTACGCAAACATGTGGGACATGCCGTTGCGCTTCCTCGCAGTCAGCTCATTGACTCAGCTCGTCACACCGTTGCGATCTTACCGCAACTTCGCCCTCGCAGCTGGGATCGCAATCATTGCCGCGACTGAGCTGCGGCAATATTACATCCTGGCTGTGCAATATCCGCTTTACGAATTGGTCACGCACGACCTGATGCAAGCACTGCACATTTTGAAGTCGCGCTGATTGCGCGGTTACGCAGCCTCGCCGACTAATTCCGCTTTCAGGGTCCCGCTACCCGAGATGGTTTCCTGCAGCAGATTATTCAGTGTTGGCCTTGCTTCCGCGCGAATAAAAATCTGGTAGGAAAAAAATCCTCTGCTCAATGGGATTAGTGCTGAGTTAAGACGAACCAAAAGCCGGGCGATGAAATTGTTTCCGAGTGCGACTGGGAACGGAGCCGGAATCCCACTTATCTTGACGATCTTATAGCCGCACTGATTGAGTAGCTCTCGAATCGAGCGAAACGTAAATAGTCGTGTGTGCGTGACGTCAAGAATTCCTTTCTTGCCGTAGTTGAACTGGCCGAGGAAGAGCATCAATCGCGTCGCGAAAAAGCCGATGTTTGCAGTGGTCAGAATAATCTCCGGTCGCTTGCAAGCGGTCGCGAACCTCAATTCGTCCATGAACTGCGCCGGATCTTTCAAATGCTCGATGATGTCAAGAAGCAGAATCTGGTCGAACTGCGAAACGTTTACCGGAAACTCCGCCCGGTCCAAATCCCAGCGAATGAAATCAATTTTCTCCGAGGGCTGGGTCGAGTCTGGCACGTGACGGTCCAAGCCGGTGACGCGGCAACCTTTCTTGGTCAACTCTGCCGCAACGCGCCCCTGGCCGCAGCCAACATCCAGAATCTTACTGCCGTGACTGGCAGCGTCGATCGCCGCGGTGTGCGATGAAGCGAACCCGAGTTTCAAGCTGTAAGTATCTTCATTTGGTTGGACATCGTACCTTCGGTCGAAGAACAAATGTAGCCGGCAAAGGCAGGCCCGAACTGTTGTTTTGAAAATGTTCCAGGCATACTTCAGGCCGTTCACGTAACAGATTTCGTCGCCGTAAAATGTGGGAATCGGCGATTCGGTGATGCGAAGCTTTTTCAGAATCAGTTGAATGATGATCTCGGTATCGAAATGAAAATCGTTCGTGTTTTTATCGAATGGAATTTGCGCCAGCGCACGCGTTGAGTAGAGCCGATATCCCGAGTGAAACTCGGATAATCGCACCCCGAGTAAACGGTTTTGAAATCCGGTTAGAATCTGATTACCGATCCATTTGTAAAAAGGCATTCCGCCACGAAGGGCCGCGGCTTTGTTGATCATCCGAGAACCAAGAACGGCGTCGGTTTCGCCGGCGATCAGAGGTCGAAGGAGCTCGGGCAATTTTTCCGGCGCATATTGTCCATCCCCGTGGATTAGAGCGACGATGTCGAATCCGTTGTCGATCGCGTAACGATAACCGAGTTTCTGATTGCCGCCGTAACCTTGGTTTTCCGGTGTCCGCAATACCGTTATTTTGAATTCGGAATAACGTTGTTGGTATCGGACGCCTCGCGCGAAAGTTTTGTCCTTCGACGAATCATCGATAATCAGAACTTCAACATCATTGTTGCACAGGGCTTTTGGAATTCGGCGCAACACTTTCTCAATCGTGTTCTCGGCGTTGTAGGCAACGACAAAGATGAGGAGGCGCTTCCCAGCAAGATCGACATCCTGCGACGCAAAACGGTCCAACTCGTTCAGACGCACGCCTCTGCCGCAGCTAGAATTGAGCCAAATGAATAGGTGGCAATCCCAGGTCTTGATCCAAGGCCGGAGCGGGCCGGCCTATCTCGAGGATTTCAGGGCCGAATCCGCCGCCGCCAGAATCGCTGCGTCGTCGTTAGCCGTCAGGCTGGAGAGGAAACCGCGGATGCGCCGAAACGATTGCCGCAAGAAGAGCTCGGCCGCGCGATGGGCGCTTCCCGCGGAATCGCCATTGCGCTGGCCAAATTGAATCTCCGAGTCCCAGCGGCTCAACGCACAGGTCGCTGCAAGAAGATCCATCGCCGCGTTTGCGATTCGTTCCTGCACCAGCTGCATGTCTAGAATCGGCTCGCGATAGAGAACAAGCGAGCGATTGACGGCGAAGTTGAATCGCCAGATCAACCAGCCTAACTGGCTCGCGAACGATCGCAGCTCCTCGCTAACGATCGGCACTTCGGGAACTCGCAATGTGGCACCGAGACGATTCTTCCCGGCGGTCCATGCTTTGCCTAACTGCTCCCGCGTCGGTTTCAGCATGGTGTCATAAATTTCCTTGAACTCCATGCCCGGGCCGCGCATGCCGACAAGCGCAATGAACGACATCAACACTTCGTTGCTCCCTTCGCCGATCTGGTTGATCCGCGCGTCGCGCACCATGCGCTCCAGCGGGAGATCGTTAAAGTAAGCCGAACCACCGTAAATCTGAAACGTCTCGTTGATGATTTCCCAAAGCCGCTCGGTCGTGAACACTTTGAGCATCGCCGTTTCCACCATGTAATCTTCGAGGCCGCGATCGATCAGCCCGGCTGTAATTGTCGTCATCGCTTCCATCGCGTAAGCGTCCGCCGCAATGCGCGCGATTTTCTTTTTTACCAGATGAAAATTACCGAGTGTTTTATTGAATTGCTTGCGGGTGTTCGCGTGCTCGATCGCAAGATGCAAACAAGTCTTGGCTGCGCCCGTGCAACATGCCCCGAAAGTCGTGCGGCCAAAATCGAGAACAGTCAGAGCGACCCTGAGTCCCTTACCCATTTTGCCGAGAATATTTTCCTTCGGCACTTTGACGTCGCGCAAAGCAAACCGGCCGGTTGCAGTCCCACGAATTCCCATTTTCGGCATCCGCGCTTCGAGAATTTCGAAACCCGGCATGTCCGGCGTGACCAAAAACGCGGTGATCGCAGTTTTGTCAGAACCTGGAACCGGCGTTCGGGCCATCACCGTCAGCACTTGCGCTATCGCCGCGTTGGTAATGTAACGCTTTTCGCCGTTCAGGATAAAATGCGACCCGTCCTCGGTCGGGCGCGCCGTCATTTGCACATTCGCTGCGTCGGAGCCCGCTTCTTTCTCAGTGAGAGCGAATGCGCCTAACCACTCGCCCGTTACGAGTTTCGGCAACCACTTCTGTTGTTGTTCGGGCGTTCCGAATAAAAGAAGCGCCCGGATCCCAATCGAGTGATGCGCATTGACAAAAACCGAAGTCGAAGCGCATCGGCTCCCGATTTCTTCGAGGATCTTGCAGTTCGCCATTTGCGAAAAGCCGTGACCACCGCATTCCGCCGGTGCCGTCATTCCGAGCACACCCACGCGTCCCAAACCGTCAATCACTTTGCGCGGAATGTCTGCGTCACGGTCGATCGCCACCGGATCGAGCTCTTTGTCCAGAAACGCACGCAACTCCGCGAGCGACTTGTCAAGCTGTGATTGTTGCGACGCCGGAATCCGCGGATATGGCATCACCCAATCCGAAACGAAATGCCCCTGAAAAAGCCCCTTGGCAAAGCCGAGTGCCTGCGGCCCGGCAAAAAGCAGTTCCTCCGCCTGTTGAATTTCGCTCTGTCGCTGTGTTTCAGTTTGAATCATGGAAAACAAAAGCCAATCCACCGACGAACCGGTAGCGGATTACGCATTGTAACCTGCCCGCCGCACATGTCCACCGAAGCGCGCCATCGAGATGAATCCAAAAAAAAGGAAACTTATCGAACGCCAACGATCAGCGCCGAAAATTTCTCGCTACTCAAACCGGTTTTTAGTAGGATAACTAGTTTCCTGTGGGATCTCTGACCGCGCGTTTATCCAAGGTTTTTGCGCGACAATCGCGGGGCGCAATCCTGGCTGAAATGATGGGCGCCTTGCTCTTAATCGGCGCTATCGACTTTCTCAGCGGCTACCAAGTCAGACTATTTCCATTGTATGCCGGGCCAATATTTGTGGTCGCCTGGTTTTTCGACAAGAAATTCTGGATTCCAATGGCCATTACGGCCGGAACCATTTCGTTGGCGGCCGACTGGTCATCTCACGATCCGGATTTGTTTGGATGGGCCTGGGCCTGGGAAATCAGCCGGCATTTGGGAACTAGTCTCGCGGTAGCGCTGGTGGGTTCAGCTCTGCGGACTAAAAGCGACATCGCCGCGACGCGGATTGCACTGCTAGAACGTTCGCAGCGCCTGGAGAATGAAATTGTTAATATCAGCGAAGCCGAGCAACGCCGCATCGGACAGGATCTGCACGACGGGCTTTGTCAATATCTGGCTGCACTCGGCTGCTCTGCCACCTCTTTGCGTGATGATCTGGAAAAACTAGACTTGCAAAATGAAGCCGGCGCGGCGGGCGAACTGGCGGACCTCTTACAAGACGCGGTTGTTCAAACCCGCGATCTGGCGCGTAGCTTGATTCCCGCGCACGTGGGACGAATGGGGTTGGTGTCGGCGCTGGAAGCTCTCACGCAGTCTGTTACTCGGCTACAGGGAGTCGAATGCACATTTGAGTCGAGTGGGATCTCGAAAACTTATGAAGACCGCCCCGCCCGGCATCTTTATCGCATCGCGCAAGAAGCGATTAATAATGCGATTCGGCACGGAAAAGCTCGGAGAATCCTAGTCTCGCTTGATACAACCGATCGCCAGACCGTATTGCGCGTCCAGGACGACGGAGTAGGATTAAAAGAAATTGCGGCGAATGATTCCGGGATGGGGCTAAATATCATGCGTTATCGGGCCAGCCAGAGTGGCGGAGTACTGCGCATTGAAGAACTGCAGGAAGGCGGAACTTTGGTAAGCTGCACGATCAACGACAGATCATGAAATCAGCCAAGTCGCGGCAGCCTAAAAAAACTCGCGTGGTGATTGTGGAGGATCACCCGATGTTCCGGGAACGTCTCGGTCAACTCATTAACAAAGCTGATGACATGATTGTTGCCGGCGAAGCGGACAACATTCGCGACGGACTTCATCTAATCCAGCGAATCAAACCGAATATCGCGATTGTTGATATCAGCTTGAAAGGCTCAAACGGCCTCGAGTTGTTGAAGGACCTGCGAGCGCAGCAGATCGATCTGCCGGTGCTCGTGCTGTCAATGCACGATGAATCCCTCTACGCCGAGCGCGCACTTCGAGCCGGAGCCAGGGGATACATTACCAAGAACGAAGCGTCTGCAAAGGTAATGGCTGCGATTCGTCAGGTCCTAAACGGCGAAATTTATCTCAACGCTCATTTCATGTCCCACCTGATGGACAAAGTGGTAAGCGGCCGCGGCTCGTCGATTCAGCCGATCGATCTTCTGGCCGATCGCGAGCTGGAGGTTTTCGAACTGATTGGTCGTGGCCTAACGACTAGCGAGATCGGCGCGCGGCTTCGTCTCGGGATCACCACGGTTGATACCTACAAAGCGCGGATCAAGGAAAAGCTGGCTCTTGAAAACTCGGCCCGTCTGCGATCGGAGGCTACCCGTTGGGTGCAACAGCAGGAATGAGCCGAATTTGACGACGACTTAACTGTGCTGCGGCATTGCGTGCGGCGCCGCGCGAAATACTCGCGAACTGATGGCATCCTCGCCTTGCAGGCATATAAACGTCGCGACTCCCGCTGTTTGACAAAGACAGACCGCCGAAGGTACTAGCACGGTCACCTCATGGATTCTATCCAGCCCACGGTCTTGATCGTCGATGATGAAAAGCATACGCGCGACGGACTGCGGCGGCTGCTCGAGAATGATCACGATGTCTACGTCGCGGGCGACATTGCAAGCGCCATGAACGTGCTGGAGCGCGAAAGCGTCGATCTCCTGTTGACTGATCTTCGACTTGGTACCGAAGACGGAATGCAGTTGATCGAACGCGCGCTGAAAATGCCGCATGCGCCGATTTGTATCATGATGACTGCTTACGGCTCGGTCGATACCGCCGTCGAAGCGATGAAGCGCGGTGCTTACGACTTCGTGACCAAGCCGCTCAATCTCGACAAAGTGGAAATGTTGATTGCGCGGGCGCTGCGCGGCCGAAATCTGGAGCAGGAGAACCAGGCGCTCCGTCAGCAAGTGGATGATCGATACGGCCTCGAGAGTATCATTGGCGAATCCGTCGCGCTGCGGGAAGTGACCGACACCATTAAACAGGTCGCATCCTCCTCCGCGACCGTCTTAATCGAGGGCGAAAGCGGCACCGGTAAAGAGCTGGCGGCGCACGCCATTCACAATTTGAGCCGGCGCAATAAAGCAAAATTTATTACGGTGCATTGCGCGGCGCTTTCGCCTGCGTTGCTCGAGAGCGAATTATTTGGTCACGAGAAAGGCGCGTTCACTGGAGCGAATGAGCGAAGGATCGGACGGTTCGAACAAGCGAACGGCGGAACGATTTTCCTGGATGAAGTTGCGGAGATCGAACCAGCGACACAGGTAAAATTGCTCCGGGTGATGAGCGAGGAACACTCATTTGAACGGGTTGGTGGAAACCAAACGTTGCGCGCGGACGTTCGCGTGATCGCGGCGACGAATAAGAATCTGGAAGCGCTGGTTCGCGAAGGAAAATTTCGGGACGATCTCTTCTTCCGGCTAAACGTGGTGCGCATTACCATGCCGCCGTTGCGACAGCGTAAAGATGATATCCCGCTTCTTGCGCATAGTTTTGTTCGACATTTCGCCAAAGAGAACAACAAGGAGATTGTTGACCTGAGCGCCGAAGCAATGAATGCGCTGCTGGTTTACAACTGGCCCGGCAATGTGCGCGAGCTGCGGACGGCGATCGAACATGGCGTAGTCATGGCGAACGGAGCGAGAATTGCCTTGCGTGATCTGCCAATGGCCATCCGTCAGACCGCTGGCAGTTCGCTGCCGCGCGGCATTTCGCCGAGCAAAGCTTTTGGCCAAAAAACGAACCCGCTGGATTTGCATGAGACCGAGCGAAAATTAATTCTCCAAGCCCTTGCCACTACCAATGGCAACGTAACCGCCGCTGCAAAGAAGCTTGGAATCAGCCGGCGCACCCTTCATCGCAAAATCAACGAGATGAACCTCGCCAAAGTAGCAGAGCCGACAGTCGATTCGAGTAAGGGGAAACCCGATGGCGAGTAGCGAAGAACTTGTTCAACGCGCGGTTCATCAACTTGAAATGGGCAAGTTCGCCGTCTGGCTCAAACGTAGCCTCCTCGGGCTCATCGTCGTCGCGATCGGATTATTATACATGTATCACTTCCGGGGCCTCGCTACCTCGCAGGCGATGGATCAGGCGCAAATCGGTCGCGCCATCGCGAGCGGACATGGTTGGCGAACTGATTTCATCCGGCCGCGAGCGATTGGCCAACTCCAGGCGCACGGAAAAAGCGTCCCGCAAAAAATCTGGAGTGACACATATAACGCGCCCTTGCCGCCGCTGGTCGACGCGATTGCTCTGTTTCCGCTGCGAGGTCATTGGAAAATGACGCTGTCGACCTTCGTTTATTCCGGCGACAAAGCGATTGCCATCCTGTCGATCTCGATTTTCTTCGCGTCAGTCGGGGTCCTGTTCTTTATCGCCCGGCGTTTGTTTGATCAACGCCTGGCGCTGATGACCTGCGGATTCGTGCTGCTGTGCGACATGATTTGGCAGTACTCGTTGTCGGGCCTGCCGCAGATGCTGTTGCTCCTCCTGTTCAACCTGACAATTTACGCGTTGCTCCGGGCAGTGGAGGAAAAACATCGCGGCGGAGCGTCCGGTCTTTGGCTCATTGCCGTTGGGATTGGGTTTGGCTTTCTTGCTTTGTCGCATGCATTAACCGTTTGGATATTTGTTGCGGCTTTCGCATGTTCACTCGTTTTCTTCCGACCGCGCGGACGCGTCGCGATCGTTATGCTGAGCGCCTTTGCCGTAATTTATCTTCCTTGGTTGCTGCGTAATTTTATGGTCTGTGGCAATCCCGGAGGCGTCGCAATTTACTCGATTCTCGATGGGCTCGGCCCAAGCGAAGCCGGATGGATGCGCCGTATACCAGTCGGTCTCCAGGGAATCAGCACTGGCGCCTTGCGGGACAAATTCCTGACCAACCTGATGTCGCAAAGTGGACATCTCGTCGCCTATTTCGGATTCAACGTTGTCGCACTGATGTTTTTTCCAGCGCTGCTCCACCGGTTTAAACGACCCGAGACTGATACGGTTCGCTGGATGCTGTTTTTCATGTGGATCGGCACGGTTGCGGGCATGGCGACGTACGGAATCCACGAGGAGCAAGGCGTCGCCGCCAACCAACTCCATTTGCTCTTCATCCCGATCATGACTGGCTACGGGCTTGCCTACCTGCTGGTGCAGTGGCGTCGGCTCGGCATCGGTTTCCCAATCGCCCGTACCGTTTTTGTCACGTTGCTGTACCTGATCTGCGCCGGTCCGATGATTTTCGATTTTCTATTTTTGCAAAGCCGGTCGGCGGTACGCTGGCCGCCATACATGCCTCCTTACATTTCCATTTTGAACAATTGGATGAAACCTCAGGAGATCGTGGCCTCCGATATGCCCTGGGCAGTCGCCTGGTATGCCGATCGCGCGAGCATTTGGCTGCCTGAGACGATCAAGACGATGACTGATTTGAGCGATTACAACATTCTGGGCGGGCCGATCAATGGCCTTTATCTCACGCCGATTAGCGGGGCGGAGAATACTTATCGCGACATCACAAAAGGCGAATATCGCGACTGGGCCCCGGCAATTCAACATACCGTAGTACTCGAGAATTTTCCGCTGAAGTGGGCAACTGTCGATGTTGGCCTGGATGGCGAATGCACATTCTTCAGCGATCACGATCGAGAACACGCCGGTTTTCAATGACCGCGAAAATACAGCGCTATTCCATCTTTCCCGTTTACGAAGTGGCTTCTGCGCGTTTCAATTAGACGTGATGCAGACCAAGAGAATTTTCGGCACTGATGGCGTCCGTGGCGTCGCGAACGTCGAGCCGGTCACGGCCGAAACAGCGTTGAAGATTGGACGCGCTGCCGCTCATGTCTTCACCCAACTTAATCCGCGAACGCTGCCTGAAGGAGCCCGGCCAAAAATTGTGCTGGGAAAAGACACGCGCCTTTCGGGATACATGCTTGAGAATGCGCTCGTCGCCGGTATCACCTCGTTAGGGGTCGACGTTTTGCTGATTGGTCCACTGCCAACCCCGGGCGTCGCTTATATCACGCGCTCACTGCGCGCCGATGCTGGCATCGTGCTCTCGGCTTCGCATAATCCCTACGAAGATAACGGCATCAAATTTTTCCGAAGCGATGGCTACAAACTTGATGACCAGATCGAACAAAAAATCGAAGAGCTTGTTTTTACCGGTGAAATTGACAACGTGCGTCCCACTGCCGGAAAGATTGGACGGGCGAAACGGATCGACGATGCACTAGGTCGCTATGTCGAGTTCGCCAAGGCCAGTTTTCCGCGAAGCATGTCGCTGGAAGCAATGCAGATAGCAGTCGATGTGGCCAACGGTGCGGCCTACAAATCGACGCCATGTATTTTGCGCGAGTTGGGCGCAAAAGTAGTCGTCGCACACAACGAACCAAATGGCGTAAACATCAACGCGCGATGCGGAAGCACCCATCCGGAGGAAATTCAACGCCTAGTCAAGAAGAGCGGGGCAACCGTCGGCATCACCCACGACGGCGACGCGGATCGCGTTCTCCTTTGCGATGAGCACGGGGATTTAGTGGACGGAGACGAAATTCTCGCGGTGGCGGCAGTCGACCTTTTAAAATCGAAGCAGCTGCGCGATCAAACTCTGGTCGCGACTGTCATGAGCAATTTCGGTCTGGACGAAACGATTTCGGCGAATGGCGGCAAGGTTCTTCGGGCGAAAGTTGGCGATCGCCATGTGATCGAAGAGATGATGAAGAAAAACCTCAATCTCGGGGGCGAACAAAGCGGGCACATCATCTTTCGCGATTTTACCACCACCGGCGACGGGATAATCAGCGCACTTCAGGTCTTGCGCATCATGCACACGACCGGGCAGCCATTGAGCAAACTGAAAGCGTGTCTAAAAAAATATCCACAGGTGCAACGGAATTTGAAAGTCAAAGCCAAACCGCCGATCGACGACTTGCCCGAAGTCGTCAGGCGACGGGATGAAGTGGAGCGCGAGCTGGCCGGCCAGGGTAGGATTCTTCTTCGCTATTCGGGGACCGAGCCAAAGATTCGGCTTCTCATCGAAGGACGCGAAATCGAAAAGATCGACCAGCAGGCCAACCGCATCGTCGAAGCGATCGAGCAGGCGATCGGCGCAAATTAATCCGATGACGCTGATCAATGTGATCGAAGCACTTCTTTTCAGCGCGCAAAAGCCGCTTTCGAGCAAGGAAATCGCCGATGTTTTGCGCGGAGCCGGCGAGGAAGACGAATTTTCGCCTAACGAATTTGCGAAAGTGCGCGAAGCGGAAGTTGCCGCGGCTCTCGAGCAATTGAAAATCCAATGCATCGAGCAGGGCCGCGGATTCCAGCTTGTAGAAAAAGCTGAAGGGTGGCAATTCGCAACCGATCCAAAATATGTGCGCTGGGTGCGGGAGCTGTTTCCCGCCGCGAAACCAGCCCGGTTGACGTCGCCTGCGCTCGAGACGCTGGCGATCATCGCATACCGGCAGCCGATCACGCGCGCGGACGTCGAAGCCGTCCGCGGCGTCACGATCGATGGCGTGCTACAAACCCTGATGGAACGTGGACTCGTGAAAATTTCCGGTCGGGCCGAGATCCCGGGGCGGCCATTGCTCTACGAGACAACTCAGTTCTTTCTCGATCACTTTGGTCTGCGCAATCTTGACGAGTTACCAAATGTCGAGGAATTGCGCACACGCCATCTGCCGATTGCGCCGCGGCCGGCAACGGTAGCCACTGCCAGCGGGGAAACGGCGTCAGACATATCGCATCCGAAAACGGAATGACGGCGCGCACAGTCGCGTTATCGGTATTTGCGTTCGCTGCTTTAGGTTCAAGCGCCTCACTCGGTGAAATCGGGGCCGAAAATTGCGCGCGTGCCGCAAGGTATTCCGAAAGCAAACGCGGGGTGGCAATGCTCGTCATTCAAAGTGGCCGCACTGTTTTTGAAAGTTATGCCAGGGATGCAGTGCGCAACGGCCGATGGCCGATTTTTAGCGGAACGAAAAGCTTTTGGGGTGTTGCTGCGCTCTGCGCCGTTCGCGACGGCTTAATCAAACTCGACGATCATGTGGCCGACACGATCACGGAATGGAAAAACGATCCGCTCAAATCACAAATCACTATTCGAGAACTGTTAAACCAGACCGACGGAATTGACCCATGGCCACACTTGCACAGGTCGTCGATCCGGGATCGCAATATCGTTGCAATCCAGCTCCCGTCCGTTGCACCTCCGGGTGCGGTCTTTGCCTATGGCCCGAGTCATCTCCAGATTTTTTCCGAACTGCTGCGGCGCAAGTTGAATGGTCGTTCGACGATCTCGTACATCCAAGGGAACGTGTTGTCGCCGCTTGGCCTGGCGAATCTGGAATTCAAAAGAGATGCGCGCGGCGATCCCCTTCCTGCGAGCGGCTTTGAATTGACTGCGGCGGAATGGGCGCGATTCGGTGAGATGATCATTGGTCGTGGAAATTACAATGGCCGGCAAATCGTTCCGGCTACTTTGCTGGAGGAAGCTTTCACAGGCTCGAGCGCAAATCGATCTTATGGGCTGACTTTTTGGTTGAATCGAGAAGCTTCAAGCTTTTTTGCGCGCGAGATCGACATTGAAAAGGAGCTTGATCTCCCGTGGCAGCGTGCACGCTGGGGCCAGGTTTGCGTGTGTCGCGCCGCGCCGGCCGACATGGTCGTCGCTCTCGGCTCGGCTTATCAACGTCTCTTTGTCATTCCTTCAATGAATGCCGTAATCGTTCGCCAGGGACGCGACGCAAAATTTTCGGACGCCTATTTTCTTCGGCTAATCCTTGGGCGATAGTGAATTGACTTGTCAGCGCCTTTCCTGAACCATTCGATCAATCACTTGTCGATCTTATGAACAAATTTGCGATCGGTTGCGGTGGCTTGGTTGTGATTCTGCTGTTCGTCGTTTTCGTCGTCGGTCTGTTTTTCTGGGGTGCGTACAACCGGCTGGTGAATTCGCAGACAGACGTGGACAGCAAGTGGGCTGAAGTGCAAACGCAGTATCAACGGCGGCTCGATTTGATTCCAAATCTGGTCAACACGGTCGCGGGCGCTGCGAATTTCGAAAAATCGACCCTGGTAGAAGTAACGAACGCCCGCGCGAGCGTTGGACGGGTACAGCTCGATCCGAGCAAGGCTCCGACCGATGCTGCCCAATTGCAGCAGTTCCAGGAAGCGCAGGGCCAGTTGGGCAACGCCTTGTCCCGCTTGCTTGTGGTAGCGGAAAAATATCCTGAGTTGACCGCAACGCGAAATTTCCAGGGATTGCAGGCCCAGCTGGAAGGGACGGAAAATCGGATCGCGGTGGCGCGCCGGAATTTCAATGAATCCGTGCAAAATTATAATGCTTCGATTCGACGGGTGCCGACAAATGTTGTAGCGGGACTATTCGGTTTTTCGGCGCGACCGTTTTTCGCGGCCCAACAAGGCGCGGAAAAAGCGCCGTCGGTGAATTTCAATTTCGGCTCGCCGGCAGCGTCGCCGGTGCCGGCTGGTTCACCATAACCGATTTGATTGTGGCAGCGGGCGCGTGGTCTAGATTGTTGCGGCGGAGAGAACCGCTCCTACAATTCGATTCGTGAACCGCATTGCGCCGTTTTTGGCAGCGCTGATGATCGTGTCGGCGGGGCGTGCCGCTGAGGTCATTCCTCCGAAACCGGCCGCATACTTCAACGACTATGCAAACATCGTTTCGAAAGAGGCGGCTCATCGTTTCAACGAACAGCTCGCGCAGTTCGAGCGCGACACTTCGGACCAGGTTATGGTCGCGATTTTTCCGATGATGCAAACCGATTCGTCCGTTGAGGATTACACTCAGCGTGTCGCGCAGGCTTGGGGGGTCGGACAAAAGAGTCGCGATAATGGTGCGATCCTTTTTGTTTTCGTGCAGGAGCACAAAATGTTTATCCAAGTCGGCTATGGCTTGGAAGGTGCCTTGCCCGACGCGACCGCGTTCGACATCACCGAGTATCGAATCAAACCCCATTTTCGAAATAATGATTACGAAGGCGGACTTGCCGACGGGATCAATTCAATTTTTCAGGCGATTCGCGGCGAATACAAAGGCACGGGACATACCAAGGCAGAAGAACAGGAATCTTCAGGCGCTCCCAGTTTCCTGTTCTTCATCATCTTCGTCATTTTCTTGATTGTGATATCGAGAGTCATGCGCCGCCTTGGAGGCTATGGTTATTCATCGAGAGGCGGCGGGCCAATATTTTTCCCGATGGGCGGTGGTGGCTGGTCTGGCGGAGGTGGAGGGGGCGGATTCAGTGGATTTAGCGGCGGTGGCGGCAGTTTTGGCGGCGGCGGGGCCGGGTCAAGTTGGTAAAAACAAGCGATGCGAACAAAAGAATTTCTCAGCAAGCTGGAGCACGAACAGATTCTAGAGGCGATCCGGAAGGCGGAGGTCAGCACTTCGGGCGAGATTCGGCTCTACATACATCGGGGCAGGTTAAAAGGCGGACCGGTCGAGGCCGCGCGGCGGGAATTCGTCCGGTTAGGCATGAATAAGACAGAAGAACAGAACGGCGTTTTGATTTACATCGCACCACAGGCGCAGGAGTTCGCCGTGATTGGGGGGGAAGCCGTTCATGAAAAGTGCGGCGAAGAATTGTGGCAGCGCGTGGCCGACAAGATGTCGGATCACTTCGGCCGGGAACGTTTCTCCGACGGCATCATCGAGGCCATCGCGTACCTCGGCGGAGTGTTGGAACAGCATTTTCCCGGAAAGCCGGTCAATCCGAACGAATTGTCGGACGAAATCATCGAAGATTAGCCCGGATCGGGGGCCGCCATTTCGCAACTTGCAAAACGCCCAAAATGGCCTTAATTGCTCGCTCCGCAGCGAGTTTTTTAAATTACGCCGTTGGTCCCTGGGCTTCCGTCGCTGGACGTGAAACCACACTCGCCAGGGGAAACCCGGCAAAGGAATTCAGTGATTCAGAGATTGTATGATTGGGTGATTTGTTTTCCGCAATTCCCTAAATCGCTTATTCGCTAAATCGCTCATTATTAAGTTATGCCAGTTCGTTACGGTCGTTTTGAAATGCCGAAAACTCTCGTCAAAGACGAGAACACAGCCACCGACACCTACGCCAAGTTTATCGCCGAGCCGTTTGAGGCCGGTTACGGGCATACGGTTGGAAACTCACTCCGCCGGGTGCTCCTTTCTTCGCTCGAAGGCGCTGCCATCACGGCCGTGAAGATTACAGGCGCACAACACGAGTTTGCGACCCTGCCCGGCGTGGTCGAGGACGTGACCGACATCGTCCTCAATCTCAAGAAAGTAAAATTCAAGGCCGAAGATCACGAGCCGAAGAAACTTTCGTTGAGTGTAAACGAGGAAGGCGAAGTTACTGCCGGCGACATTCAGGAAGCCGCCGGCTACGAAGTTCTGAATCCGAAATTGGTCATCTGCACCCTGGACAAGAAACATAAATTCGACGCCGAGCTTGAGGTTCGTGTTGGCCGCGGCTTTGCGACCGGTGAAGAAAACAAGCGTCCGGACCAACCGATCGGCCTGATTCCAATCGATTCGATTTTTTCACCGGTCACGCGCGTAAAATACGCGGTCGAGAACACGCGAGTTGGTCAGCGCACCGATTACGACAAACTGATTCTCGAAATATGGACAGACGGCCGATTGACCCCAGATGACGCATTGCTTCAGGCCTCGGCCATCTTGCGACACCACCTCGATGTGTTCGTAAACTTCAATGAAGAGGTGATCGAATTTGACGAGACACCGGCCGGCGTGAGCGAAGAAAATCTGAAACTGAAGAAGCTGCTCAACATGAGCGTCAACGAAATCGAACTGAGCGTCCGCGCGGCGAATTGCCTGAACAACGCGAACATCACGACGGTTGGCCAGCTGGCCCAGAAGACCGAGAGCGAAATGTTGAAGTATCGTAACTTCGGCAAGAAATCGCTCAACGAAATTAAAGACAAGCTGCAGCAGCTTGGTTTAAGCCTCGGGATGAAGTTCGAGGCAGGCTTGGTGGAAACTCCAGCCGGAATGGACGGCGCAGCCGCGAACGGCGCGGAAGCAAGCGAACGGAAGTAACAGGCGTCCTACCACCCCGCCATGAGACATCAGAAAAAAAGAATCAAACTTGGCCGGAAAGCTGAGCACCGAAAAGCGCTTCTCGCCAATCAGGTTTGCAGTCTGATTGAGCATCAACGAATCAAAACCACCCTGGCCAAAGCGAAGGCGGTTCGTCCGCTGGCCGAGAGAATGGTCACGCTCGGCAAGAACGGATCGATCCACGCGCGGCGGATGGCCTTCTCTACCTTGCGCCAAAAAGACGCCGTCAAAAAATTGTTCGACGACATCGCGCCGCGTTCGTCCGACCGCAATGGCGGCTACACTCGAATTGTTCGTCTCGGCCAGCGAAAGAGCGATTCGGCCTCAATGGCGTTTCTCGAGTGGGTCGACGCAGCGCAAGTTGTCGAAGAACAACCGACTGAAGAGAAAAAAGCGAAGCGACCGGAAGCTCAGCCAAAGCCAAAACAAAAGGAAGAGAAACCGGAACCGGTGAAAAGTGAGGAGCCCAAGGAAAAAGCAGCCGCTCCCGCCGAAGAACCGAAGAAAAAGCGTCGCTGGTTCGGTCGAAAATCTGAGGATAAGTAATTTCGGCTACCGCAGCGGCACCAATTGCCAATCGATTGTTCGGTGCTCAATTGTGAGCCAGGCGACGCTTGAGGCTGCGCCACGGTTCGGCCGGGTGACACAACCAGGGTTCAAAAACAAGACGCCGCCGCGCTTTTCGTTTCGCGGCACGTGAGTATGACCATGGAGAACAATGTCTACCCCTTCCGGCAGATCGTCGGGCGGAATGTGCACGAGACGAAATTTCAAATGTTCACGGACAAGATCGACCGCCAGTGGCCACTCAAAGTTGTTGTCGCAATTTCCCCTAACGACTGTGACCGGCGGTCCGATCGCGCGCAGTTCGTCCAAAATAATTTCCGAACAAACGTCGCCCAAATGCCAGATTTCGTCTCCGTTCTGAGCAAGATCGATAATTTTTCCCTGCAATTTGTTATGCGTGTCGGCGAGCACGAAAATTTTCATTCCGGGCGAGGTCGAGGAATCTTCTCCAATCTCGGACGTCAAATTAACCCAGCACGCCAATTGCTTCCAAGCATTCGCTCCCTAGTTTCAAATCGTGTCATTCAATAATTTCGAACTTTCGCCCGACGTCGTGCGCGGGACGCAGGCAATGGGCTTTACCGAGCCAACCCCGATCCAGCTCCGCGCGTTTCCAATTATTCTCTCCGGCAAAGATTTGATTGGCACCGCCCAAACCGGCACCGGCAAGACGGCGGCTTTTGCCCTGCCGATCCTCACCTTGCTTGGACACCGTGGGAAGTTTCGCTGTCTCGTCCTTGAGCCAACACGCGAGCTGGCGGCGCAGGTCGAGACGGCGTTTCGCGATTACGGACGATTTACCGATTTGCAGGCAACCGTCGTCCATGGTGGCGTCGGCTACGGAAAGCAGCGCGAAGATCTCAAGCGCGGGGTCGATATTGTCGTCGCCACGCCCGGCCGGCTGCTCGACCACCTCGAGCAGAAAACTCTTCATTTCCGCGACGTAAATATTCTCGTGCTGGATGAAGTAGATCGAATGCTGGACATGGGTTTTCTGCCCGACGTGCGACGGATCGTCGAAAAAATTTCGACTGATCGGCAGACCCTGCTTTTCTCCGCCACGCTTCCGCCGGAGATCGAACGACTTGCTGCCTGGGTTTTACGCGAACCCGAGTTGGTTGAGATCGGTGTCCGCCGTTCTCCGGCTGAAACAGTTACCCATGCGGTCTATCCTGTGGCCGCCGAACAAAAGTTCGATTTGTTGATGGCACTGCTCGAACGCACCAACTTCGATAGCGCACTCATTTTTTCCCGGACAAAGCACGGCGCCGATCGGATTGCTCACAAATTGAAACAGGGAAATCATTCCGTCGCCGTTTTGCATTCGAACCGCACTCAGCGCGAGCGGATTGAGGCACTCGAAGGATTCAAAAGCGGGAAATACGAAGTGATGGTCGCGACCGATATCGCGGCGCGCGGGCTCGACATCGCGGGTGTAAGTCACGTCATCAATTACGACGTGCCGGAACATGCCGAAGATTATGTGCATCGAATTGGCCGCACTGGCCGGGCCCAGAACGTCGGCGATGCGTTTACGCTCATGAACGGCGAGGAAGTTCCTTCACTCCAGGCGATCGAACGTTTCATCGGCCAGAAAATTCCGCGCCTGAAGCTCGAGAATTTTCCGTACCTGTACACCGTCCTCTTCGAACCGGAATCAGCGACTGGCGGAAGACGCGCAATTGGCGGTGGCCGATCGCACCGTGGTTATTCTTACGGGCGAAGGCGCAGGTAGCAGCGCCGATAAATTGTGGAGGCAGCCGTCCCCGGCTGCATGACTTGAAATTTGCAGGCGAGACGCCTGCCACCACAGAACAGATTTATTTCTGACACCACTGATCCACCCAGTCATTCACGGTTTTGTACCAGAGCCGCGAGTTCTGCGGTTTCAGCACCCAGTGACCTTCGTCCGGGAAATACAACATCTTCGACGGGATTTTCAGCGTTTGCAGCGTGGTAAACAGATCGAATCCGTTTGAAACATCGAGCCGGTAATCGAGCTGGCCGTGCACAACCAGCGTTGGCGTTTTGAAATTCGCCGCGTATTCGTGCGGCGACCACTTCCGGTAAACATCGCGTTTTTTCCATGGCGGACCACCAAACTCCCAATTTGGAAACCAGAGTTCCTCGGTCGTGCCGAACGCCGCCTCGGCGTTGAACATGCCGTCGTGCGACACGATGCATTTGAAGCGATTGGTGTGGCCTAACAACCAGTTCGCCATGTAACCCCCGTAACTCGCGCCGAGCGCGGCCTCGCGGTTCTTGTCAATGAACGGATACGTTTTCTCGACGTAATCGAGTCCTTTCATGAGATCGACATATGGTTTGCCGCCCCAATCGCCGCTGATCGAATCGGTAAACTTCTGGCCGTAACCGGTCGAGCCGTGGAAATTGATCATCACGACCACATAGTTTCCGGTCGCAGCAAACAACTCCGCATTCCAGCGATACGTCCACTCATTGCCCCACGCACCTTG
This sequence comes from Chthoniobacterales bacterium, assembly GCA_035622995.1. GTDB lineage: Bacteria > Verrucomicrobiota > Verrucomicrobiia > Chthoniobacterales > UBA10450 > DASPUI01. The sequence goes on from DASPUI010000070.1 coordinate 21,869, forward strand.
CGGCCCGCCGTGGATCAAAAATTTTAACGCATATTTCTTATTCGGATCGAAGCCCGGCGGCTTGACCATGAAACCCTGGACCTCTTCGTCACTCGCGCCTTTGAACGTGAACGACTCTAGCGGCTGCATGTCGATGGTCGACAGCAGCTCATCGTTCATGTGGGTGACAGCGTGAGGCTTTGTATGCGGGACCGATTCAATGCTATAAGCGAGATCAAATCTCCAGATCTCATTGGGCGCGGCGACGGACATCTGCGAGAAGAAGGATGTGTTGCCTGCAACGACCAAGTCGTCAGCATGTAATTGGCGAAGATGTTTGTCGTTGTAGGGCTCGGGCAGAGGTTGGGGTCCTAAGTCTGGCGAAATTGCATAAAAAAGTGATTCCCCGCGATTTTCAAACGTGAAAACAATTAGATGGTGATTATCCCAACTGAAGCTGCCAACTGATCGATCGATTTTCTCAGTCAAATCGCGCGTCTTTCCTGATTGTCGATCTTGGATCATGAGCCGCCACTTATCGGCTTCGAAGCCGGCGCGGGCTTGGGAACGCCAGGCGAGATATTTTCCATCAAGCGAATAGAGCGGCGTAGTGTCGGCGCCGGGGCTGGTGGAAATCTTTTTGGGTGTGCTTCCAGAAATCGGCACAACGAAAATTTCGTCATTTGTGCTGGTGGCTTCGACTTCATCGATGTTGCTGGTGTAAGCGAGCTCCTGGCCGTCGGGCGAGATCGCGTACATATCCTGCCCGCCTAACGAAAACGGCGGCACATCGTGATCACCGGGTGTCAAATCCTTTGGTTCAGCGCTGACGTCGGCGGGAACAACAAACAAGTGGCTGCGCTTGAACTCCGTGTAGGCATTCCAATGCCGATAAAACAAATGCGTGAAGATTTTCGCTTTCACTTTGCTCTTCTTCAGCTCTTCGTCTCGCTGCTTGTTGCACGCATCGTCTTTGCAGTCCGGATACACTGCCGACACGAAGACGATGTTCTTTCCGTCCGGCGACCAGATCCCGCCATCTGCGCCAGTTGAAATCGATGTGACTTGATTTGGCTTACCAATCAGCTGCCCGCTGTCTGGATCGAAATCGCACTTCCAGATTTGGGTCGGATCGGTCGCCTTCGAGGTCCAGATCAACCGTTTGCCATCCGGCGAAAAACGCGGTCGTTCCTCGTGATTCGTCGTTTCATTCAACCGCTTCGATTCACCGCCGCTAGCCGGGACGATCCACAAATGAGAAATCTTCGCGTTCGCATCGAGATCGACATCGATGCAATCGAACACCACCCATTTTCCGTCTGGCGAAGGCTGCGGCGCGCCCACGCGTTTCAATTTCATCATGTCCTCAAACGTGAACCGATGTTTCGCGCTTTGAGCAAAGAGCGACGTGCAAAGAGAAACGAGAAAGAATAGCGGAACGAAAAGTTTTCCTTTCATGTCGCCTCAATACTGACGTTGTAGAGGCGCTTGTGCCAAGCGCCTATTCAATAAACAAGCGGCTGAGACAGCCGCCTCTATAACGTTTCCAGCGCGGGACGTATCGGTTAGAGTCCTCGCCATGGTAACAATCGAGACAATCAAGAATGGCCCTTACATCGTGAAGGGCGAAGTGGAGTTGATCGACGCCGATGGCAATAAATATCCGGTCGAACCGCGGATGGCGCTATGCCGCTGCGGTGCGTCGACCGAGAAACCATTTTGCGACGGCACTCATTCAAAAATCGGTTTTCAGGCTGCCGAGAAAGCGGTGCCGGAGTCGAAAGAATGACCTTCCCGCCACCCGTCCTTTTTGTTGCGAGACAAAGCTGCGCTTTCGTCTTTTTCGCTTCGACCGTCCTGGCGTCGTTTTCGGCCGTGGCCGCCGAGTTGCCGAAGATGATGAAAGCGATCGTCGCACACGAATACGGCGGGGCAGAGGTTTTGAAGTTGGAAGATGTTCCCGTGCCTGAACCGCAGGAAAACGAAATCCTCGTCCGTGTGATCGCGAGCGGCGTGAATCCGGCCGACCCGCTCATCCTCAACGGCAAGTACGCGAAAGAGTTCGGAACGCACCTCCCGCTCATTCTTGGCTACGACATGGCAGGGATCGTGGCGAAGACCGGTGCGCAAGTTACGAAATTGAAAGTCGGCGATCCGGTTTATGCGTACCTGCTTTGGGGCGGCGGCTGGGCCGAATATTGCATCTCGAACGAAACCGAATCGGCGATCAAACCGAAGTCGCTCAATTTCGTCGATGCCGCATCGG
>DASPUI010000071.1:0-4623 GCA_035622995.1 Chthoniobacterales bacterium
GGCGATAGAATAGAAAACTCCCAACGTTTTCGACGACCGGGAAAGTTTTCCGAGATGGGAAAATTGGCGATCCCAAAATGAACGTTCGAAAACGTCTGCGACTTACTGGGATCAGCTTTCGCGTTTAGTTTTGGCTACTGAACAGTCCGCCGAGTTTACCCTTCAGAATATTGCCGGCTTCCGATTCCAGCGCGCCAAGGCCGCCGGCCATCCCGCCGCTCAAAAAGGCATCCAAGTGGGAAGATACCGCAGCTGGCAGTTTGGCTTTCAGTGCGCTCACTACCACTTCGACCGCTTTTCGGGCATCGTCCTGACTCAATCCGGTTTTCTGCGTCACGAGGTTAATTAGATCGTCCATAGTTTTCTGGTTTGCCATAATCTGGAGCGGTGGCGCCGGGAATGCAAAGCTAAATCCGAGCATCTAATTCCGCGCAAAAAGCTTGCGAAAAAAATCGGGGACGGATTCAATCGGCGTTCTATGAAAACAAAATCTCTGTTTAGTCTCATTGCAGTTGCCAGTCTGGCCATCTCCAGTGTCGCGCTCGGCGGAAGCACCAAGACATATCAGGTGACTGGCCCGGTGCTGGAAATGAACGACACGATGATTGCGGTTCAGAAAGGTAAGGAACGTTGGGAAATCGCCCGCGATTCGAACACGAAGGTTACCGGCGATTTGAAAGTTGGCGCAAAGGTGACGATCACTTACACGATGAGCGCCACCGATGTAGAAGTGAAACCGGAAAAAGGCGCTAAGAAATAACTGCGGTTTTGGTCGGGAGGGCTGGCCCAAACAGCCGCGCTCGGTTCCGACATTTTAGTATTGCAGGCAGTTCTTAATTCCCACTACCCTCAACTCATGACCAAACATCTTGCAGTAATCATTGCACTGACGGGATTTGCCGGCGCCACGGTGCTCGCACAGGAGACATCGCCGAGCCCCGCGGCCCAGGAATCACCGAGTCCTGCCAAACACAAGCGTGCCAAGAAGGAAGCATCTCCGGCTGCGAGTGCCGCCGCGGCCGAATCACCGGCGGCAAGTCCGGAAGCATCTGCCAGCCCGGCCAAAAAGAAGCGCGCCAAGAAGGAAGCTTCTCCAGCCGCAAGTGCGGCGATGAGCGCAACTCCAGCCGCTTCCGCGAGCCCGGCCAAACATTCGTGGTTCTCGATGTCGCCCTCAAGCGGTGCTGCCGCGACGCCGGCAGCCGGAACCACAAAGAAGACTATGCCGGAACCTAGCGGAACTGTCGCTCCAGGCGGCGGCCACGGAATGGTCTGGGTGAATACCGAGAGTCACGTTTACCACCACGAAGGATCAAGGTGGTACGGTCGGACCAAAAAAGGCAAATACATGTCTGAAGCCGACGCCATCAAAGAGGGCGATCACGCGGACAAGGAAGAAAAGCACTAAGATATTCAGTCAAGTAATGACGAACGGGCGGGATTTTCCCCGCCCGTTTTGTTTTTTCGAAAACTAGCGCGAACCATTTAGAATAGCCCCGCGCGAGCGCATTTAGCGCGTGGCCGTTGGAGTATCTCAGAAACTCGAATTAAATTCGAACGTGCGCGCAATGGTTCTCGAAACGCCGGGACAACCGCTGAGGCTTCGCGATTTGCCTAAACCGAAGCCGGCCACCGGCCAATTGCTGGTGCGGGTAAATGCTTGCGCGGTCTGCCGGACCGACCTGCACATTGTCGACGCGGAATTACCGGATCCGAAGCTCCCGCTCATTCTTGGGCATCAAATCGTTGGACGGATCGAGGAAGTCGGTCAGGGCGTCCGTGGGTTTGCCACCGGCGAACGCGTGGGGATTCCGTGGCTCGGGTGGACTGATGGCGATTGCGTCTATTGTCGGTCCGATCGCGAGAATCTCTGCGATCGCGCGAAATTTACCGGTTATACGATCGATGGCGGATACGCGGAGTTCGCGGCGGCCGATGCGCGATATTGTTTTCATCTGCCTGACGAATACAGCGACGTCGAGGTCGCGCCCTTGCTCTGTGCCGGTCTCATCGGCTATCGAACGTATCGCAAAACTGGTGACGTCCGTCGGCTGGGCATTTACGGGTTTGGCAACGCGGCACACTTGATTACGCAGATTGCCGTTCACCAAAAGCGCGAAGTCTTTGCTTTCACGCGACCAGGCGACAAGGTAACACAAGAAAGCGCGCGCTCGTTAGGTGCGGTTTGGGCCGGCGGCTCGGATGAAATGCCGTCAAAAAAACTGGATGCTGCGATCATCTTTGCCTCGGTCGGAGCGCTGGTGCCGATGGCTCTGCGCGCGCTCGCAAAAGGCGGCGTGATTGTGTGCGGTGGCATTCACATGAGCGACATCCCGTCGTTTCCGTACGTCAATCTTTGGAATGAGCGCGTGATTACTTCCGTCGCCAACCTCACGCGGCGCGACGGAGAAGAGTTTTTTGCAATCGCATCGCGGCATCGAATCAAAACGAAGACGGAAACATTCCCGCTCGAGCAAGCGAACATCGCAATCGATCGATTCCGCGCCGGTACGCTCGATGGAACTGCTGTGCTCAAGATCGCCCAAGCTTAACGCGTTGCCGGAAATCGAATTATTTCAAGGCGGCGATCGCATTGTCGCACTCCTGGACTCTCGCTGAGAATTTCTGTGGCCGATCGGAATCGATTGGCATGAGTGTTCCTTGATCGCGCAAAGCCGAGAAAAGTTCGGCGCCGCGCCGGTACCAATTGCGGGCCTCGGTCCAATCCGATACTCGTTGCGCGACCGAATGCTTATCGTCGTTAGCCAGACGCGCGCGGATTTCGGCCAGCCGTTCGTAACACAAACCGACATTGCGCTGATAGACCGCATTGGACGGATCGTTCTTGGCGAGAGCCTGCATCATCGACAACGATTGGCGCGCGCGTTCCAGCGCTGACTCGTTATCGCCGGTGGCGCTCAAAGCTTCGGCCAAGTCGCCGTAGGCGACGGCCAGATCGAATTGCGCTTGAACATTCTTTGGATCTTCGGCTGCAATTTCCTGTCGAATCGCAAAGGCTTTGCGCCGGGCGTCCAGCGCGGCGGAAAAATCGCCCTTTTGCAGCAGCGTATTACCGAGCTGGTAATAAGCATATCCGACTTCGCGCCTGGCTCGTTCATTGTTCGGATCCTCCTGCGAAAGCCCCTCCAGCATTTCAATCCCGCGTTTAATATTTCCAACGGCCTCAGGATTCTTGGCCTCGAGGGTTGCACCAACTTTCAGGAAGGTCAGCGCAACGCTGCGACGCAATTTCCCGTCGCTGGATTTTTGAGCGAGCAGATCTTGTCGAATCGACAATGACTTGCGGTAAGCCTCGGATCTTTCGGTGCTATTGTTAGCCATGCGACCGAGACCGTCGCCGAGAACTTCATAGGCCCGCGCAAACTCGTCTTGCACCGAGAAATCCGCCGGCTGAGCCGCAACCAGTTTTTCAAAGATCGACAATGACTGGCGATAATCGCGGACCGTTTCCGCAATCTCGCCCTTTTGTTCCAAAATGTCGCCGAGTGCGCGATAACTACGGCCCAATTCCATTTGCAATTCGGTGCTCGTGCGCCGCGTACTTAATTTTTCGCGAATCGCGAGCGCTTTGCGATGGCTGGCCAACGCCCCATTCGTGTCACCGAGATTTGCCGAGTACGGATTGCCCTGGATATCGCCGATCTTTTCATAGGCAGTCGCGAGTTCGCGCTGCAACGCGATATTGTTCCCGGCGTCGTGAGCCAGGCTATCGAGATACTCGAGCGCGCGACTGACAATCAACCGTCGCGTCGGCGTAGAACCCTGCAAGTCTTTAACTGAGTCATGAATCTCGAACATCAGTGAATTGGCGAGCCGCCGAACATCGTTGAACCGGCGATTTGCGCGGTGTGCTTCCCAACCCGTCGCCACCATTCCGCCGATCAAAGTTAGAAAGATAACTGCAGCGGCAGCTACGCCGATCTTGTTGCGCCGGATAAACTTCGATGCGCGATAATTGAACGTGTCTTTGCGTGCGATAACCGGGTGGCCTTCAAGGTGACGGCGGATATCATCTGAAAATTGCGAGACAGACGTGTAACGCCGTTCTGGTTCCTTGCGCAACGCTTTCAAAACAATGTTGTCGATGTCGCCGCGCAGCAGTTCACTCCTGATTTCTGAACTTTGATTTTCTCTGACAGCGGTGCTCGGCCGCGTTGGCTCGTGGGTTGTGATCGCCTGCGTGAGTGCGGTTGGGCTGCGATTGGCGATCTTGTACGGCTTTTGTCCGGTGAGCAGCTCATAAAGCAAAACCCCTAACGAGTAAACATCACTGGCGGTCGTCATCGCCTCGCCGCGCACTTGCTCGGGACTGGCGTATTCCGGCGTCATAACTGCTGCGAAAGTCATGGTGGCCTCGGCAATTGTCGACGTTTGCGGATCGAGGAGCCTGGCAATTCCGAAGTCGAGCAGCTTTGGCTCGCCATCAGGTGTGACGCGAATATTCGCCGGCTTGATGTCTCGGTGAATGATGAGGTGTTTGTGCGCGTAGGAAACGGCTGCGCAAATTTTCCGGAAGAGTTCGAGCCGTTCCCGAATCGGTAGTTGATTCTCGCGGCAATATTCGTCGAGGCGTTTTCCATCGACATACTCCATCACGAAATA
>DASPUI010000072.1:0-8508 GCA_035622995.1 Chthoniobacterales bacterium
GGCCGTCCCCGCGAAAGATGGCATCATTTTCGGTTGGAAGGACAAGATTCAATGGTTCGGACTGCCCATTCATCGGGCTAAGAAGACAGGCAAACAGAACAAACGCGTATGGCGCAAGACGGAGCCGCATGGCGGGATTGATAAAGGGTTTGACAGGATTTGCAACGTTTGCTGTTTAACCCGCGCATGGTTCGAAGTGCTCTCTGCCTTATTTTGTTGCTGGTGGTCGCGGTGGTTCAAGCTCAGGAGCTTGCGCCATCGGTCACACCGACTCCGCCGAAACGCAGCTTATTCGGCCGGATGCTTCATCCCTTTGGATCCTCGACACCTCGCGTCGAAAATTACAAGGACCCGAGACTCCGTGGCCTGCGCCTGGAAGTGGAGGTCTCGCCTCAACCGTTAAAACTTTCGGAAGTCCGACAACTCGATGTGAAAACCATATTGAGGAACGACGCGAAGAGCGCGATCGAGCTCGATTTCCCGACCGACCAGCGAATCGAGATCATATTGATGAATTCGGAAGGCGCATTGCTTACAAAGTGGTCGGACAACCACGCAATTAGTGAAAAGCCCGGAACGGTAACGATCAATCCGGAGGAACACATCGAATATAACGAGCACATCGCGACGCGTGAACTGACGCCGAACAAGGTTTTTATCGCCGAAGTTTTCTTTCCCAAGTATCCGGAATTGCGTGCGCGGCAGAAATTCTTGACCGAGCGGTAGCCAAAAAGTCGATGGTTGAGAGTTGATTGCGGGAATCAGGTTTTCTAGCAACAATCATCTATTAGCTCCCCACTTTTTTCCGATTACCACAGCCATCCGCAAGGCCATCGCGTGCAACCTTACACCCAGGGGCTGTTGCAGCCGTGGATCGAAAGCGCGCGTCGCCACCGCTTGAGCGATATTGCTTTTACCGATCATGATCGCTATCGCGCGGGCATCAATTTCGACGAAATCGAACTGCTTCGCGAAAAAAATCCGGACATGAAAATTCGCGCTGGAATCGAGTTGGATAACGATCCGGAAACCTCATCCGCCGGCCGGAAATGGGTCGAGAATAATTGGGACAAACTAGATTTCGTTTTGGGCTCGGTGCATTATCTGGATGATCCGACTCAAATGTTCGACAGCGTTCCCGATGGCGCGGAACAATTCGTCGGCCAGGATGTAAACGAAATCTACGCGGATTACTTTCGACGCGTCCGCGAAATTGCGGACACTGGCCTTGTTGATTGTTTGTCGCACCTCGATCTCATCAAAATCCATGGCCATCGTCCCTGCGGTGATATTGGTGCGGTCGTGAATGAAACGCTGGAATTCATTCGCTTGCGTAATCTCGCGATCGAGCTTTCAACCGCCGGCTGGCGAAAACCGGTGGACGAACTCTATCCCAGCGACGAGATCATTCGTCTCGCGATCAAGAAAGGAATCCCTTTCACGACTGCGTCCGATGCCCATTCGCATGCACAACTGGGCGAGAATTACGAACGGCTGGCGGAAAAGATGCGTTCGTTATGTATTCGCGAGGTGTGCGTTTACGAAATGCACAAGCGTGAAATCAAAAAGCTGTAGAAGTGGTGCTTCGGTCCCAAATTGTTAGAACGCCGCGACGCTCCGCTCTGCTACATTCCCGGTATTCCCAATCCGCCGGTGATTTTCGTCATCTCGGATTGGGCAAGCGCTTTGCCCTGTTCAATCGCGCCATTAACACCGCTCAAAATGACTTCCTCCAAAAATTCCACATCATTCGGATCGATAATATCTTTATCGATCTTGATCGAAATCACACTGCCGGCGCCGTTGGCGATCACCCTTACTTTGCCGCCACCGGCTGCGAACTCGACCGTTTTTTCTTCGAGCTCAGCCTGAGTCCGAGCCATTTGTTCCTGCATCTTCTGCGCCTGCTTCATCAGTTTGTTCAGATTCATAAAGTCACGACCTGATTTTGCCTTTGAACATTTCGAGCGCTTCCTGGATCAACGGGTCGTCGGCGCCCAAACTGTCAGATGCTTTTTCTTTCGCGGCTAATTTTTCCTGGACGCTTAGCTTCAGGCTCCAATCTTTGCCGCTGACTTCGTGCAAAAGCGTTTCGATCAATTTTCTATTGCCGGCAGTTCCCAGGATGTCCATGGTCGATTTTTGATCGGGCGCAAAGCCGAGAAGAAAGTTGCGTCCATCGGTTCCGAGAACATGCGCGGCGGCGGCTGAATTCCGGACAAAGGCTTTCTGGACTGGAATTTTGTCGTATGCCTGCTGCCACATTTTTTGGGGATCGACATTTGAATCTGCCGATTCGGCCACGCAGGAAGCGACCGTGGGCAGGTCAGGATCGGCGTTCGCTTTTTTTGATGCGGACGGGATGGCGCGGGCGGCACTGGCAGTTCCCACGCCGGATGCTTTTGCTGGAGCAACGGTTTTTCCGCCGCGCAATTCTCCGAGTTTTTCAATTACTTCATCGAGCGTCGCTTGTCCCAGGCTCTGAATCGCTTTAATGATCGCGACTTCGAAATGTAATTTCTTGTTCGGCGCCCACTTCATCCGGTTCTCGGCGTCGGCGAATTGATCGATCAGCTCGAGTAACCGGGCCGTTTCCACCAGACCGGATTGGCTTACGAAAGAGTCTCGTGTTTCAGAATCGACATCCTCGTCGAGTGCATCCGGCTTTACCTTGAAAACGAGCAGGTCGCGCAAGTACGAAATCAAGTCCGACATCAATCGCATCATGTCTTTGCCGGCCGCGGATTGTTCGTGCAAAAGCTGAATCGCGTCCGCGTTTGCGCCGCGCAAAATCCTTTCGGTGAACTCGGAAACCGTTTGCTGGCTGGTAAACCCGAAGATGCTCAAAACATCCGCTTCGGTGATATTTTGGCCGCAAAACGCGACCAGTTGGTCGAGCATCGATTCGGCATCGCGCAATCCGCCTTCTGCACCGCGCGCGATCGCGTGCGCGGCCGCGGATTCAAGTTTGATCTTCTCCTTGCCGGCGATCAATTGCAGATGGCTCGCGATCAGGTTGGCCGAAATCCGGTGAAGATCGAACCGCTGACAACGGCTGACGATCGTTGGCAACACTTTTTGCGGCTCGGTCGTCGCGAAAATGAATTTCACGTGTGGCGGCGGCTCCTCCAGCGTTTTGAGCAGCGCGTTGAACGCGCCGGCAGTCAGCATGTGAACTTCATCAATAACGTAAATTTTAAAACGGGCATTCGCCGGTGCATACCGCACGTTCTCGGTCAGGATCCGCACTTCATCCACTTTGTTGTTGCTCGCTCCGTCGATCTCCAGAACGTCCATGCTGTTTCCCGCCGCGATCTCGAGGCAATTTGTGCACTTGTTACATGGCGTAATGGTCGGTTTGTCAGAACTTAAGCAATTAAGCGCCTTGGCCAGAATCCGGGCGGTCGAAGTTTTGCCGGTGCCGCGCGGGCCGACGAATAAATAGGCATGAGCGAGACGATTTTGCCCGACCGCATTTTTCAACGTGCGCGAAACGTGCGTTTGGCCGACGAGATCGTCGAATGTCTGCGGCCGGTATTTTCTCGCAAAGACTTCGTAGCTCACCGAACAAATCTAATGGAAGAATTTGATGGTTGGTAGTTGATAGTTGATGGATCGGCCATGAAATCGATAAATTTGCTCGTTCCCGTGCTCCTGACCGTGCTCACGCTCGATTCATCGGGCCGCGAGCCAATCAAGTCACTGCCGCCGGTTGCTGAGAAAATTGTTCGCGCGCGCGACCTCGGCGTTCCGTTTGAGGGGACGCCGGGTCGATTCAACGCCATCACTGATGTCGCGGGGGTAGAAGTTGGCTATACCACCTTGATCAGCGGCGAAGGCAAACTCGCTGTAGGCAAAGGACCCGTGCGCACCGGCGTGACTGCGATCATTCCGCGCGGGCACGATTCATTGAACGACCCGGTTTATGCCGGCGTGTTCAGTTTGAACGGAAATGGCGAGATGACCGGCACCAATTGGATCGAGGAGAGCGGTTTTTTGGAAGGGCCGATTGTAATCACAAACACCCACAGTGTCGGCGTCGCGCGCGACGCGGTGATTGCGTGGCGAATCAAGCACGGTGCGTCTGATGCCAGCGGATACTGGTGGAGTTTGCCGGTTGTCGCCGAGACCTGGGACGGCTGGCTCAACGACACCAACGGATTTCATGTCAAACCGGAGCACGTTTTTGACGCGCTCGATTCCGCGCACGGCGGGACGATCGCAGAAGGCAGTGTTGGCGGCGGGACGGGAATGGTCTGCTACGAATTCAAGGGCGGGAGCGGCACCGCCTCGCGCAAAATCGAAATCAAACCCGGCAAAGACAAACCGTCGCAAAGTTTTACCGTTGGAGTTTTCGTGCAGGCGAATTTTGGACGGCGTCCGTTATTGACCATCGCAGGGGTGCCGGTGGGAAAGGAAATCCCGGGTTCAGTTTACAATGAAGACACCGGTTCGTGCATCGCCGTGGTCGCGACCGACGCGCCACTCTTGTCCAACCAATTGAAACGGCTCGCCCGGCGTGTCTCGCTCGGATTGGCGCGGACCGGCACCATTTCCGGCAACGGCTCCGGCGATCTGTTTATCGCTTTCTCGACCGCAAATCCGAATGTCTGGGCGCCTGACCGAGTCACGCACTCGGTTGAAACGATCCCGAACGATCTGATGGACCCAATTTTCAATGGCGTGGTGCAAGCGGCGGAAGAAGCCGTGCTCAATGCATTGGTCGACAATCAAACGATGATCGGCGCGAACAATCATCGGGTTGAGGCGCTGCCGCACGATCGCGTGCGCGAACTGCTCAAAAAATATAATCGTGTGAGCGATGATTAAGTTCGAAGTCGATCGGCCACGGAATCTGTTCGTAATTCGTTATCACGGCGACATCGCGCCGGGCGAGGTTGAAAAGGGTTTGGAGGAGATTCGAGCAGTTCTTGCCAACTTCCAGCCAGGTTTCCGGTTGTTAGGCGACTTTAGCGAGCTGGCATCCATGGATGTTGGCTGCGCCCCGTTCGTCGAGCAGGCGATGGACTTGTTTAACGCGAAAGGCATCGCCTTGGTCGTTCGCGTCATTCCCGATCCGCATCGCGATATCGGATTAAATATCATGTCGATTTTTCATTACCGTGGCGATGTTCAAATTTTTACGTGCAAGACCTTGTCCGAAGCAGACGAAATCCTTCGGACCGGGCGTGCCTGATCAGCTTAGAGCGCCGGTTGTCTCAGCCGCAGCCGATTTGGACGAGACCTCACTTTGTCGTGAGCTGATAAACGAGCAGGGCGGCCGCGATATCTTCCACGGCCAAGCCTAACGACTTGAAGACTGTGGTTTCGTTCGATCGAACGGGAATCTTTCCGGCGAGTGCTTCGCCTAATTCGGCATGGATTTCTGCGCCGGAAAGAATCAGATCGCCCGATTCTTTCATCGCAGCTTCGCGCGAATCGACAAAAACGACACTTTTCATCGCGTCATTATCCAACTCGCGCCAGTCGGGCCGGCAGGCGCCAATTGCATTAACGTGACAACCTCGCTTTAGCCATTTCCCCTGCAACACCGGAACCTTCGAGCTTGTCGCTGTCACAATCACGTCTGCGTCCCTAACCGCATCTTCTGCCGGCATTGCTTTTGCGGAGATCTCTTGCGCGAACCTCTCCGCATTCGTCGGCGTCGGACTCCAAACGCGAACCTCCTTAAATCGCCTGACAAGGCTCAGAGCTTCAACATGACTGCGGGCCTGCACTCCACTCCCGAGAATCGCGAGAATTTCTGCATCCTCTCGCGCGAGGAGCTTTGTCGCTACCGCCGAAACAGCCGCCGTGCGCATTTCGGTGATCAATCGCCCATCCATCACTGCGAGCGGCGTGCCGGTTTGCGGCTCGGTCAAAAAAATCGTGGCCATATGGGTGGGCAACTTTTTCTGCGCGTTTGACGGATAGAACGTGACGATTTTTTGACCGAGTCCCTCCGGAGTTAGTGCCGGCATCATTCCGTAAAAGCCACCCGGCGGATCGACTGCGATCACTTGCCGAACAGGCTGGATAACTTTTCCCATCGAAAAATCGGTCAGCGCTTTTTCCATCGCCGGGATGAGATCGGCCATTCGTAAATGCGTTCGCACTTGCTCTTCGTCGAGGAAAAGAAGTCGTCGATTCATCAGAAAATCTGGTCTGTTAGAGACGCGCGTCGCCGCTATGGCTCGGTCGGCTTTCGGAAAGGCTTGTGCATCTGGAAGAGTCCGCGACGCTTTTCCATATCACCCCGAATAGCTTCGGTAATATCGGGACACCAAAACGCCTCTTCTTCATAGGAAACGGCAAGATCGAAACTGCCGGCCTCGGCCCAGGCAGCGGCCAGCGTGTCGAGCCATTTCCCATTCATCCAATGCGACAACGCGCACGCCTTGGTCGCGTCGGCAACGGCCTCCCTGGCGTTTCGCACGGAGTCTTCCGGGCATGTTGCAAGAAACCAGGCCAAATTATTCAATGCGTGCTCGTCGTCGGGCGCGCTTCGCAATGCCTCTCGAAAATCGGCAAGCGCGCGAGGGTAATCGCGTTTTCGCGAGTAAAGGTAAGCCCGGCGCTCGTAATCAGAGACCGATTTTGTCTGGTCGACAACTTTCGTCAGGTCAGCAACTGCGCGATCCAGATCTCCCATTTGCTCGTAGGTGTAACTGCGGCCTTCGAGCGCAACGCTTTCGTTCGGTTTAAGCTCGAGAGTCTTGTTGAAATCGGACAGAGCCTTTGACCATTGCTTTGCCTGAATGAAAGCGAAACCGCGGTCGCGGTAAGTCTCCGGTTTTTCCGGCTGAAGTCGCAGCGCCTCATCAAAGTCGGCGAACGCCTTCTCGAAGTCATGTTTGCGGCTGTAGATGTATCCGCGCTCGGCATACGCTTTGGCGTAATGGGGATTCATCTGAATTGTTGCTTCCACGCTGGCGAGCGCACGGTCGAGATCGCCCAGATGCGCGTAGGCAATTGCCCTGTTGTAGTAGGCGGTTGACCATGCCGGAGAAGTGCGGATCGCCTCGGAAAAATCGGCCACCGCCTGGGGCCAGTGTTTGCGATCAAGGTCGATCAGACCTCGATTGAACAACGCCCGGTCCATATTTGAATCGAGCAGGATCGCTTTGGAAAAATCATCGAACGCTTTGTCCTTGTTACCCTGATCAAGATAAAGTTGCCCGCGTGCCTCCCAGGCAAATACAGCCTTTGAGTCGAGTCGCAGTGCCTCTGAGTAGTCGCGAATTGCTTCGCTCGCCTGGTTCTTTTCATTTTCGCAAAACGCCAGGTCCTCGAACGCGAGCGCTTTGTAGGGTTCCGCCAGTCGATTTTGAATTGCGTTTTTGAAGCCCTTGATTGCCGGACCGTATTCGCGTCGGTTCATCGCTGCAACGCCTTCGTCGAAAAAGGAGCGCCCGCGCCGGAAGCTGATCAAATAGTATGCTCCGGTTGCGAACGAAGCCGCGATTACGATGATCGCCAACGTGCCAATGCCGATCGCGATTTTTGAGCCGGTGCTCATCTCTCAATTTCGTCGCGCAATTGTTTTTTCAAGTCTTGCCGCGCGGCCTTTTTAATCGCGCGACGCTCTGCGGCCACCGCTTGCTTCTCCGCGCGACGCTGCTGGCGCGTGCGCGGATCGATTTTTTCTGGTAAATGCGAGATCCGTGGCCGATTAGCACCGATTTTGCGCTCGTTAGGCTTGGCGTATGGATCCACCCGTCACTTCAACGTAATCTCACGCATTGTTTTTGTCCCGAGAATCTCGCGGATATCGAGGCGCTTCACCGCCATGGCCCGGCGCTGGTCTTCGGAGCCCATCACTTTCTCCAAGATCGGGTCCATCTTGTCGCGCAATCCATCAAGCGCCGCCATATTCGGATATTCAACCATGATCACGATGTTAAAATCATTCGCGCCCATTGCATCGCCGTCGAGAATTTTGTAATCGAGGATCACTTTCTGGGTTTTGGCGGCTTCGTAGGCAGGCTTCACCGTCTGACTGATTTGACGAAAATAGTCGTCTCCCAAACCGGCTTTGGTTTTAATGAAGGAGAGTGTCCAGACCGGACCTTCAATGTATGGCGCGCTGCTACCCTTGGCCGCGGACGAACTGCTCGTTTGGGCCGGGCTAATGCCCGCGATTCCCAGAGTCAAAATGATGATAAAGAATAATTTACTCATATCTACAGCTTGACCGGAGCAACTTGGACAGGCGAGAAGATTTGCAAACCACCATGGTCGATTTCGATAAAATCCGCGCGGCGCGTGATCGGATTCAGCCGCACATTCATCGGACGCCGGTCCTGACCAGCGAGCGATTGAATGAAGGCAGCGGCGCGTCGTTGTTTTTCAAGTGCGAAAATTTTCAGAAAATCGGCGCGTTTAAGGCGCGGGGAGCGACGAATGCGGTGTTTGCGCTCGACAACGCAACGGCGCAACACGGCGTGGCGACGCATTCGTCCGGTAATCACGGTACGGCCCTCGCGCGCGCGGCCAGGCTACGTGGAA
>DASPUI010000073.1:0-6634 GCA_035622995.1 Chthoniobacterales bacterium
AGCCTTTCCGCCAGCGCATTAATCCTAACGAGTTGCGAAACAACCGAATCGCGCATTTCGGATCACCCCGATGTTTTCAACAGCCTTTCGCCACGTGATCAGCAATTGGTGCGGAACAGTCAAATCCGGACTGGGATGTCACAAAACGGTGTTTGGCTGGCGTGGGGCAAGCCTGACCAAAAAGTGGTCGGTGTAATGCACGGCCGCCAGACCGAAACATGGATTTACGTGACTTATGTTCCCGCATATGGCTATGGCTACGGTTACCCGTACGGGCCGTATGGACCTTGGGGTTGGGGCGGCTGGGGCTGGGGCGGCGGAGCGGTCATTCACGCACATCACGGCCATTCCTTTGTCTTTGTCGGCAGTCCCTATTACGATCCTTTCTACTATTCTTATATTCCGCCGAGCGTTCCGGTGCCGGATCGCACCGTCACCTTCTCAGGCGACCGGGTTGTTTCGTTCCAGTTCAGCAAATATCACTAAAATTCTGGTCGCGCCTGCGGCGAAGCCCGGTCAGTGTAAGCTAAGAAATGGCTTACGGCTCATTTGCCAACTTTCTCGATGCACTGAATAGCGCGGGCGAGCTAACGCGCATCTCAAATCCGGTCGATACCAATTTGCTGATCAGCGAATGGTCCGACCGCGAGATGAAATCGAACGGCGGCGGCAAGGCATTGCTCTTCCAGCAGCCGCTCGTTGATGGAACGGTTTCAAAATTTCCGGTCGCAATCAACACGATGGGGTCGCGGAAACGAATGGCCATGGCGCTTGGCCGCGAAAACGTTGATGAGATCGCGCAGGAAATTCAGCTCCTGCTGAAAGCGAAACCACCGACCGATCTGCGCGAAGGTTTCTCGCTGTTGAAACAGGGAATTCATTTGCTCCACGCGCGGCCGAAAAGCGTTCGCGACGGAGCATGTCAGGAAATTGTGCATCTGCTCGATACCGATAAATTTTCGTTAGGCGATCTTCCGATTTTGAAGTGCTGGCCAAAGGACGGCGGCCGATTCATTACCCTGCCCAACGTTCATACACGCGATCCCGAAACCGGCGCGCGCAATGTCGGCGTTTATCGGATGCAGGTTTATGACGAGCGGACGACTGCGATGCACTGGCAGGTGCACAAGGTGGGCGCACGGCACGGCAGAATTTATTACGAGCGGGGTGAGCGAATGCCGGTGGCGGTAACGCTTGGCGGCGATCCGGCATATTCGTTCGCGGCGACGGCGCCGTTGCCCGATGGGCTTGACGAAATCCTGTTCGCCGGATTTTTGCGAAGAAAATCAGTCGAGCTGGCGAAATGCAAAACGATCGACGTCGAGGTGCCGGCCGATGTCGATTTTGTTTTGGAAGGGTATGTGCAGCCGGGTGAGACGCGGCCGGAAGGGCCGTTTGGCGATCACACCGGCTACTACACCGCGATCGAAGATTACCCCGTCTTTCATCTCACCGCGATTACTCATCGCCAAGACGCGATCTATCCGACCACGATCGTTGGGATTCCGCCGATGGAAGATTTTTACATGGGCGACGCCAGCGTCCGGATTTTCTTGCCGGTGTTCAAAATGAATTTTCCGGAACTGGTCGATATGACGTTGCCGGCGGAAGGAGTGTTCCACAATCTTGTCTTCGTCAGCATTCGCAAACAGTATCCGTATCAAGCGTTCAAAGTAATGCATGGGCTTTGGGGAATGGGCCAGATGATGTTCAGCAAGTACATCGTGGTGGTGGATGAAGATTGCGACGTGCACAACACCAGCGAAGTACTGTTCCGTTTGTGCGCCAACACTGACCCGGCGCGCGATACCACCGTGATCAAGAATCCGAGCGACTCGTTAGACCATGCACCGAGCGAACAAAACGTCGGCTCGCACATGGGTTTTGACGCCACTCGAAAATTGCCGGGCGAAAATTATCATCGACCATGGCCGGAGCTATTGAAAATGACCGACGAAGCGTGCCGGCTGGTGGATGAGCTGCAGAAGAAAACGCGTTGATTTCGATCTGAGATCAACGTTCTGTAAAGAGTCGCCAAAGATTAGGGACGCCTGAATAATTGGCCGGTGTCGACGTCTTTCGTCAATCCGCCATGCGGGACGCCGCTCAGATCGTACACCCGGTTGGTATAAGGGCTATGGTACATTCCCGGTGAACCGGCATATTTAGCGTATGGCCAGCCTCCCTGAGGTGGCGGCCCGTAGTTCCCAGCGCGTTCTTCCTGAATCGCGTGACCGATCAACGCTCCCGTGGCCGCACCGATTGCCGCCCCGATGACAGTGCTTTGTGCGCCGCCGTGCCCGGCGATGTTGCCGATAATCGCGCCCGCGCCGGCGCCCGCCGCCGCGCCCTGCCCCGTCGGCGTATCACATGAGTTCAAAGCCAGGGCTCCCAATGCCACCAGCGACAATATGGCCAGGTATTTTCTATTCATAATCGTGTAGTAGAAAGCCAAACCCTAGAATCCGACGAAGGTTGCGTTGCGCAAATTCAAAAAATGTCTGGCCAGCTGCGAGGCAATCCGGCCGGCCTTCTCCAGTTTGGTCAGGCCATAATCCCGATCGAAGACCCGAAACCGGTCGCGCTCCATTCGTCGCAAGAGGGCATGATAAATTGAGGCCATGATTTCGGCGGCGACCATCGATCGCCGGTCCTCGGGCGGAAGCAGGTCGCGCGCGCGGGAAAAGAAATTCTTGGCCCGCTGCGCTTCGAAATTCATTAAATCGATAAACCGCTCGTTATATTTGCGGTCTTGCAGCTCAGCTTCCGAATATTTGAAACGTGCCAGATCTTCCAGCGGGAGATAAATCCGCCCGGCGCGCAGATCTTTTTCAACATCGCGGATGATATTCGTCGTTTGCAGGGCCAGGCCGAGTTGAATTGCATATTCCTTGCAGGCCGGGTTTCGATAACCAAAAATTTCAATGCTGACCAAACCGACCGCGCTCGCCACCCGATAACAGTAGATGCGCAACTCATCGAAGGTGGCGTAGCGGACGATCCTTAAATCCATTTCAACGCCGGCGATAATTTCCTCAACCATCCCGGGCGCGAGCGAATATTTATCGATGAGATCGCGGATTTCGGGCGCGAGCGAAGGTTCGTCTTCTCCAGCGGTTCGAAGCCATTTTCGCCAGTGTTCGAGACGTCGCGCTTTTTCATCCACGCTCAGCGCAGCATCGTCGGCAATATCGTCGATCACGCGGCAAAACGCATAGAAGGTAGTGATGTCCCGGCGGCGCTCGCGGCCCAGCGCAATGAATGCAAGCGCCAGGTTTGATTTGCTTTCTCGCGTGATCTTGGCGGCGTTCACAGAAGTCAGCGAATTAATATTGGATCCAACTCTGCTGATAAACTTCACCCTTCTCGCCGTGGCGGAACAGGCAGACCCATGAAGCAAGCAACCATCCGGTGACAAAGCCCCGCACGCAAACAAGGACCGATTTCCACAATATCAGCGCGACCAGTCGATCCGCGATCGCACCGCGAATGATGGCATCGGCGCTATTGAGCAGAAAAAAATGCAAAAGGCAAATGAGCAGGAACCATCCGAATCGCGCGAGATTCTCGCGCAGGAATTCCAGATGCGCACGGAGTGCCTGGCCCAACGTTTCATTGTGTAACGCGAGCGAGATCTGCATCGAGCTGAAGCCAATGATGAGTGCGCACATCACCACGCGCTCGATCGGCAAATAATCCAGCACGTTCGGAATGTTTATGAAATAGGCAAGCAGCAGGGGCATTCGCACAATCAGGGTGCTGATCAGCACAACCACGCCCGCCCATTTCAAAACATAACTGAAACGGCGCATGGCAAATCGAAACAGTTCGCCTTCCTGAAAACTGAGGCCACGGATCCAGGCGAAGCAAACCGTGATGAGATAAACCTGGATATAAACGCCCAGGAGGTATTCGAAAATAAAGGAAGTGGCATCGATGCATGCCGAAATCTGCAAAAGATCGGAAGCCGGGATCACTCCGCCCCAAACCGGCAGCGCCCAGAACACAACCGGTTTTATTAACGCCGCGATCGCGCTGATCAAAAAAATCAGATAAATCAAAAGACCGCGCAGTTGATAGCGCTGCCGCAACGCTCGCAAAAGCGCGCTGTGCAAGCCGCGCCAATTCATCATCAACAGCACCGCCGCGGCGATGGAGAGTGGATAGGTTGTGGTTGCGTTATCAAAAATTCCAGCAACGCCTTCAAGTGCCGGCAGTGGCGCATCCTGCCAGACGTCGACGAATCTTGGCCAATGCCAGCTCGCGAGAGACGTAAACTGAGTGAGATCGAGGTCCGCGCTGCTCTGGACTGGCGTAAACGTCGAAAATTGAAAAACAAGATAGGCGAAGCCGAGCAAAACGAAGGTCACCCATACCCGCCGGTAACGCCCGATGCAGCGCAAGCCATCGCGCAATGCCAGGCGGATCGGGTTGAAGAGCATCACCAGCGCATATCCGCCGAAGAAGCCAATCAGCAGATACTCTCGCGGCAGCGTCGCCAGCATGCGTTGCCTAACGAATCAGGCCAAAATGCGGAATGAACGGCCAGTAAACAAATAGCCCGCGGCCAACCAGATTTTCCTCGGGAACCGGCCCCCAGTAGCGACTGTCGTAGCTGTTGTAACTGTTGTCGCCCATCGCAAAGTAACTATCGGGCGGAACGGTGAATGTGCGATCAGGGAGAGCGAGATAATCCCGGCCCGGACCATAACCACGATAGCCATCTTTTGCTCCCATCACTCGGCGGAAGCCATAACCTTGCGCCATTTGTTGGTTGACGTACAACGCGGGTGGATCGATCCGCAAAGTGTCGTTAGGCAGACCAGCCAGGCGTTTGATGTAAAACGGCTGACCGGTTTCCGGATCACCCGGAATTCCCGGAATGTGATTTGTCCGGAAAACAAAAACGTCGCCGCGATGCGGCTTGACGAAATTGTAAGTAAATTTGTCCACGAAAACCTGATCCCCGGTATCAATCGCGCCGCGGGCAATCACCTCGCCGCCTCGCACCGACCGCCCAAAATAAATGTTAAAATCGTGCTTCAAGGTGTCCGGCGGCGCGTAAACCAGGAAAGACTGATGCGCGCAAACGAGCCGCGATAGAGTAAAGAAAAAGAGGAGCTTCCTCTGTTCAACCCTGATCACTTCGTCGTCGCGCCCGGACACCACGTTGATATAATTGCGGCCGCGCAGAATAAATTCGACGATCTGCTGTGGCAGACTGGGCAGCGGCGTCGAGGCCGACATGGGATGGCCGATGATTCCATTGAGTGTCGGCTGCATCGATCCGGTCGGAATTTTGAAAGGCTGCAAAAAGTAGGAGCGAATGCCAACCGCAACGACGATCGCGACCAGAATCACTTCGACGTTTTCCCGCCAATGCGATTCCCACGTGACCGGGGTGAGCTGATGAAGTTTGGCATCGAGTTCTTCCGCGCGACTTTCGATTTGTGCGTGATCACGCTGGCGTATGGCCGCATGCAATCTTCGCATCGCAGCGGAAACCTCCTCCGCGGTCGCTTCTTTGATGACATCGCGTTTGTAGTGCAAATATTTCTGCGCGTGTCGCAACAACAGCTTGCTATGTTTAATGTAACGCGGCGTAAACATCTGGTTATTGCGCTTTCAGCACCTCGATAAACGCTTCCTGCGGGATATTGATCTTGCCGATGCTTTTCATCCGTTTCTTTCCTTCCTTCTGTTTCTCGAGCAACTTGCGCTTCCGGGTAATATCGCCGCCGTAGCATTTCGCGGTCACGTTTTTTCGCAAGGCCGAAACGCTCTCGCGCGCAATAATTTTTCCGCCGATCGCCGCCTGGATCGCCACCTGATAAAGCTGGCGCGGAATCACTTCCTTCAATTTCGCCGCCAGTTGGCGGCCCCTCGCCTCGGCCCGGTCTTTGTGCACGATGGTCGAGAACGCATCGACCGGTTCGCCATTCACCAGCAGATCCAGCTTCACCAATTTTGCGGGCCGATAACCGGCGTGTTCGTAGTCCATCGAACCATAACCGCGCGTAATCGATTTAATCTTGTCGTTGAAATCGACCAGAATTTCGTTCAGCGGCAGCTCGCAATGCAGCATGACCCGCCGCGAATCGAGCGTTTCGGTATGATCCATTTGGCCCCGCTTTTCCAAAATTAATTGCAAAATGTCGCCGATGTTTTCGTTCGGACAGAGGACATAGGCTTTTACGATCGGTTCGCGGATTTCCCTGATCTGGCTCGGATCCGGCAAATGCGCCGGATTGTCGATCAGCAGCGTCTCGCCGCGCGTGTTCACCACTTCGTAGACGACGCTCGGACTAGTCGCAATAATGTCCATGTTATATTCGCGCCGCAACCGTTCCTGGATGATTTCCATGTGCAGCAGGCCAAGAAATCCGCAACGAAATCCGAATCCCAGCGCCACTGAGCTCTCGGGCGTATAAATAAACGCGGAATCATTGAGACGCAGTTTGCCAATCGCGGCCTTCAAATGCTCAAAGTCGCCGGTGTTAATCGGATAAATTCCACTGAAAACCATCGGATGAATTTCCTGGAATCCGGGCAACGATTCGCGCGCCGGATGACGTTGATCGGTAATGGTGTCGCCGATCTTTATGTCCGCCGTCGTTTTGATATTGGCGATGAA
>DASPUI010000074.1:0-3020 GCA_035622995.1 Chthoniobacterales bacterium
GCAAGATTGTTCGCCAAATCCTTGCGTTGATTATCGTCCAGCTGATCTCCGCGCATCAACGCGAGCAGATATTGGTTCGATGCGAAATTTTCACTTTCCTTGAGCACGTCGGTCAGCGGTTTGTTTTGCAAATCCTGCGGCAACTTTTTGTGATACCACGCTGCCGCGGTATAGCTCGGCAGATAAAGCGGATACGGCCGGTCGTTACCGGGCGCGAACCGGATGGACGAAAAATCGAGCACGCTCGACACCAGGATGATCCCGTTGACGTAAAACCCGTAGCGCTCCTGCAAATAATCGCTCAACCCGGCCGCGCGGGTGGTGCCGTAGCTCTCGCCAATGATGAATTTCGGCGATGCCCACCGCGCGTTGCGCGAGGTGTAAACCCGGATGAAATCGCCGACGCTGGCGAGGTCTTCCTTGAATCCGTGAAACTGTTTCGGATCTTCGCCCGGCGCGCTCCGGCTGTAACCGGTCGAAACCGGATCGATGAACACCAGATCGGTCGAATCGAGCCAGGTCGCTTCGTTATCCACCAAGTGATACGGCGCCAGCGGCGCTTCGCCTCGCTCGGTCAATTCGGTGCGACGCGGCCCGAGCGCGCCCATGTGCAACCAGACGCTGGCCGAGCCCGGTCCGCCGTTGAACGAAAACGTGATCGGTCGCTTTGATGGATCGTTGCCGACATCAGTCCGCGTATACGCGATATAAAAAACTTTCGCCTTCTGTTTCGGCTCATCCTTGTCTTTGTCCTTTTCTTTCGATTTGTCGGATTCTTTTCCTGGTATGGCTGATGGCGCTTTTTCTTCGTCGTCGCCTTCCTTTTTCTTTTTTTCGCTCCAATCCCGCATCACCATGTAACCAGCAGTCGCGCGGTACTTGATTGTCTTCCCGCCAACGGTAATCGTGTGCTCGGTCACGCTCGGTGCCGGCTCTTTTTCTTCTTTGTCCTTATCGCCGTCTTTGGATTCTTTATTGCCCGGCGACGCGGCGGTTTCGGACGAATTTTGCTCCTTGCCCGGCTTAACCTTCAATTCACCGGGGGGCTGTTTGCCCGTTTGCGCCCGAGTAACCGGCATGAATGCAAAACAAAAAATCGCCATGAGAGCGACGGCGAAAGAACGAAGAGATTTTTTCATCTGATCACAATAATGCAGTGGCGTCGAATGAAGGCAACTTTACGGCGGGGAGCGGTTCATCGCATGGCGGCACACGACATCATCGACAACCGGCGCGAAGGCAAGCGCGCTGTCGAAAGATTACAACGCCGCACTGATGAAAATGAAAGGGCAGTTCGCTGAGGACGCGAAACATAGGCGTGCTGAACTCGAACACACCGTTTCACTAACCCACGGACAGCGCTATGTCCTTCGGGAGCTGGGTGTGCTGTTCAAAACTGCCGAAGACGAAGAGCTAAAGGCGCAGATCAACGTCCGCTCTACTCGTTTGTCAGATGCAATCAAACGAGAGATAAACCTGCTCCGCAAAAACTCAGTCACAGGAGGCGATTTGGTGAAAGAGCTCGGAAAAATCTATCTTCAACACAACATGCGAGACGCCATCGATCGACAACGTCTCGAATCGCACGGACGTCTCGTGCCGCAAATCATTTGCAGCGAAGCACTGGTGTAGATTCGCGTTTCCCTTCTCTATCTTCTGCGCTTCAGATATCCTACCCGCCCTTTAGCCGACCATGGCTGACGGGTGTGCTCCTATTTAATGGATTTTTCCAGATGGCCGCCGAAACCAAAGCGCATCGCGGAAAGCAATCTGTCGGCGTAATCGGCTTCACCACGCGACGCGAACCGCTCATATAAAGCTGTCGTTAACACCGGTACGGGGACGCCTTCATCGATCGCCGCCTTGATCGTCCAGCGGCCCTCGCCAGAATCGGAGACTCTGCCGCCGAATTTCGCAAGCTGGGCATCGGTCGCGAGCGCAGCGGCAGTCAGGTCGAGTAACCATGAAGCGATCACGCTGCCGCGCCGCCATACTTCGGAAATATCAGCCAGGTTAAAATCATACTGATAGTGCTCGGGATCGCGCAACGGCGTAGTCTCGGCATCTACTTCGCTTTGGTTCTTTCCTGCATCAGCAGCCTTTAGAATGGCGATACCTTCGGCATAAGCGGCCATGATTCCATACTCGATTCCGTTATGGATCATTTTAACGAAGTGACCGGCACCGCTCGCCCCGCAATGCAAGTAACCTTGTTCCGCCGTGCCGCCAAGTTTCTCGCGGCCAACAGTGCGCGGCAGATTGCCAACGCCGGGAGCAAGCGCGGCAAAGATCGGGTCGAGCCGTTCAACGACTTCTTTCTCGCCGCCTATCATTAGGCAATAACCACGTTCCAGTCCCCAGATGCCGCCGCTGGTGCCAACATCGACGTAATGAATGCCTGACGACCTCAGGCGCTCGGCCCGCGCGATGTCGTCCACGTAATAAGAGTTTCCGCCGTCGATAATGGTATCGCCGGCTTGCAGCAACGACGAAAGTTCCGCGATCGATTGATCGACCACACCAGCCGGAAGCATGAGCCAGATGGCCCGCGGCTTGTCCAGTTTGGCCACGAAATCGGCGAGCGACGTCGCACCGGTTGCGTTCGCATTCACCAGGGCGCTTACCGCGGCAACCGCGCGATCGAAGACTACACATTTGTGCCCGGCTTTCAAAAGCCGCTGCGTCATGTTTGCACCCATTCGACCAAGGCCAATTATCCCGATTTGCATAAGTTTATTTCTCCGGAAGATCTTTTTTTGCCTGCGATGCGTAGTTGGATGTTGTCAGCCCCGTCAGGTACTGGACGCATCGTAGATACTCTGAATCGACTGATCCAACATGGCGTTAAACTCAGCGTCGGATTGCTGAGCTGAAAGGCCCTCGGCCAGTGCGCGTGAAAAACTTGCGACGACACCGTGGTTCCGGCGCAAGCGGCTGTTGGCTTCGTCCCGCGAATAACCACCTGACAGCGCAACGACTCTCAAAACTTTGGGATGTTTGACGAAATCGGCGTAGAAGTT
>DASPUI010000075.1:0-3297 GCA_035622995.1 Chthoniobacterales bacterium
CGTTTCGATGGTCGACATGTCTTTCACGCCTACCAGCGAAAGATAAAGCGTGCGCGGGATTGGCGTGGCCGAAAGGGTCAGCACGTCCACCAGCTTGAAAAGGTCTTTGAATTTTTCTTTGTGCAAAACGCCAAACCGTTGCTCTTCATCAATCACCACCAACCCAAGATTCTTGAAAATGACGTCTCTGGAAATCAAACGGTGCGTTCCGATTACAATGTCGACCCCACCGTTGCGCAAAAGATCGATGATTTTGCGTTGCTCGCCGTGCGACCGAAAGCGGCTGAGCATTTCGATTCGCACCGGATAATCGAGCATGCGTTGGCGAAAGACTTCGAAATGCTGTTGCGCAAGCACGGTGGTGGGTGCCAGGAGCGCAACTTGTCTTCCGTCCATTACCGCCTTGAAGGCGGCGCGAATTGCCACCTCGGTCTTTCCAAAACCAACGTCGCCGCAAATCAAGCGGTCCATTGGTCGCGCCCGTTCCATATCGATTTTGGTTTCGATAATCGCCTTCATTTGGTCGGGCGTTTCTCGAAACGGAAACGAGTGTTCGAATTCGAGCTGCCATTTCGTGTCGGAGCCGAAAGCGTGGCCCGGATTCGTCTCGCGTTCGGCCTGGAGCGAAAGCATTTTGCCCGCGTAATCAAAAATCGACGCTGCCGCGCTTTTTTTGGCGCGTGCCCATTTTGTATCGGCGAGCGAGCTCAGCGACGGCGACTTTTTCCCAACGCCCACGTAGCGCGAGACGAGATATGCCTGCTCGAGGGGCACATAAAGTTTGGCGTCGTTTGCGAATTCCAGCGCGAGGACTTCGGTTTCGTTGACCGTAGCCAGTCCCAGAAATCGGCCGACGCCGTGCTCGAGATGCACGACAAAATCCCCTTCGCTTAGTTCGCTGAAGTCGATTTGCGCCCGGTGACGCTCAGCATGATAAAGCCGGCGTCGCGCGTGCGGCGCAAAACGCCCGAACAATTCCGCGGCCGATAAAATGACGATGTTCGCCGCCGGAAAACAAAATCCGCGACTGAGGGTGCCGAGGACAAGCTCAACATTTGCGAGCGCATTGGCATCGACAATTTCGCGAAAGCGTTCGATTTCGCCATCGGTCTGAAAGTAAATGACGATGTGCGCGCTCTTTGAGCGCCACTCGTTCAAGCGTTTGATGAATTGATTTCGCTTCGCTTCCGCCAGGATGAAATCGCCGACCGAGAAATCGCCGACATCGCAATTTTGAAATGCGCCGCCAAAATCTTCGGGGCCGGTTTCAATCCAGGATTCGCTGATTTGAATTTGAGCTGCCGAACTTTCCTCCGGTTCGATATCGATTTTGAGATGGTCGGAGGCGACGTAGTCGCGGACAAAACCGCTGTGATTGTCGGCTGCGCCCAACAAAACATCGATCGTGCGCAGATTGTGGACCGAAGTCTGGGTATCGACTTCGAACTGGCGCAGCGATTCCAGCGCGTCTCCAAAAAACTCCAGACGAACCGGCAGCGGCGCCTGCCACGAATAAAGATCGACAATCCCGCCGCGAACTGCGAACTGGCCGCGGGTGGTAACCTGAGCGACGCGTTCGTAACCCGCGCGACTGAGTTTTCCAAGTAACTCATCCATCCTCAAATCCGTTCCGCATTTGAGCGCGATTGAGGCCGTTGGCAGGGCGCCGCGTTCCGGCGCGGGCTGATCGAGACTGGCGCGCGTTGCCACAATCACATGCGGCCCCGGCTCCATTTCGATCCTGGCCAGCAAAGCGAGTCGCTCGGCCGAAATTTCCGGATCGGGCAGAATGTTTTCGACGGCAGCGAATTCGGCTTCGGGAAGAAACTGCGCGTTTGGAAACCAGTTCAACAGGCTCTCGTAGAGTGAATCCTGGGCGCGAACGGTTGGGCAAAGGACCCAAATCGTCTTTTTCAGGCGCTGTGCCAGCATGGCCACGAGAAACGCGCGAGCAGGCTCAAAAACGTGAGAAAATCTGACCGGCCAGTGCGCAGCGGCTGCGATCTGCTCAAGCTTGCGCGCAATCGGTTCCGATTGCGCCGCACGATCAACCAGCTCCAACGATTGCAACTTCCTCACGGTGAAAGGTCGCCGAAACTGAGCCAGCTTCAAAGGTCTGGCGGGACACGGGCCGTCGTGTTCCTAAATTCCCGGGCGCCGACAACGCGCCGCCCTCCATTTTTAGTTTGTGATTGTGACCGGTGTGCCGGCGGAAACTGATTTGAAGAAATTCTCGGCCATGAATTCGGGCATTCGAATGCAGCCATGTGACGCGGGATAACCGGGCAAGTAACCCGCATGGAGTCCGAATCCGGGCGCAATTTGCATGTAGTAAGGCATGGGCGCGCCCTTAAAATGTGAACCGGGAGGTTTCGGATCGCTGACCGCGACGTTTGGCTTTACAACCTGGTCGTTGCTGTCCACAAAGTCGCCGTACATGCTGGAAACATGGTCTTTGTCCTTTTTGATGACAGAAAAATGACCGATCGGCGTATTTTTTCCTTCGCGGCCGGTGGAAAGCTGCGAGATGCCAACCAGCAATCCGTTTTTGTAAAAATAAGCGCGTTGTTCCGTCAGACTGATTTTGACTGATGGTTTTCCGCCGATGCCGTCACCATCCCAATAGGAGACCGTATCGTGCGGAGCGCCGACGGTTGGAGCGGCGCCGTAAATGCCACCCAGATACTGGGTTTGGCCGGAATAGCGCACATCCTCTTCGCAACTGGAAACAAAGAGCGCCAAAAGCAACACGGCCAAAATCTGAAAAAACGGGCGGATCATAAGATTTTCGCGAAGTTTCTGTTTACGTTTGGCGCAGACAAAGTCAAGAAGGCGTCGGAGACCGACGGAAATGTCGCTAATAAGATCGTTCGAAAGGCGGCGGCTTGAATTGTGCTTTCATTCATGCAGACTTTTCGCGGCCCATTTCTCATGCCGACATACGAATATCACTGCACAAAGTGCGAGCAAAATTTCGAGGCGTTTCAATCGATGCGCGATGAACCCTTTCGCGAATGTCCGAAAGAACTTTGCCGGCTGCCACGATGGGGTCATGGCAAAGTAAAGCGTCTGCTCGGCACGGGTGCCGGCATCATTTTTAAAGGCTCAGGTTTTTATACGACCGATTATCGCAGCGACTCCTACAAGGAAGCAGTCAAAAAAGAATCTCCGAAAAAGGGTTCGGAGAAATCAGGCGAATCCAAACCGGCTGAAAAAAGTTCAACCCCAGTGACCGCTTCGTCGGCGAAGTCGAAAGAGAAATCAGCGGCATGACTCCATTGATCTGTCCCGAATGTC
>DASPUI010000076.1:0-2313 GCA_035622995.1 Chthoniobacterales bacterium
AGCGTAAAAATGGAGCGTAGGGGAAACGGCGATACGGTCTGTCCGCCTTCGCTACAGCTACGGCCTGACATTTTCGCTACGCGAAAATGGAGCCTAGGGGATTCGAACCCCTGACCTCCTCAATGCCATTGAGGCGCTCTACCAACTGAGCTAAGACCCCCAAAGAATTGTAGATTGTAGGTTTACGATTGTAGATTGCAACCGCAGCCATGGATGACCTGAAATTTCGCGATGGAAGAATTGTTCGCAGCGAGGACCCGTTGAACCTCGAGATGCCGTTCGAGCAACTTGATGATTTCATCACGCCAACGAAATCGTTTTATGTCCGGACGCATTTCCCGATTCCGAAAATCGACCGAGACAAGTGGCGATTGGCGATTGAAGGCGAAGTCGAAAAGCCGTTTGAAATCGGCTACACCGAGTTGCTGGAGCATGATTCACAAAAAATTCCAGCAATTCTGGAGTGCGCTGGCAACAATCGAAACTTTCTCGAGCCGAAAGTCAAAGGCGTACAATGGGGACTTGGCGGAGTCGGTAATGCTGAATGGACCGGTGTTCCGTTGTCGGTCTTGCTTTCTCGCGCGGGCATTAAGTCAAGCGCGCGTGAAATAATTTTAGAAGGCGCGGACCGTGGACAACTCGAAGATCCGAAGAGTCCTCGTGGCGAAATTTATTTCGCCCGGAGCATTCCGCTAAAGAAAGCGGATGATGTTTTGCTCGCGCATAAAATGAACGGCGTTGACCTTCCCGCCGAGCACGGTTTTCCGGTCCGGGCAATTGTGACAGGTTGGTTTGCGGTCGCTTCAATCAAATGGTTGCAGCGTATCATTGTGACGGACCGTCCATTCAACGGGTATTATCAAACTCTCGATTACGCGTATTGGACGCGAAGTGGCGGCGACGCCCGGTTGACGCCACTCTCGGAGTTGCAGATTAAAGCTGAGATCGCGCGCCCGAAATCGAACGAGGTGATTCAAGCGAATTCGAATTTTCGCGTCCATGGCGCGGCTTGGACCGGTCAAGGTGAAATTGCAAAAGTTGAGATCAGCACCGACGGCGGGTTGATCTGGCACGGCGCAAAGCTGGTTGGAGAGTCGAAACCGGGGGCCTGGCGCCTGTGGGAATTCAATTGGAAAACTCCGGCAGCAGGAGGAAAGGCAACGTTAATAGCGCGGGCAACCGATTCGACGGGTCAGACTCAGCCGTCGAAGCGCGATCCGGATCGCGGCACCTACATGATCAATCATTTGCTACCGATCGAGGTGGAAGTGAGGTAGGGGCGGTTTACCGAACCGCCCGCGGGCGATTGAGGTCAATCGCCCCTACCTAAGGTTTGATCTTGTTGAAGTTCGGCTCACCTTCTAGTTAACTTCACCCGTGTCTCTGGTTTTCAAGACTGTCCAGACGCCCGGGATCGCCGAACTGTCGTATCTCGTCGGCGATGATGACGAAGGCGTTGCCGCCGTGTTCGATCCGCGCCCGGACTGCGACATCTACGTTAACATGGCGCGAGAAGCGGGCGTGGCCATCACACACATTTTCGAGACACACATCCACGCCGATCTCATAAGTGGTTCGCGCGAGCTTTGCGCGCGGCTGGAATCAGCAAAAATTTTCGCCAGTCATGAAGGCGGCGCGAAATACGACTTTGCGGTTGAAAAACTAAAAGACGGCGATCGTTTCGAATTCGGCGAAGTCCTGATTACGGCAAAACACACGCCGGGCCACACGCCCGAGCACATTTCCTATTTGCTGGCTGATGCCGATGTTCCCGATGAGCCGTGGGGGATTCTCACCGGCGATTCGCTCTTTGTTTCCTCGGCCGGGCGTCCGGATTTGTTAGGCGAGAAACACACCAAACAACTTGCCGAGCAGCAATTCCACACCCTGCGCGATTTTTATCTGCAAATGCCCGACCACGTGATGATCTATCCGAATCACGGTGCAGGCTCGCCCTGCGGTGCGGACATTGGGGCCCGATTGACCAGCACGATCGGCTACGAGCGGCGCCACAACAAATTTCTGCAATTCGACGACGTGCAAAAGTTTACGGAGTACGCGCTAAGAACTGCGCCGCCGGTTCCAAACTACTATCCTCGAATGAAAAGGATAAACGCGGAAGGGCCGGAGGTGCTGGGAAGTTTGCCGCGCGTTGCAGCACTTCCGCCAAAACAATTCAAAGCGGCGATAGGAGAAAATGGAAGCCAGCTTGTCGACGTTCGAACGATGCTCGCCTTCGGCGGAGGTCACATCGCGGGTGCGCTGAACATTGGCGGCTCGCCGATCCTTTCGATCTGGGCGGGTTGGATGCTC
>DASPUI010000077.1:0-6786 GCA_035622995.1 Chthoniobacterales bacterium
CGCGAGTCATCACCAGGTCGTTTCCGCGGCGCGAACCATAGCTGTTGAAATCCGCCGGCTGAATTCCGCGCGAAATGAGATACTTTCCGGCCGGGGAAGTCGCCTTGATCGCGCCGGCCGGCGAAATGTGGTCGGTTGTCACCGAATCGCCGAAAATTCCAAGGGCGCGCGCGCCAGTAATATTGGCAATCGTTCCCTCTTCCATCGAAAAATTCTGAAAAAATGGCGGCTCGTGAATATAATCGCTCTTTTCGTCCCACTGATAAACTTCGCCGACGCTCGACGGAATCTCGTTCCATTTTGGATTCTGATCCGCGAAATCCCGATAGAGTTTTCGGAAAACCTCCGGCTTCAATGCCGATTGCATGGCGTCGCGGATTTCGCCTAGCGACGGCCAGAGATCGCGCAGGAACGTATTTTTACCGTTCTTATCTTTGCCAATCGGCTCGCGCGAGAGATCCAGATCGACCCGTCCGGCAAGAGCGAACGCCACCACTAACGGAGGTGACATTAGAAAATTCGCCTTGATGCTCTGATGAACACGCGCTTCAAAATTCCGATTGCCGGAAAGTACTGAAGCTGCGACCAGGTCGAAATCGTTGATCGCTTGCTCGATTTTGGGATGCAACGGGCCCGAGTTTCCGATGCAGGTGGTGCAGCCATATCCGACCAGATTGAATCCAAGCGCGTCGAGATATTTTTGCAGCCCCGCTTTGCCCAGATAATCGGTCACCACGCGCGATCCTGGCGCAAGCGATGTTTTCACTGCCGGATCGATGCGCAAACCGCGCTCGACTGCTTTCTTTGCAAGCAAACCGGCCGCCAGCATGACGCTGGGATTGCTGGTGTTTGTGCAACTAGTGATCGCGGCAATCAAGACGGTGCCATGTCCGATTTTGCTTTGTCCGTGACGAAATGGGTCCGCCGTCACTTCTTCAATCTCGCTCGCAGAATCGGGGGTTGGACGATTCGCCACCATTTCTATTTTGTTTCGTTCGTCGCCCGGCTGAATCCCTTGATCAGGTTTGTCGGTGGAAACCATTTCGCCATCGCGCGGCGCGCTGCCATTCAGTTGAACAAGATGCTTCGCGCCAAGGTCGACATCCGTTTTTCCATAGCCGCCTTCCGCGATTGGCTTTTGCAAAAGCGATCGGAAGGTTTCGCCCAGCGCCGGAAGGTTGATTCGATCCTGTGGACGTTTTGGTCCAGCGACACCTGGCTGCACGTCACTTAGATTCAAGTCGAGATCAACACTGTAATCGATCTCGCCCTTGCGCGGCATGCCGAACATTTTCTGCGCACGAAAATAATTTTCGAACGCGACGCATTGCCCCTCGGTCCGGCCAGTTGCGCGCAAATAGTTCACCGATTCTTGATCGATCGGGAAAAAGCCCATCGTTGCGCCGTACTCGGGCGACATATTTCCGATCGTGGCGCGATCCGGCACCGGAAGCGAAGCTGCACCCTCGCCATAAAATTCCACAAATTTGCCGACCACTTTCTGCGCCCGCAGCATTTGGGTGATGTGCAAAACCAGATCGGTAGCAGTCACGCCCTCTCGCAATTTTCCATTTATATGCACGCCCACCACTTCCGGCGTTAAAAAATAAACCGGCTGACCTAGCATTCCTGCTTCGGCTTCAATGCCGCCCACGCCCCAACCGACCACGCCGAGTCCGTTGATCATCGTAGTGTGCGAATCGGTTCCCACCAACGTATCAGGGAAAAATATTTCTGTTTTGGGGCTGCCGCCTTCCGGCTTCGATAAGACACCTTTCGCCAGATACTCGAGATTCACCTGGTGCACGATGCCGATGCCCGGCGGAATTAACTGGAATGTCTTGAATGCCTGCTGGCCCCATTTCAAAAATTGATAGCGTTCCCGGTTGCGCTTGAATTCCATGTCGAGGTTCAACTCCAACGCTCGCACCGATCCGAAAAAATCGACCTGAACTGAGTGATCGACCACTAAATCCACCGGCACCAGTGGCTCGATAATTTTGGGATCGGCGCCGAGTCGTTTCACTGCACTGCGCATCGCGGCAAGATCGACCACCAGCGGCACACCGGTGAAATCCTGGAGGACGATTCGGGCGACCACGAACGGGATCTCTTCGTTGGCCGGTTTTCTGGCGTTCCAGTTCGCCAGAGTCTCGACATCTTTGCGCCGGACTTTCTTTCCGTCGCAATTTCGCAACACCGACTCGAGCACAATCCGAATGCTGACCGGTAATCGCGAAATCTTTCCGACCCCTTGCTCCTCCAGCGCCGGAAGCGAACACAAAAATCCTCTGCGGCCTTCGCCCGCATCGAATTTCGTCAGCGTCTTGAATTCATCGTTCATTTTCTCTCAGACAAAGGTAACCAAGTCAGAACTTCGCGTTCCGTTAACCAATCATTTCAGTTCAGCCAATCTCGCTTTCACTTTGTCGAAGTTCGGAAGCGCCCGGGCGTCGTCATCGCATTCGGCGTATTGGATCACGCCCTGACGATCGACGATAAAAACTGCGCGTTTCGGCACGCCGCCCATGCCGAGATTCATTTGAGGCAGAAACGAATCGTAAGTTACTTGGTAAGCTTTGGCGACCCCGTGTTCGTAATCGCTCAAAAGGGTAGCGGTAATTCTTTCCTTTTGTGCCCATGCTTCCTGCGCAAACGGATTGTCGCCGCTGATTCCATAAACAATGGCGTTAAGGCTGCCGTACGCGGCCAGGTCGTTACTGATTCCGCACATTTCGGTTGTGCAAGTGCCGGTAAAGGCCATTGGGAAGAAAAGCAAAAGCGTGTTTTTCTTGCCGAAGTTGTCGCTCAACCTGACCTGCTTCGGGCCTTCGGCCGTTTTTGTAGGCAGGCTGAAATCTGGTGCTTTGGTTCCTACTACGAGTGGCATGAATTATTTCTCCGGTTTGAGTTTTGACGGGGGAAGTCAGTATAAGATCGCCAACTGTCTGGTCAAAAAGAAGATCGAGCGCTTGATTGAAGGTCAGCGCGGCGGAACTTGGCCGATTCGAGTGGATTGGGGTTAAGACTGGGATGTCAGCAAAAAGACTTGCCGCCGCGTCGACTTTGTCATACAAAGCTAAGCATGGCCAATAGCGGGCTTTCCGAGGCCGAGGAGAACTTGCAGGTTATCCGCTCGCTGATGGAGCGCGCCACTGTTTATCGCGCTATCTCCGCACCGACCGCCCTTGTTGCCGGACTGATTTCGATCCTGGCCGCGCTCCTCGTGTATCTCAATGATGAAACAAACCTAATCTCCGGGCGTCGAGTTGGTCCGCGAGAATTTGCGACAATCTGGCTGGCCGTTCTTGTCCTCTCGCTCGTCGCCAACATGTTTTTCGTTTGGCGTGAAGCGAAAAGGAGTCGTCGCCCGTTTATTTCTTCGGGAATGAAGCTCGCGCTCCAGACGATCGCGCCGAATCTGCTCCTTCCTGCTGCGTTTAGCGGTTGGTATTTTTCGACCGGATATGTCGGCGGCCAGGAACTGGAACTGGTCGTGGTTTGGATTGCGTTCTACGGCCTGGCCCTGCTTTCGACTGCGCTGTTTGCCCCGCGCTCTCTCGCGCTTCTTGGCTGGGCATTTTTGCTCTCGGCCCTGGCAATCCC
Source organism: Chthoniobacterales bacterium (assembly GCA_035622995.1). Lineage (GTDB taxonomy): Bacteria > Verrucomicrobiota > Verrucomicrobiia > Chthoniobacterales > UBA10450 > DASPUI01. The sequence goes on from DASPUI010000077.1 coordinate 3,607, forward strand.
GGTGTTCGTGAACGGACTGGAAGAATTATCGACCAACCTGCCAAATTCGGCCATGGGTGTGACATTCGGCATTTACCATCTCATTTACGCGATTTGCACCTGGCCGTGGAAGCATCAGAGCACGGATGATCAACCTGCCGGCGAATGAACGATGTTCGACTTCGAGAAGCTCGACAAAGCGATCCACGAAAAAGGCAGGCTCGGGATCATGACGCTGCTGGCGGCGCGACGGAGCTGGCCATTTCAAGACCTGAAGGCCGAACTTAAAATGAGCGACGGCAATCTCATTACCCATTTACGAACGCTTCATCGGCTCGGTTTTGTCGCTGTTACGAAAGAGGTTCGTGGCCGACCACAAAGCAGTTATGCGCTGACGGCGAAGGGGCGGGTGGCGTTCAGGGATTATCTCGACGTTTTGGAACAGATTGTAAAAAGCGGAAAGAAATGAATTTTTTCGGAATCACTTTGTGATACAAAGTAACAAGTTCATGAAAATCATTCTGGCTCAGCAGTTCGGCCTCTCTTTCCGCGTCTGCGACTCCATTAGGCTGAGTAGCTCGCTGCTCCTGATCGGGGTCACGATCCTGGGCGAGTTCGTTCACAATCGCAGTATCCACCGAGAAATGAGATTATTTCGATGGCACAAGGCCTGCGGCATTGAAGAAGGCAAATGACTCGCCGAGTTAACGGCATCATTGTCGCCGGGATTGCGATCGTTCTGCCGATTGTCGCCATCGTTGTGCTTTTCCTTGGCATGTCGATGTCCGAGTCGTCGGAGACTGTTCGTCGGGAAATCAACCTGCCGAATCAGGGCAGTTTGATCATCGATGGAATTCGGCATGGGCGGAGCGAGCACGGTTTTTCGCAACGCGCCGGATATCGTCCACCGGGATCGGTTGCGATCGAATGGTTTGGAGAAGTGTCAGACGGGGTTGAGCCGCAGGTCTTTCAGGCCGGCCCGCTTGTGGTCGTGATCGATCTTCCCGGGGCTCAAATTCACGTCCGGACAAACAAGGACGCATGGAAGACTCTGGTTTTGATTTTTCCCAATGATCTGGGCTCGTTTCCGGTCTCCTTTTACGCAGAAAGAAATGGACTTACGACGGAGGAAGTCTCGCGGATCGACGAACTGGGCGGGAAGCGAGAGCAAAAGTGGCCAACAACTTACATTCAAAGTTTCGACCCAGAGACGCGTGATCTAACGTGCTCTTATCACGTCGACAACAAGAGCTCATGGCCACTGCACTTACGGTTGTCGGAGGACGGGACACATCTTGCTCTGATTGAAATCGGCGGATTATCGCCCTGACGCTGCTGCGAATGCCACGGAATGTGCTAGAATACGATCGATGGTAGATGATCGCTGGTGAATCGCGAGATTTACTGGAGGAAAGTCCGAACACCATACGGCAGCATGCCGCGTAGAATACGCGGGCGGCGTTTGCGAAAGCGGGCGTTGACGGAAAGTGTCACAGAAAAGACACCGCCGGTTCTTTGAAAGAACAACTGTTCTTTCTTAAGCAGGCAAGGGTGAAAAGGCGAGGTAAGAGCTCACCGCGTCCCGTGCGAACGGGACGGCACGAAAAACCCCATGCGGTGCAAGACAAAACAGAGGGAGGACAGCCGGTCCGACAAAGATCCTCGGGTATGTCGCTTAGATAAATGATCATCCACGACAGAATTCGGCTTACCGCCATCTTGATATGAAGGGCGCTTTCGGAAACGAAGGCGCCCTTCGCTTTTGGGCCAGCCGGACGCATAAACGCATTCAAACTCGGGCCAAAATGCGATAGCCTGACTGGCAACACCTTTGTGCCTATGTCCGAGACGCCGGCCACAGACGAGCAACTCGAACGCGCCATTTCCGATTTGCAGGCGCGACGCGCCATACTCGGGGATGCGGTAGTCGATCCGGCCGTCGCAGCATTACGGGAACAACTTGGAAAACTGGCGGCGCCAAAAACCGGTGGCGACGACGAACGGAAAATCGTCACCGTGATGTTCGCGGATCTTTCCGGATTTACCCAGCTGGCCGAGCAAATGGAAGCGGAAGAAGCCCGCGGGCTGGTGAATTCCTGTTTCGAGGTGTTCGTCCCCGTGGTTCAGAGTTATGGCGGAACAGTCGATAAGTTTCTCGGAGACGCGATCATGGTGCTCTTCGGCGCGCCAATCGCGCACGAGAACGACCCGGAACGAGCATTGCGTGCAGCCCTGGAATTGATCGAAGCGTTGAGGAGATTTAACGGCGGGCGCAATCTCACTTTGGGATTGCATATCGGCATCAACACGGGTCCGGTGGTTGCGGGCCGGGTCGGCGCGGTTGGACGGCAGGATTATTCCGTGATGGGCGACACTGTTAATGTCGCCGCTCGTTTGGAAGATGCATGCGGAGAAAACGAAATTCTGGTTGGGTCTGAGACTTTTCGGCAAACTGCGAAGCTATTCGACTTCGAGATTTTGCAGCCGCTGCAGCTCAAGGGGAAATCACAACCGCTGCCAGCTTATCGACTGGTCTCGAGCAAAGCCAGCGGGACTGAAAACGAAACAAGCTCATTGCGCACGCCGCTTTGCGCTCGCCGGGACGAGTTGGGGGAAATCAAGTCGGCCATCGAGCGACTGGGAACAGGCCAAGGCACTATGGTTTGCATCTTTGGTGAAGCCGGACTCGGGAAAAGCCGGCTTGTTTCTGAGGCGCGCGCTCTTCGCGGTTCAGCGTTTTGGGCCGAGACACACGCCTTATCTTATGCCGAGACAACGGGCTATCGCATGGCTCGGGATCTTCTCCACGTTTTGCTCGAGGTTCAGCCAAGCAAGAACCGGGTCGAGATCGACCAAATCCTGAAGCACAATATTCAGCGCTTTGCCGCGGCAGATTTTGCGCAAATCTATCCTTATCTCGCGCGCGTCCTCGAAGTTCCGCTTGAGACAAGCTGGCAACACCAAATCGAGCAGCTCAATGTCGAGATTTTGCAGACGCGAATCCTGGAAGCATTCGGCATTTACATCAAAGCGCGAGCAGAAAAAGAGAAACTGATTCTCGTTTGGGAGGACATTCACTGGGCGGATCCGTCGTCGCTTCAAGTGCTGGAGGAGCTGGCCGGTCTGATTAGCACGGTGCCTGTTATCATCATGGCCGTTTGTCGTCCGGAGGGCAATGCGCAAACACGCATGCGACACCTC
>DASPUI010000078.1:0-2520 GCA_035622995.1 Chthoniobacterales bacterium
CGAGCTGACTCGACCGCACTTTCACCATCGCAAACTCGCAGGCAACGAAAAATCCGTTGAGCGCGACCAAAGCCGCAATGACTGCGAGTTTGCCAGTAATTACTCCGGGCGAATCCCAACCGTGTATGACATCATCGGCAAGGTGCGCTAGCGCGAAAAAATAAATCGACATGTTCGTTTAACGGGCAGGTGCGCCGTTTACGGCTCTGGAAATCGCAGCCGACACGGCCGCCGCTACCGCTGGAATTTTACCAGCTCGATTTCGTCACGCCAGGGATCAATCCCTGCGACGCCAGCTCGCGAAAAGTCAGCCGTGAAATCTTAAAGCGCCGGATGAAAGCACGGCGGCGCCCGGTCACCTCGCAGCGATTGACCACTCGCGTCGGACTTGCGTCACGCGGAAGCTGGGCCAGTCCGGCATAATCTTTCTTCGCTTTCAGTTCGGCCCGAAGCGCAGCGTACTTCTTCACCGTCGCGCGTTTGCGGTTATTGCGGTTGATCCAAGCCGTCTTTGCCATAAAGGAACGCGGAATTTAGTGGATAAAGCCTGATTTTCAACTTCTTTTGTCGCCTGCTGCCGCCAATTAATCCTGGCATTCGTTCATGATTTTTTCCAAACGCGATTTTCTGCGTTTCCCGTACAATCTGCTGATGATGAATGACGCCGCGCTGACAAAAAGGAGCAAAGCTGCAAAGCCCTTTGCTCCGGTGCTAATCGAGTCCGGACTTTGGAGCATGCTCCAACCGCAACTGCCAACCAGGGCCAGGGCCGCGGAACCGATAGCAGTCCAAAGCGTTGAATTTCTGCCGAGATCGTCCAAGGCTAAGAGTTCATGCTCCTGAATCGGATAGGTTTTCACAATCCGGCTAAAGGTGTAGTGCGTTACCCACTCCACCGCCTTCGGTTTTTGCTGGTCCGAAAGCGTTATTGGCGTGATCGGGGTCGGCCCTTCTTCCGGTAGTGCCATCGAGTGGCAGGATAACCTCGCGCTGCCGACACATACAAGCATGAATCAAGCGTTACGATTGCCTTTGTGTGGTGCATACTCCTGTTCCGATGATTCCGTTGTATCGCAAACAATTCCCCGCTTCGAAGGCTGACCTTGCCCGGGCTTTGGATGAAGCCGCTCATCGCCTTGCTTCCAAAGATGGCCAGATCGTCGATCTTCGTTCGCGCGTTTTTCCTTACATCGATGAGATCGTTGTGAATTTGGACGGCGCGCAATTCGATTCGCCTCCTTCCGTCATTCCAAAGCCGATGGGCGCAACCGTGCTGGCGTTCGAAGCGGCTGCGACAACAATTAGCGCGCGGGATATTTCAGTCCGGGGCGTGCCTTTGAGCGTTCGGCTCGAAGCGCATGACCTCGTTTTTCACAAAGGCCAGGATGAGAACGGCGACGCGTTCCTCCTGGTTCACAAATTACGTGACGGCACTTTGTCGATCTCCGCGTCGCAATTGGACCTGGAAAATGCGATTGAAAAAATCGCGCGACAAGAAGGGCGCGGCTTAACGATCGATCAAGTGCGTCTGGCGATGCGCGCGCGCGGACGGCGCTCGATCGCAATCGATGTTCAGGTGCAAGCACGAAAGCTTTTTCTTCGCGCCAGGATCGACATCTCCAGCCAGATCGACATCGACGAAAATTTCGTAATAAGGGCCTCCAATTTCAAATGCAAAAGCGACGGTGGGATCGGCGCGGTTGCCTGTGCCACGCTCGAACCGATTTTTCGACGCTTGGAACAGAAATCGTTTTCGATCTCGTCACTGCCGCTCGGCAACATCCAAGTGCGCGACATTCGCATAGCCGTTGCCGATACCATCGAGATCACGGCCGATTTCGGAACCCCTGCTACGGAATGAGAAAAGCAAGTCCGGCTCCTATCCTTGTGAGCTTGATTTGATTTCGGGAAATCCGGCTTCTTTGAGCTGCTGATTCAATGCCGGAAGATCGCGGTCCAGAGATTTGCGCCACGCTTCAATGAACGGTCCAACTTTTGTCTGGATATCCAAGACCGCGGCTTTAACAGAGGCGGTGGGAGCAGCATCCGCGCCTTGAATTGCTTCGAACAATCGGTCGACCGATTCCAACACAAAAAGCGTAGGCGGTGCGCCCGGACGCGGATGCGGCGGCCCAAATTGCATCAGCGATCTGGCAAAAGCTTCGAGCTTCTCCCCCACCGCTGGCTGCTCGGCAGCTTGCGCCTTGAGCTTGAGTAATTGGTCGGTGACGTCGTCAAAACTTTTCCCGATCGGGGCAAGCTGCAGCCGCAACTGATACAACTGTCGCGACAGATTGAACTGTTCTTGAAGATCGGCAACCGAGGTTTTCACCCGCGGATCCATCTTCACCGTCAGGGGTTGCGTGAAACTCTTGCCGTTGACCGTCAACGTAATGGTATAACTACCGGGCATCACCCAGGGCGAGGTCGGCGTCGGCGGAGTGTTGCGATATTCAGCCGACATCGGGAACTGCGGTTCAACATTAGGCACCGGGTTGTAATGCATATCCCAAAGAAACC
>DASPUI010000079.1:0-3207 GCA_035622995.1 Chthoniobacterales bacterium
GCTTATCCCGCTCCCCGACGAAAACGGCGGAACATCGTTTGTAAAGGACTCAAGCGGCAAGGTTGTGAAATCGAAGCTCGACGAGAAGCGACTCGAAGAAATTGCAAAGACGACCGGAGGCGTCTATCTGCACTTGGAAAGCGGTCCACGCACGGCCAAACAGCTTTTGACCGAAGGTCTCGCCAAGATGAAGGCCGCCGAAATGGATGTCCGCTTGTCGCGCCGGCCGATCGAGCGCTATCAGTGGCCGCTCGGCGTCGCGCTGCTCACCCTCACCTTGTCCGTCTTGATTGGCGAACGTAAGCGAGCACGATTCAAAATCCCGCAAATCGCGCGGTTGGTGGCGCCCGCGACCGCCTCGGTCGTTTTGATGCTTTGTCAAACCGCAATTGGAGCGGTGCCAGGTCTTGAGCTCTATGATTCCGGAAAATTTCCGGACGCGTATCGCAGTTTTGAGCAGGACTTGCAGAGTCATCCGAATTCGGATGCGCGCGATCGGATTCAATTCGATGCGGGAACGGCCGCTTACCGGATGCGCGACTATAATAAAGCGTTGGAATCATTCAGCAACGCGCTGCTCTCCGGCGATACCGCTCTTCAGGAACGCAGCCACTACAATATTGGCCGAACTCTGGAAGAGCGCGCCGATATGGAGAAATCGGAAGACGATTCGCTGAAGGATTTGGAAGACTCGCAATCGCACTACGAAGAGGCGCTTAAACTCAATCCAAACGACGAAGCTGCTAAGGCCAACCTGGAAGAGGTGAAAAAGAAGATTGAACGGTTGAAAAAGAAACCAAAGCCCACACCGACGCCGCCGCCACAACCGCCGCCGCAGCAGAAAAAAGACAACCAGGATTCCGATCAGAAGAACCAACAGAATCAATCGTCGAGCCAGAATCAACAGCAGCAGCAACAACAAGAGCAACAGTCGCAATCACAGGATCAAAACAAGACGGCACAAAATCAGAAGTCGCAGCAGCAAAAATCCCAATCGCAAAATCAGCAAAGCCAGAATCAACAACAGTCGCAGTCACTGGCAAAGAATGAACCGCAAAAGAATCAGCAACCGCAGCCTAACGAATCCCCCTCGCCTTCGCAGGGTAACGGGCAGAACGAAGATCGGCAATCGCCCGACCAGAATAAATCTGACCAACAGAACACTCCGCCGGCAGGGCAAAATCAAACGCCTTCACCGTCGCCCGGTGAAGGTTCGGAAGAAAATCAGGAGCCATCCGCTACGCCATCGGCAACACCAGATCGTAAACAAGGCGGTGAATTAAAGGCTGCGCCTGGTGAAGAATCGCACCAACCGCCCGAAAATGCTGCGCAACTGGCGGCGGCCCAGCCGCCCAACCAAGACCAGATGACTCCGGAGGAAGCACAAGCATTGTTGCAGTCGATGAAAGACGAAGAAGCGCGTGTACGACTTGATGAACGCCGCCCCAGACGCAATGTCTATAATGACTGGTAACGCATTTCCGACGTTGCATTTAAAATGTCAGCTCACGCAGTACGTTTTCATCTTTTAGTCATTGCCGTCGCAATTGCCTGGACCGGGCAGGCCCTGGCCGATTCACCGACTGTCACCGCTGTCTTAAGCAACTCGGAAGCAGCGATCGGTGAGACCGTTCAATTGCAAATTAAGATTAGCGGCGGTCGCAATGCCGAAGTGCCTGACGAAATTTCAATGGACGGCCTGGAGATTCATCGAACTGGAACCGAGCAACAGATCGAAATGCACAATTTCTCCATGAGTTCGAGTGTCATCTACAATTACACGATTCTCCCGCTCAAACCGGGAACGTTCAGAATTCCATCGCAATCAATCAAGGTCGCGGGCAATTCGTTGCGCACGCCGGAATTGACTCTGCACGTTTCGGATACAAGCAACGGTAACGCTTCGCGTCCGCGCTCAAACAATTCCACTCAACAGACGACCGATCCGGGCAGGATCGCATTCCTGGAATTGGTCGTTCCGAAACGTGATGCTTACGTCGGCGAAATGATTCCGGTCGAGATCAGGCTGGGATTCGCCGCTCGGCCGGTACAAGAACCCGATTTCGGGGATTTCAATATTCAAGGTATCACGTTGCACAAGGCGGAAAAGCCGGAGGACAACGTCGAAACGATTAAAGGTGTTAAGTATCGCGTCTGGACGGTCAAAGGCGCAATTGCCGCGATTCGTCCCGGCAAGCTGGAAATCCCGGCGATCGAGGCAACTGAAGTTGTGCTTCTGCGACGAAGCAGGCCGACTCCAAATCCGAATCGAAATCGTTCGCCCTTTGATGTCTTTGGATCGGGCGATCCGTTTGACGATCCGTTCTTTAACGATCCATTCGACTCGATCCGTGGCGAACCGACCAAGATTCCGATCAAAAGCGAAGCCGTCACCCTCGACATTAAGCCGCTGCCGCCCAATCCGCCGGCGAGTTTTTCAGGTGCAGTCGGCACGTTCACCATGAACGTAGATGTGAAACCGAAGAGCGTACAGGTCGGCGACCCGATCACGGTGACATCGACTATTTCCGGGCGCGGCAATTTCGATCGCATGAGCGCACCAAGTTTGGAAGACGAGCGCGGATGGCACAAGTATCCGCCTTCGGGCAAGTTTGTTCAGAATGACGACGTCGGCATCAGTGGGACGAAAACCTTTGAGATGGTGATTTCACCCAACGAAAAAAAATCGAGCGTTCCGGCTTTGTCATTCTCGTATTTTGATCCATTGAAAGAAAAATACATTACCTTGCAAAGCGATGCGGTGCCGGTTCAAGTTGAAGGCAGCGCCATCGTTGCAGCGCAACCGGCGGCAACCGCGGCTGGGCCGGCTGCCCAAATCGGCGCGACCCCGAAACCGCAGGACATTTTGTATCAATTGCCTGATCGAGGACCGATCGAATCATTTGCTGCAATTTATACCCGACCGGTTTTCTGGCTTGCTCAGCTTGTTCCATTGGCGGCACTGCTCGGCTTTAGCGGATGGAAGATTCGTCAGGGAAAAATCGGTAATCGTGAGACACAACGCCTCGCGGCGTTACAACAGGAAACGGCCGAGGTGGAGCGTAAATTGCGGAGGAAAGATCTTTCACCTCAGGAATATTTCGGGGCAGCAGCCCGGGCGGTCCGGTTGAAAACTGCGCTCGCGAAGAACGTGGAGCCCAACACGGTCGACGCCGAACTGGCCGCAAAGACTTTTGATCTCGATGA
>DASPUI010000080.1:0-2145 GCA_035622995.1 Chthoniobacterales bacterium
ACCCTTCGGGCGCTTCGCTCCGTACTTGGAGCGGCTCCGGCGTCGTCCGTCGACCCCAAGACTGTCAAGTGAGCCGCGCACAATATGGTAGCGCACGCCCGGCAAATCTTTTACTCGCCCGCCCCGCACGAGCACGATGGAGTGCTCCTGCAAGTTGTGTCCCTCGCCCGGAATGTAGGCAATCACTTCCTGGCCATTCGTCAAGCGAACCTTAGCCACTTTGCGTAAGGCTGAATTCGGCTTCTTCGGAGTGCGCGTCATCACCTGCACGCACACGCCGCGACGCTGAGGACAATTCGTCAGGGCCGGTGACTTCGATTTCACCGACACTTTCCGGCGTCCTTTCCGAATCAACTGGTTAATCGTGGGCATTTTTCAAACAATGCGCCGCCCAAGACGGGGTTGAAATCCGGGCGACAAAAAAACCCGCTCAAACGCGTTAACACACTGTCACGCGCCTGATGCGGTGAGCCGCGACTATAGAGGAGAAAATCGTGTCCCGCAAAGATTATTTTGCATCCGAATTTGTTTTGAGTCGCGATTTGGGCGCGATCCGTTTTTGGGTAGCGCACCCGTTTCGGGCGTTGGTTTCGGCGTCTCGCCGAAACCATCTTTTCAAAGTGTACGATTGCGAGACGCAATCACCAACCCGCGAGACTCGTGCGCTCCCCGGACAATGTGCGAAGATCACGTTCCTGTGTTCGAGCTCGTCACTCAAGATCGACAATCAAAGGCGCGCCACGGACGTTTGCTGACCGCGCATGGGGCGATTGAGACGCCGGTGTTTATGCCGATTGGAACCCAGGGAGCAGTGAAAGCGGTCAGTCCTCGTGAACTGCGCGAGTTGAATGCCCAAATTATTCTCGGAAATACCTATCACTTGTTTGTCAGACCGGGGATCGATGTGATCAAACATTTTGGCGGGCTGCACAAATTTATGAATTGGGACGGACCGATTCTGACCGATAGTGGCGGCTTTCAAATCTTCTCGTTGGCGAAGCTACGGAAGATCACTGAAGACGGCGTACAATTTCAAAATCACGTTGATGGAACTCCGGCTTTCATTTCACCGGAGATCGCAATGGAAATTCAGGCCGCGCTGGGGACCGATATCGCGATGGTATTGGACGAATGTCCGCCGTGGCCATGCGATCGGGATTATGCCGCGAAGAGTTTGGAAATGACGACGCGGTGGGCGAAGAGATGCAAGCAATCTGCAAAATCCGAAATCCGAAACCCGAAATCCGAAATAAACTCTCAACTTCTGTTCGGTATCGTCCAAGGCGCGACATTTGAAGATCTGCGCAAGCAATCCGCCCAAGCCTTGGTCGAAATCGGTTTCGACGGTTATGCCGTCGGCGGGGTGAGTGTCGGCGAACCGGAAGAAGAGATGATGAGAGCGGTGGACTCCAGTGAGCCGTTTTTGCCCAAAGACAAGCCACGTTATACGATGGGGCTTGGTACACCGCCGCAGTTGCTGGAAATGATCGCTCGCGGAATGGACATGTTCGATTGCGTGCTCCCAACGCGACTGGCCCGAAATGGAACCGCATTCACCTCAAACGGCACGCTGAATCTGAAAAACGCGGAGTTTGCGAAGGACAAGCGGCCAATCGAAGAGGGCTGCAATTGTCCAACCTGCCTCGAGTTCACGCGCGGCTATGTCCGTCATCTGATCAAGGCCGAAGAAATTCTTGGACTTCGGCTCGTCACGATCCACAACTTGCACTTTTATTTAGAGCTGATGCGAAAAGCGCGGGAGAAAATCGATCACGAGGATTTCGACGAGTTTCGGCGCGGCTTTGTGGCTAATTACAGGGCGCGAGATGCCGGCTGCGAAGCATTATAGCGGCGTTTGTTCTCAAACGCCGAGAGAATAGATGGGCGCTTGGCACAAGCGCCTCTACAACAAAGAGCGTTGCAGGCGGAGCGTTCAGGATTAAAGTCCGGTTCGCCACGGCGAAATCCGTCCCGCGGCGGACCTCACGATCCTCGATGATTTTCCAATTCTTAGCTCAAGCACAGCCTGCGGCACCGGCCCCGGCTCCCGGTGGCGGGTTCGGCTTCTTTGTCCCTTTCATTTTCATTTTCATTATTATGTATTTCATGCTGTTCAGACCGCAGAAGAAGCGGCAGCAGGAACAG
>DASPUI010000081.1:0-8618 GCA_035622995.1 Chthoniobacterales bacterium
CGGAAATCCGTAAAACGCCGCGCTTAAATCGGCCATTGCCAGGCGCGTGTTTTCGACGACGACGCAGGTGGTCCGTGGAAATTCTTGCGCGCGTTCGCTGGCAATCACGGACGCGCCTTTTTCGATGGCTTGCCCGATGAAATTATGGCCGTCGAGTTTTTCGCCGCGGAGCGCGACGAACAGACCATTCCTTTGCACACGGCGCGAGTCATACGCGATGCTTTCCACTGCGCGATCAGATGGCCCGATGATTTGGCGGACGGAAATCGCAGAAAGAAGAGATTTGAGCTGCATGAGGTTTCAGCATACGGGCGCGCAGTATTCAATGGTGCGAGACATTGGTTAAGGCAACTTGCGTCGCAACCGGGAGGGCTTTGCGAATTTCCTCATGCGGCTCAAGATCTAGATGGCGGGCAACCTTCTCCGCGATGCGCGAAAAGATGGGGCCGGCGACCTGGCCGCCGTAATTCAATTCCGGCCTGGCCGTATGCGCGTCGTCCAGTACCACCAATCCGACAAATTCCGGATGGTCTGCCGGGAGATAGCCGGCGAAGGAAACGACGTATTTGCCTTTTTCGTAACCACCGTGGGGATCGACTTTTTCTGCCGTCCCAGTTTTGCCGGCAATGACGAATCCAGGAACCGCTGCGGCCGCGGCCGTGCCTCGATCGCTCACGACGCCGCGCAACGCCTCACCGATTTGTTTCGCCGTTTGCGGTGAAATAACCTGCCGCAACACCGCCGGAGAGAACGAACTGATTGTTTTGCCGTCCGCGGTGGTGACCGATTTCACGATTCGTGGCGTCATCAGCTTTCCTCCATTGGCGATGACCGACATGGCAACGCACATCTGCAGCGGCGTAACGCCAATCTCATGGCCCATCGGAATATGGGTAATGGAGATTTTGCTCCAACTGCGAGGCGAACGGGCCATGCCTGGGATTTCCCCGGGCAACTCGATGCCAGTCCGTTCGCCAAACCCAAAACGACGAATGTATTCGTAGAATTTTTGATCCCCTAAACCAACCGCCATTTTCGCCGCGCCGATGTTGCTCGACTTCACGAGAATATCTTTGACGGTCAAATCTCCGAACGCCGCGTGGTCGTGCAAAGCGGTGCCGCCGAAGTTCCACACCCCGTTCTCGCAAAAAATCTCCGAATCGAGAGAAACTTTATGTTCGTTGAGCGCGGCGGCGGCGACCACGATCTTGAAAGTCGAGCCCGGCTCCATCATATCGATGATCGCCCGATTCTTCATCTCTTCCGGTTTCGCTTCATTGCGCTGATTGAGGTCGAAGTTGGGACGGTTCGCCATCGCGAGAATTTCGCCGGTTTGAGGTCGCATCAGAATAATCGTCGCCTTCTGCGGAGTATATTGCCGAACAGCGGCATTGATTTCGTCCTCGACGATGTTTTGCAAATTAAGATCGATGGTCAGGTGGACTTGATAACCGTCCCGGGGCGCGCGCTCCTGGCCACGATAGAGAACGATCTCCTGGCCGGCGCGATTATGCTCGATGTAGCGATAGCCATCCTGCCCATGAAGATACTCTTCCATCGAAGATTCCACTCCCTGGATTCCGTGATGTTCGAAATCGGTGAAACCGATCACGTGGCAAAGCATCGGACCGTTCGGATAAATGCGAGCCGAATCCTGTTCGAAATAAATTCCACGCAAATTTTGATTGCGTAGCTTTTCCCGGATCGAATCTGCGAGGCTTTGCGGGACCTCGCGTCTCAGCACGATGTAACGGCTGTTGCCATGAAGCTTCTCGGAAACCTCCGCGCGCGCCAATTTCAGTTCTTGCGTGATCAGATCGACTGTTGGCTCGACGTTGTTGAGGCGGGTCGCATCCGCCACAATCGTTACTACCGGCGCGTTGTGCGCGAGCACTTCGTCGTTCGCGTCGAAAATCGCGCCGCGCTCGGCATGGATGATTTTTTTCTCGACGTGTTTTTCAGCGGCGCGCTCCGCGTACTCGTCGTGCTTGATCATCTGGAGATAGACCAAACGAAACGAGAACGCGCTGAAGAGCGCAGTGAAGCCGAGACAAACGAGGGCACATCGTGTTCGGCTGTTCCATTTCATTTCGCGATTTGTGGATTCGAGACTGGTTGAATCGCGCTTGCTGGATTGGTCGCCGGAATCGTTAGTCGAACGATGTTGTGCTCGGCAATAGGAACCATCTTCAAGTAACCTTCTTTTAATCGATGCTGGAGCGCGGCGCGGGAAGTGAGCGCGGCAATCTGCACGCGAGCGACCTCATTCTGCGCGCGCAAACTGGCAAGTTCGGTCTCGAGCGATTTCTTGGAGTCGCCGAGACGGTGAAGTTGCAAGCTGAGATAGACATAACTCAAACCGGCGACGGCCAGAAACGCGGTCACGACAATCCAGCGCGCGAGCGATGCGGCATCGACCGAGTTGCAATTTTTTCGACGGGAACGGCTCATCCGATTTTTTCTGCGACCCGCAGCTTTGCACTGCGCGCCCGTGGGTTTGCGCGTCGCTCGCTTTCACTCGGTTCGACTGGCTTAGGCGTAATCAAATTCAAATCGCGGTCCGGATTCGGCCGCGCTTCGGGCCATTCCGGCTTGTCGATCCACTCGCGGCTGCGATCGCGGAAGAGGTTTTTGACAATTCGATCTTCCAAAGAATGGAAACTGATGACGGCAATGCGCGCGCCGGATTCGAGGCGGTCAATCAAGACGCGCAATCCGGTCTCGAGCGCTCTCAGTTCGTCGTTTACTTCCATTCGCAGCGCCTGAAAAATTTGGGTAGCGGGATGACGTCTTCCGTGCCGGCCGATCACCTTCTCGATCGCGCGCGCAAGTTGCAGGGTTTCTCGTACGGGCTCTGTCTTGCGCATTTTCACAATCAAACTGGCAATGCGGCGTGCAGCCGGTTCTTCACCAAGTTCACGAAACAATCGGATGAGATCTTCTTCGCTATACTGGTTGACGATTTCGGCCGCGGTCAGGCGCGTCCGCGGGTCCATTCGCATGTCGAGTGGGCCGTTGCGCATCATGCTGAAACCCCGCTCGGCGTTTTCCAGTTGTCGCGATGAAACGCCCAGATCGAGAATCGCTCCGCCGATTTTTTCGATCCCGAGTTCGTCGAGAATCCTGCCGGCGTCGCGAAAATTTGCCTGGCGCAGAGTAACTCGAGCGCCGCAGTATCCGAATTGTTCGCGTGCGAATTCAATCGCGTCCGGATCCTGATCGAGCCCGAGAACATCGGCGCCGGCGCGCAGGATTGCTTCGGTGTGGCCGCCTCCACCAATCGTTGCGTCGACCACCAGCGACCCCGGTCGCGGTGCCAGCAACTCGATTGCTTCCGGTGCCAGGACCGGTCGGTGATAAACGAAGTCTTCCATTTCCTGCGCCTCCTCCTCGAAGGCCAGCGGACCGGTCGCAAACCAGACCGCACGCTCAAACAATAACGCGTTCATATCTATTGTGCTTACAGACCGATGACGTTTGCCACGTGCTGATAAGTCGGCGTTTCCTCTTCATTCGCCTTTTTCCAGCGTTGCAAATTCCAAATCTCAAAACGGCCGCGCCCGCCAACGAGCGCCACTTCGCCTTTCAATCCAACTTTCTTGCAAAGCTCCTCTGGCAAGACCAGTCGGCCTTGCTTGTCGGCGGAGCCATGTTGCGCACGCGAATGAAGCTGTCGAAAAAAAACGCGGCGATCGCGGGGCGAGACCGCCGGGTCGGTTTCTACAGCGGCACTCATGCGAGAAAATTCTTCAGGCGGCATGACCAGGAGAAATTGATAATGCGCTTCCGCAAGAATGATGAATTCCTCGGCGCGATTGCCGCGCCAGCGTGCCGGAATGGTGATCCGGTTTTTTTCGTCGATGAAGTGACGGAAATCGCCGGCGAAGAAAGTTTGGGAAGATGTAGGCATGTGCGGGTGGATAATTGATCCATTCTAACCCACTTTCCACCACTTTTAACCACCTTCCGTGCCAACGGTCAATAAAAATTTTGTGCTATTTGCAGCCACCCCGGCCAACCTTACACTTGGCCTTCGATGAACTTCCCTCTGACAAGATCCGCCACGAGCTGGATGATCGTCCTGGTCGCCACTTTCACTTCATCCGCCCAGCCCCTGGATGACAACAACAAGGATACAGTGCGAGTTACGGTCACAATCAATCCCGATGGATCGCGAACGACCTACGAGTACGACAATCCGAATCATCGGGCGACCGCCACGACCAATGAGTCTGATGGGAAATTGCGTGGCAAGATTCAGTACGAAATTGACGAAGCTGGACGCTTTGCCAGCGGAATAATTTTTGGGGCGGACGGGAAGTTCCGTTTCAAGAGTCTATATAAGTACGACAACACCGGCCGCCTGGAGCAGGAGACGCATTTGAACGAAAAGGGCGCCGTCATCAATAAGCTGGTTTATCATTATGACGCAGCTGGTAAAGCGATGGGATACTCGGTTTATGACGCCTCCGGCAAAATGATCGGGGCCTCCTCCACGCCCACGCCGACGCCAAAGCCGCACTCAAAAATAATTCGTTAGTCGGCTGCTTGCCTCGATCGGCAAAAAGGTCTAAGGAAATGAGCCGTGATTGATTACATCCAAAAGGGTGGGCTTCTGATGTGGCCGATTCTCGTCTGCAGCATTGTGGCCATGGCAGTTTTTGCCGAACGTTTTTTTTATCTTCATCGCGCAACCATTCATGTCGGGGAGTTTCTGAAAGGGCTGTCCAATCTTATTCAAAGACGCAACTTTGCCGAAGCGTTGCACGAGTCGGCCGGCACTCCCGGGCCGGTTGCCCGGGTCATCCATGCCGCGATTCTTCGTCATGATTTGCCGCGATCCGAGCTGCGCGACATCGTCCAGGAAGCGGGTCAGCTCGAAGTGCCGAAACTTGAACGTTTTCTCGGTGTTCTGGGGACACTGGCGTTCCTTGCTCCACTGCTCGGTTTGTTAGGAACGGTAGCGGGAATGATTGATGCATTTGGCGCAATCGCCGCGCATGGCGGCTACGCCACGGTGACTGAACTTTCCAGCAGCGTTTACAAGAGCTTGCTCACAACCGCTGCCGGATTGGTCGTTGCGACGCCAACTTTCGTTGCCTACAGCTATCTCTCGTCGCGGGTAAATACCATGCTGCACGAAATGGAACGCGCCGGAATTGAAATCGTTCATTTGCTCAAAGACAGCGAAGGACTCAGCGGCATCATTACTTTTCAACAACCGGGTGAAAAATCTGTGGCTGAGCGCGATACGCGGCTGGAACGCTAAAACCGATATCCGCTCACGATGAAGCTAAGCCGTACGAAGGAATTCAACTTCGTTTGGTTGATGATCGTGCCGGCGATCGACATCGTTTTCCTTCTGATTTTCTTTTTGATGCTGAGCTCGAATTTCATTTTGCAGCCAGGCATCGTCGTTTCCCTTCCGTTTTCTCATTTCACTCTCGCTCCGCAGCAAAATCTCCAAATCATCAGCATTACGGGTGGGGGCTCTCCGGCTATTTATTTTCGCGACCAAAAAATCACATTGGAGAAACTGGGGCCATTGCTCGATGCGGCCAAACGCGAGAATCGCTCGATCATCATCAAAGCCGATCGATTTACGCCGTACGATCTGGTCATCGCGGTAACGAATGCGGCCCTTGAGCACGGAATCAGCTCGGTCGCATTGGCAACATCGCCTCCAAAATAAATGTCGACCTTGGCTGCTTCGGGCGGAATGCTCGTGTTCAATTGGAACAAGCCGAGACGACGGGGCCTGGTGTTTTTGGGTTTTGTCGCGCTGTCGCTGATCGTGCACGTGGCTGGCTTTTGTCTTTTTCAAATCATCTATCCGCCGGCGCTTTCTTTACTGCCGCCGCCGGCTCGAGTGAGCTTGATTACATCGGGCTCGGAAGAAGGCCGCACCATTTTGCGCTGGCTGGAAGCGGAAGACCCGGCACTGGCGTCGAGCACTGTGCGACCGGTAGAAATGAAACCGGTTTCTTTGCCGGTCGTGGAGCACGTTCCTTCGTACCGGTCGACTGAACCGACTCTGAGAAATGCGCCTCCGCTCATTGCCGATCTTCGCGTCCCGAGTTCGCAACCTCCGGGGCCTGTCCTCTTGCCTCGTTCGCGGCCGCCGGAGAAATTCGCTGCGTTGCCGACAACGATTTCGTTTTCAAAGGAACTCGCAAGTTTGGGGGCGCCGGTCCGGGCGGCGATGAAATTTGTCGCGTCGACCAACGAAGCGCCGCAGGCAATCTCATTTCGCATCGCTGTCAGTCCGCGGGGAGAAATCCGTTATTGCTTTGCCATGAATTCTTCGGGCGACCGTGAGTTGGATGAGCAGGCGCGAAGATATCTGGCCCTTTGCCGCTTTCCTGGCAAATCGGCTGCGAACGGGGAGGATCTAGTTTGGGGAACTGTGACGATCGGCTGGGGCAACGATCTCGTGCTGCTGCCGCAACCGAAATCCGCGGGAACAACTACGCCGTGATTCGAGTCAGCCTTGCCGCGCTGGTCACAATTTATCTGCTGCTTTCCCTTGCCACGATTTTTCTTCTCTGGATAGTTAGTGAGTGGAACCGTCGTCGGCGCGAAAAGCGCGCCTTGCGTTATCGGCTTCGCTGCGTGATTTGCGCAATGGAGTTTGAGGATCGAACGACGGCGCTGCTTCCACGCTGTCCGCGTTGCGGCAGTTTGAACGAACGATTTAGATTGGAGCAAATTTAAGAAATGGGAATGTGGATTGGCCGAAATCGAAAAGCGCGAGTCACCTACGGCTTCGACGAAATCGCGCTCGTGCCGGGGCGGGTCACGATCAATCCGAATGAGGTGGATATTACCTTCCGTTTGCCGCGCCGAGATGCGCGGCCGCTTGAGCTCAAGATTCCGATCCTCGCCAGCGCGATGGATGGTGTGGTCGACGTTCACTTTGCCGCCGCGATGAGCAAACTCGGCGGCCTGGCCGTTTTAAATCTCGAAGGGGTGCAAACGCGCTACAAAAATCCTCAGGAAGTCCTCCAAAAAGTTGTCGAGACCGACAAATCGGAAGTGACCGCGTTGCTCCAGAAAATTTATCAGGAACCGGTGCAGCCCGATTTAATCGCGGCACGCATTCGGCAGATCAAGGATAGCGGCGCGATTGCTGCGGTCAGTTCCATTCCGCAACGGGCGTCGGAGTTCGGCGCGATCGCGCAGGACGCGGGGGCGGACGTTTTCGTTGTCCAAAGCACGGTTTCAACGGTGCGCCACATATCGTCCGAATATAAATCGCTTGATCTCGAAAAATTCTGCCGCGAAATGCGCATTCCGGTCATTGTCGGTAATACGGTTGGTTACGATGTCACGTTTGAAATTATGGAATGCGGGCCGGCAGCGGTTTTGATCGGCGTCGGTCCGGGAGCGGCTTGCACCTCGCGCGGTGTGCTTGGTCTCGGTGTGCCGCAAGTCACGGCGACGGTCGATTGCGCGGCGGCGCGCGATGCTTATTTCAAAAAAACATCGCGTTACGTTCCAATCATCACCGATGGAGGAATGAGTAAGGGAGGCGACGTCTGTAAAGCGCTCGCTTGTGGCGCGGACGCGGTAATGGTCGGCAGCGCGTTTGCCAAGGCGCACGAAGCGCCGGGCTCCGGTTACCACTGGGGAATGGCAACTCCACATGCAAACCTTCCGCGCGGCACGCGCATTAGAGTCGGTGCGACCGGCTCATTGAAGCAGATTCTTTTCGGGCCGGCTGAAGTGGACGACGGCAGCCAAAATTTGATCGGCGCGATCACGACTTGCATGGGCAATGTTGGAGCGCGCAACATTGCGGAGTTTCAGCAAACGGAGATTATTATTGCTCCATCGATCAAGACGGAAGGCAAGCTTTTCCAGGCAGTGCAAAACGTCGGCATGGGGACAAGCTAAAACATTCAACGATCGAGCGATTCAGTGATTTCGATCGCTAATTCACTAAATCGTTAAATCACTCAATGAATTCTGATCGCAGAGTTGTAATCACCGGAATAGGTGTCGTTACCCCGCTGGGGAACGATCTGGAAACGTTTTGGTCGAATTTGAAAAACGGCGTCAGCGGCATTCGCCGAATTCAGACTTTCGACACCAGCGCCTACGATTGCCAGATCGCCGGTGAAGTGCGCGATTTTGATCCGAAGCCATTCTTCAAAAATCCGAAAGATGTGCGACGCACGGATCGTTTTACTCAACTCGCGATGGCGGCGGCCAAAATGTCGATTAAGGACAGCGGCCTCGATCTCGAACGGATTAATCGCGATCGGTTCGGTACGATGATCGCCAGCGGGATCGGCGGACTCAGGACGCTCGAGGATCAGCACAATATTTTAATGAGCAAGGGACCGTCGCGCGTTTCCGCGTTTACCATTCCGATGCTGATTAGCAACATGGCCAGCGGCATTGTTTCGATGGAGTTCGGTTTGCGCGGGCCCAACATGTGCATCGTCACTGCTTGCGCCACGTCCAACAACTCCATCGGCGAATCGTGGCGAATCATTAAATTCGGCGACGCGGACATTTTTCTCGCTGGTGGTTCGGAGGCGTCGATTGTCTCAATTGGCCTCGCCGGTTTTTCGGCGATGAAAGCGCTCAGCCGTCGCAACAACGAGCCGGAA
>DASPUI010000082.1:0-9087 GCA_035622995.1 Chthoniobacterales bacterium
AAGAGCAGTTTTCCTGGTACTCGAAGCTTTGTGGAGGGATAAAAGGCAACAATGGCCTGCCTTCAGCCTCGAATCGTTTTCAAACCAAGCCGGATGATTCGATCGATTAATTGTGCATAGGGCAGGCCGGCGTTCTCGGCTGATTGAGCGAAGTCTTCATCCGCTGCGAGGTGGGGATTTGGGTTCGCTTCAATAAAATAAAGTTTATTGTCCGCGGTCAGTCGCAGGTCGATTCGAGCGTAGCCTTCAATCGTGAGGAGACGATAAATCCTTTTGCAGGTCTCCCCGATCCTCACAACCAGTGCCGGGTCGAGACTTTCGGCGAATTGGTTCGTTAGGCCCCAGCGCTTGCGATATTCCTCGTCCCACTTTGCCTTGAAGGTCGCAATTTTCGGCTCATTCGGTGGCACCTCTTTGAAGATCAATTCTCGAATTGGAAAAACCGTGAGTCGCGCGTTGCCAATGATGCTCCCGTAAAGTTCGCGACCTTCGATGTATTCCTCCGCAATCACGTCGCTACTGTATTTTTCATGAATAAACGCGACGCGTTCGCGAAATTGCTCGTCGTCTTCAACGAACGATGCTCGTGAAATTCCGTAAGACGCTTCTTCCTTTACCGGCTTCACGACCATTGGGAATTTCGATTGTTCGAGACGCGCGGGCCGTTGGCCGCGTGGAATCACGACAAAGTGCGGCACGTGAATGTGATGATAGCCGAGAATTTTTTTTGAGATCCCCTTGTGTTTACAAAGGGTAAGGCCAGTCGCGCCGCAACCAGTAAACGGGATTCCCTGCATCTCGAGCAGCGAAACAATGTTCTGATCGAATCCCGGATTCTTTTTAAATTGCTCGACCAGATTGAAGACGATATCCGGCGCGAACGATTCCATTTTCTGTCGCAGAAGATCGAGATCGTCGAAAATCGCCAGATGCTCGGCAATGTGCCCGAGCGAGTTAAGGGCTTCCATCACGTTCGCCTCGGTTTTCCAATCTTCGGTCTTCATTTCTGCGGAAAAATCCTGGTCGATTGTGGTTGGACCGCTGCCGTCGAAGAGAACGAGCACTTTCAGTTTCTTCTTCACGCCTGCTATTTCGTTCGTTTGAACTTGCCGGTGAAAAGATAATTCATCACCAGAGTCGTAATGTAGGATGCGACGCGAAAATCCTGCTGCGGATCGTCGTTTTGCACGCGCAGCCCGAGCTCGTCGCTGCGGTCGATCAGCCGTGCGAGAAGTTTGTTCACCCGGAATTTTTTCTCATTTGTCCATTGGCAGACGGAATTCATCAATCGCCGTCGCCGTTGACGGAGATAACTGCTCGCTCTGATTCCGGTTGGCGCGGAAAACAATTGGCGAAGATCAGCATCATAGAAACCAGGATAGGTATCTTCATAAAGTTTCCGCTTTCGCGCGTAATAAGTCTTGAGCTTGACGTTCAGACAATCGTAATCGGCAACGCGATATTTCGGCACGTGGATCGGTTGTTTTCCGGCCAGCGAATGCATTAGCTCATCGACGTATTCGAGTTTCTTCAGAGCGCGCCAGCCGGCGTAATCCTTGCGCCAGTCGAGGTTCGGCGTGAGCCAGATCGCAAACGTCTCTGCGAAATCTTCGTCCGGGTGAGCTTGCGCGTACCAATCCTCGAGATGCATGACGTAACTTCGGCTAAATGGGCGTGGCCGATAAGTGGTCGGCGTTCCTTCACTTGTCGTGTGCCCGAAAAGCTTCTGCCACTTTTTCTTGCGCTGAAGCTGATACGCATAGCTGTAGGCGTGCGCCGCCTCATGCCGCATCAATTTCATGAACCACTCTGATGTTTCACCCTCGACTTCGAGCATCATTGTGCGCTCCAGCGCGCGCAACCGATCATGCACCAGAAAAAAAGGAACAAATATCACGGGGACTCCGATCGGCACGAACCATTCGTCCCCAATATGACAAGGCGGATGAAACGTCAGCCCTTTGGTCGAAAGCTCGTCGTAAAGCTGCCTGATCAACGGCTCGATCGATGTGCCCTCAAGCCGCAAACCGAGTCTGGAGATGCGGCGCTCGAGCAACTGCTCGTCAGTCAATGCGGCCCATTCAGGGGCATCCATTCCGCATAGTCTTAGGCGTTTTGCCGCAGCCCCTCAACCTTTTCAGCTTCTCCTTATGCTCAGTCGGGTTCCGTGATGAGGTTAGTCAATGCGAGGCCAGTCGTTTGCTCAATGCCGCTGCGATTCCGGCCACTTCGTCAACCACTTGCCGCGTCATAGTCCCGCGACTGCGGGACGAAGGCGAACCCTTGGCGGGGCCGCCTTCAATCAGGCTTTATTTGAGGCTTCGGGACGATCTCCGCCTAGTCGTGAGCGTGATCATGATCATGATCGTGATGATGAACGTGGGCATATTCCTTATGGAATTCGCCGTGACGATTGTAATACCCGTGCACCCATGCATGATGAGGACCCCAATGTCCCGGCACCCAAACATACTCATAGCCTGCGTCCCAATAGCTCGGACCATAAACATAGAATGGTTGATCGCCCGCCTCGACCACCACTCGAAGGGCCATGGCGCTGGGTCCGGCGAGCATGCACACGGACATGAGAACCGCTGTAAGAACCGCAAGTTTTGTCTTCATGATATTATAAACCTTACGCATTAGGACGGTTTCTCGGCTGCCTTATTCACTGAGCGGCGACGACATGGTGCGATCGTCTAATCGGCCGAAGTCGCTCGCCTTCTTTTCCAAATATTCATAATCGCTTTCCAAACTCCCAGAACGACTTATGAATGGAGTTGGGCTGAGATGGTGGACAGGCACGCAAACGGCTGTAAATTGATCGAGATGAATTTGATCGACGTGCCGACCCGCATCGCCCTGTTTGTAGGGCAAGCGAAGTAAAGGTTCGTTCGATCTCGCCAAGTTGGAGCCGCACCTCAGCGGCACCCAGTGGTCGAATCTCACCACCGCGCTGGTTTTTGCGCCGGAATTCCGAACCGCATTCGGGACAACCAAAAAATTTTATGAAACCAACACCTCAAGTCACTCATAACCAAAGTCAGCACCGCGGCTTTCCGTTAACGGATTACAACTTCCAAGCTACGGCCGATCCCGAATCGAGTTGCGCCGCGGTTCGTCCGGAAAGGAAATCTTTCTGGAAACTCAGCACCGAATTCTTCGGCGCTGAAACTCACTTCGCTGCTGTCGCTGAACTTTTGTTCTTCACCGTGATCGCCGCGATTTCGGCCTGGCCGATTGTGTTCACGTTGCACGCGATTACTCGCATGGTGAGAAACTACTAAGCGGTCGGCGTTCGCAAACGTGCTTCCGAAATCGTAGAAACGCTCGAAGCGTGAGCTCTTGTGCTTGCCGATTGGCGGGGACGTGAGCAAATTGCGCTGCCTGGCGCAGGAGGAACATTGCTGGCAATCTTCGGTAAGCCATTATGAACGAATTGCCGGGAAGTATCCTGAAGTGCATCGGCAACACTTCGCTGCTGCCTTTGCGCAAAATCGTTCCGAAGAACGGTGCTCGGATTTTGCTGAAACTGGAAAGCGAGAACCCGACGGGCAGCATGAAGGACCGGATGGCGCAGGCGATGATCGACGCCGCAGAATCGGACGGACGTCTCAAACCGGGTGGTTCAGTAGTTGAATACACCGGCGGAAGTACCGGCGTATCGTTGGCATTCGTTTGCGCAGTGAAAGGCTATCCTTTGCACATAGTGAGTTCGGACGCTTTTTCTCAAGAAAAACTCGATCACATGAAAATTCTCGGAGCTGAATTGGAAATCATTCGGAGCGAGAGCGGCGGAATGACTGAGAAATTGACCAAAGACATGATCGAAGCCGCCCGAACCACTACCGAAAAGATTGACGGCTTTTGGACCGATCAATTGAACAACACGGACCAACTCGCAGCTTATCACAAAATGGCCGAGGAGATCTGGGCGCAAACCGGTGGAAAGATCGACGGCTTTGTCCAGATGGTTGGGACCGCAGCATCCGTTCGCGGGATCGCGAAAGGATTGCGCCGGCGAAACGAAAAGATACAAATCGTGGCGGTCGAGCCTTCCGAATCTGCTGTCTTGTCAGGCGGCAAGCCAGGATCTCATAAGATCGACGGGGTCGGTGCGGGGTTTGTCGTACCGCTCTGGCAAAAGGGCATCGCCAATCAGATCGAACAGGTATCAACCGAAGAGGCGACGGCGATGAGCCTTCGATTGGCACGAGAGGAGGGTCTTTTCGCTGGGACTTCGACCGGCGGCAACGTCATCGCGGCTTTACGTTTGGCCGATCGACTTGGATCGGACGCGACGATTGTTACGATTATGTGCGACACCGGAATGAAGTATCTCAAAACCTACCGAACCAAGTTGAGCTAAAACGCTGCCAAGTTACTACAACTCAAGAACCTGAACGCCTTCAGTTGCCGTTCGCTGCGCGTAGAGTTCGCTCAGTCGTTTGGTCATTGGGCCGACCTTGCCATCACCGATGATGCGATTGTCAATTTTAACAACGCCCGCGAGTTCGCCCATGGTGCCGGTGCAAAACACTTCGTCAGCACTGTAAACATCCACCGGTGAGAGATCGGTCTCGACGCAACGAATCTTTTCGGCTGCGCAAATCTCAATCATCGTTGCGCGAGTGATTCCCTCGGGACAGGCCACTGTCTTACTCGTCGCCAGATCGCCTTTGCGGACGATGAAAATATTCGTCGCGTTGGTTTCGGCCGCGAATCCATTCAGGTCGAGCATGAGCGCGTCATCTGCGCCCGCGTTGTTCGCTTCGATCTTGGCCAGAATCGAATTCAGCAGATTCGCGTGATGAATTTTCGGATCGAGAATTTCCACCGACGGTCTTCTAATTTTACTCGTGATCAGGGTCAGACCGGTCTTCGCATAAACTGGCGCTTTGTGTTCGGCGAGCACGATCAATGTTGGTCCAGACTGATTCAGCCGCGGGTCCATACCCGAAGTGATTTTCGAGCCGCGGGTGAGGGTAAGGCGGACATGAACACCATCGCGCATTTTGTTCGCGGCAAGTGTGCGCTTAATCTCGTCGACGATTTTTTCAGTCGGCGGAATTTCGGCAAACGAAAGCGAGCGCGCCGAGCGCGCGAGCCGGTCAAGATGCTCGTACAATTTGAAAATGCGACCGTTGTAGAGCCGAAGCCCTTCCCAAACCGCATCTCCGCCCTGAACAACGGAATCGAATGGACTGACTCCGGCCTTGTCGCGATGCACAAGTTGACCGTTGATATTAACGATCAGGTTACGGTTCTTCGGATTAAATTTCTGAAGCATCGCGTGATCCGGTTCAAATTAGTCGGTACTGATACATCCGCTCGTAACAGACGCGGCAGTGCTCATAAATGTCTCGAAGACGATCGGGCACGTTTCCGTTTGCTGGCTTGTAGGGCTGGAACGATGTCGATCGGTTTACCCCAGAGTACCAATATCTCCCCCAAATACCGTCGGTGTCGCGCGGTCCCGGCTGCCATTGCAGCATGGCGGGGTCGAATTCGACCCCGACTCTCCGGCAAAGCAGGCGTAACAATCGCTCAGGATTTTCGAGGAGGTCTTTTGCGTCGACCACCGCCGGAACCGAATCAATTCGCTTTCGGATGAACTCGAAGATCTCCAGCTGTTGAACGAAGCCAAGGTCTTCCAAGACCGGCTCAGCCTTTACCCGGATGTACGAAAGAATCACGTCCCGCGGATTACGAATCAAAAAACAATTTGTAAGATCGAGAAGCCACCCACGATCAATTTCCGGCAACAGATGGTGCGTCATTTGTTTTTGGAAATAGATGCATTTGTCAGGCGGCATTGCGGTGGTCAGTTCTCTAATAACATGTCGCCAATCAGTCTGACCATGGCGGATGATTTCCGCCGCACCAGGGTGATCTTTCCCCGTCGCTTTCAAGTAAAATGCATAGAGGGGCTCGTCGACAACGAACGTGTCGGCGCGATTGCCCCAGGCGCGCATCATCGCCGTCGAAACATTTCGCGGCCCCGACCACATCGCGAGATGAGTCACCTTCGCACCGGCCCGTTTTTGCCGCCGACTGCAATCAGCGGCGGTTCAGGTTCGGCCCAGTAATGTGTGAAGAGCAAGGCTATTTGACCTTGCCCTCGGCCTCCTTGATCGAGCTGGCGTGCTGTCTCAAAATCGGAAGCGATTTTGCTGCGAACGCCTTAACATCCTTGTCATCGGCGGATTGCGCTTCTTTTTGGTAACGATTGATTGACTCCTGCTGATCCTGCCCGACGAGCGTCAGGTAATTCTTGTCGTAATTTGGCCCGGGAATTTGCTGTCCCTTGCTCTCGACTGAAATTCCTAGCCCTTTCTTTTTGCCAAGCTCAACCAACTCGCTGTTCATGCGAGTGTGATCAGAGACAAGCCGCGCCGCGACACTCTTTGCGGACGAATTTTGCAATTTGCTTTCAACCGAGGTGCCAGTTTTCACTTCCCAACTGTTGGAGCTCGCCGCATACAAGAGAAAGTTCTTATCCTTCTCGCTAATTTTTGCTGCCGTGGTGTTTGTGCCCGGCGAGGGCGAGGGTGACGTCTTTTTGCGCAGGAAGGGGTTTTCCGACTCCATGCTCGGGGTGGCATATTGCGCGTAGATCGCGCTTACGATGCAAAGGCTTCCGACGAGACCGACGGTTGCAATAAGTCTGGAACTAAATTTTGATTTTTCTTTCATTCGATTTCTCCGTTTGGTGAATATCTCACCACCGGTATTTGGCCGTGTAAAGTTCGAAACTCTGCCATTTCGGGACGCGCCAAAACAGACTGGGGCCAGCGCGCCGTTAGCGCTTGGAGAACTGGAAACGCTTCCGCGCACCGGGCTGTCCCGATTTTTTGCGTTCCTTCATTCGCGGATCCCGCCGCAGTAGTCCCTCTTTCTTCAGACCGCCGCGCAAATTCCCGTCTACCTCAAGAAGAGCCCGCGCAATCGCGAGACGTGCTGCTCCTGCCTGGCCGGCCGGTCCGCCTCCGGAAGTGTTGATTGAGACATCGTAGCTATTAACTAATTTGGCGGTCTGCAATGGTTGCAAAACGATGTTTTGCAACGGCGTACTTGGAAAATAATCTTCAAAGCTGCGGCCATTAATATCGATCTTACCGCTGCCCGGGGTCAGACGGATGCGCGCGACCGAAGTTTTGCGCCGGCCGGTAGCAATAAATTCCTGAGTTGTTGCCATGATAATATTCGTTAGGCCAACTTAACCTGTTGTGGCTGCTGAGCGCTATGGGGATGCGCTTCGCCGCGGTAAACTTTCAATTTTCGATACACCGCACGTCCCAGACGATTGTGCGGAATCATTCCGCGAACGGCGCGTTCCACCAACAACTCGGGATGTCGCACCCGACGCGCGCCAGCACTTTCCGATTTATGGCCACCCACATATCCCGAAAAGCTCATATAACTCTTCTGATTTTCCTTTTTCCCCGATAATCTGACTTTCTCGGCGTTGATTACGACTACGAAGTCGCCGGTATCGACGTGAGGGGTGAAGATTTTCTTTTCTTTGCCACGCAACAGATTAGCCGCCTTCACCGCCACGCGGCCGAGAATCTGATCCTTGGCGTCGATCAGCCACCACTGCCGTTGCACTTCATTTGCTTTTGCCGAGAAAGTTTTCACTGAAAAGGGGACGGAAGCTACGGAGGACCGCAGCCGCTGTCAACCCTTTGTCCCTGGCATTCTCGAATCGGAGAAACGACGCGTTTGCTTGGAAAATTCTGATTCGGCCCACCTGAGAAAATGGTATCGAAGATGCTTTTCTAGAAATTATAATGCGCTGCACTACTTCCTCGCTCTTTGTCGGCGTTGCAACATTCTCTTTCATCATCGTTCACACCGCGTCGGCAGAAAATTCCGAGCTTTCGGCTGCTACAATTATTCGGGAAATCAATTTCGCGCGCGGGAATCCGGCCGCCTACGCCAATCTCGTGGAAAATGCGCGTCCACTGTACCAAATTGAACGTGGCCGTGCCGTGGATGAGGCGGTTCGATACCTGAAGAGCGCTCGCCCTCTTCCGCCGTTGTCTTTGTCCGCAGGCATGTGTCGCGCCGCAGCGGATCATTGCGCCGAGCAGGCGGACGGAAAAACCGGGCATTTTGGAAATGGTCACAGCGATCCGGGCAGGCGAATCAACCGCTATGGCTCATGGCGGATCGCTTATGGCGAGAACATTTCCTACGGGAAACGCAGCGCGCGAGCGATTGTGTTGACCCTGGTCGTCGATGACGGGGTTCGTTCACGGGGGCATCGCAAAAATATTTTCAATCCAAAGTTTTGCGTCGCGGGAGTCGCGTACGGACCGCATGCGCGCTTCGGCGCAATCTGTACGGCCGATTTTGCGGGTGCTTACACCGAACGGGGAGGGGAACTCGTGGCGGGTAACAATTGACGGCGCCGGTTATTCTTCCGGCTTTTCGTGTCTCGGAATTTTCTCGAGGATCGTCGCAATTGAGGGATCAGCTTTGATCATGGCGGCATGCATCGCCTCTTCAAACTCCTTCCGAGCCAGGCGCATTTTCTCGCGCGCGGCCTGAACTGTAGGATCTTGCATTGCAGTTTGATGCGCTGCTTCGACCTTTTGTCGATCTGCTGGCGATAAACTCGCCAGACGGCCGCCTTGATTGTGGTTCCACCCTTTTCCTGGCTGATCCGTATCCTGCGCGAAAACACCCGGCGAAATCTGCATGATACCAACCAGGACCAACGTTGTGAGAATCCCTTTCATTTTCATTATTTGAAAATAACAACAACTTTTGTGCCATAAAGTTGCGCGGACAAAATGGTGGCTGGCCATTTTGGTTATGCGCGCTTAATTGCTGGCGCGATGTCGAATTCAACCGAATCCAGAGCGGCGATCTCACCGCGCCGTCAGGAGGATTTTCCTGAGTGGTATCAGCAAGTGATCCGCGCCGCGCAGCTGGCGGAACCATCCGATGTACGCGGGTGCATGGTCATTCGGCCATGGGGCTTCGGTATTTGGGAGAACATGCAACGTCAGTTGGACGCGATGTTTCGCGCAACCGGACACCGCAACGCCTACTTCCCGCTCTTTATTCCGCTCAGTT
>DASPUI010000083.1:0-7280 GCA_035622995.1 Chthoniobacterales bacterium
TGAGAAGGGCGACCCGGCTGACGGAATTCTGCGGGCGCTGCGGGAAAAGGAGATCGACATGATTATTGCGGGCGCGCTCGAAAAGGAACTCGTGCTTCATCCGTTCCTCGGCAACGTCGCGCGCCGCCTTGTGCGAGACGCCGAGTGTTCGGTGATGCTTTTTACCAGGCCGGAGCACGAACCGAAACGGATGAAGCGAATTGTTTTTGTCGCAAACTATTCTGATCAAGCGCGCGAAGCGCTTAAGCGTACATTTCATCTGGCGTTAGGCGAATCATGCGAGCGTCTTTATGTCACGAAGATGGTCACCACGTTCGACGAAGCGCGCAACAAAGCGAGGAAGAGTGGTAAAAAGAGTAAGGACGATCAGGAAGCCGAACTCGAAGAGTTTATTTTGTCCGCCGGCCAAACCGATGTGCCGATCGAAGCCCGCTTAATTCGTGGGAATACCGGTTTTGCGATTGCCGATTTTGCAAAATCGGTGGACGCGAACCTGATGGTAGTACCGACCACGAGTAGCGGCGGCGAGACATTGCCTGCGAACGTTGCCTGGCTCACCGACGTGATTCCGTGCAATCTCTGGCTCATTCGTTAGGCCGGTCCCTGGTCTCCGGGCAAGGTCGAGGAGTCTCGCATACCTATTCTGGAGCGAAAGACTGTAGAGAGACATCTCGACTCGGCTCGACATGGCAATGAGTCCCGAATTTCACGCTTACGGCGCAGCGCATCTGACGGTGATTTTTCTGACGGTGGCGCTCCCAATTACTCTCGCGTTCATTGTGCATCGGACAAAATCGCGATTGCTCGAGCGGACGATCTGCTTGGCGCTGTCCACACTGCTCGTTATCAATTACGCGGCTTATCTTGTCGTCGCTCGTCAATTTGGGGTGAACGCCTGGTACAAGGAACTACCCATGCAGTTATGCGACTGGGCGATGGTCGTCATTATCGTTGCGCTTTGGACCGGTAACCGGCGCTGGCTCGAAATCGCTTATTTTTGGGGAATCGGCGGAACGCTCCAGGCGGTCCTAACGCCTAACCTGCAATTCGGATTTCCTGATCTGCGTTTCGTCAGTTTTTTCGTCGCCCATTCGGGGATCATCATCGGCGTCGTTTTTCTGATGCTAATCTACGGATTTCGGCCGCGACTAATAAGCCTCCTTCACACCATAGCCTGGACAGAGATTTACTTCGTCATCGCATTTACCGTCGATCTGTTCACCGGCGAAGATTACGGCTTTCTACTCCACAAACCCGAAGCGGCCTCGTTACTGAGTTTCCTGTCCGATTCGCGCGTGCCTTATTTGATCGAATTCCATCTTCTGGCGTGGATCTTCTTCGGCGTACTCTATGCGCCGTTTGCGATAGTTGACCTTGTCAGGGGGAAATCGCCAGGGAAGGCACAAAAGCAGGAAGGAAACCTTTAAAAATCCTGCGTTCCTGCTTTCCTTAGACATTCATGCCCAGGATGAAATCATTGCGCGTCGGCAGAATCAGCATTGGCGGCAAGCGGCCGGTGTTCATTCTCGGGCCATGCGTGATCGAGTCGGAGAAATTCGTTTGGCGAATGGCCCGGAAGATCGTTCACATTTGCAGAGCAGAGAATGTGGACCTCATTTTTAAGGCGTCTTACGACAAAGCGAATCGAACATCGGCGAAATCGTTTCGAGGAATCGGCGCGCGTGAAGGTTGTGAAATTCTGGCGGCAATCGGTCGCGATTTGAAAATTCCGGTGACAACCGATGTCCATTCGCCGGCCGAGGCGAAAATCGCGGGCCAGAAGATCGACCTGCTCCAAATTCCGGCGTTCCTCTGCCGACAAACGGATCTATTAAGAGCGGCCGCGGAAACCGGCCGTCCAATCAACGTCAAGAAAGGACAGTTCCTCGCGCCGTGGGACGTGAGGAATATTGCGGAGAAATTGAGCGCATTTGGAAACAAGCGATTTTGTTTTACCGAGCGCGGCACCAGCTTCGGTTACAATAATCTGGTGGCCGACATGCGTTCGCTTTTTTGGATTCGCGAACAAGGCTATCGAGTTATTTTCGACGCGACCCATTCGGTGCAGCGTCCGGCCGGAGCGGGGAACGTGACATCGGGCGATGGCGAAATCGCGCCCGTTTTGGCGCGGGCAGCAATGGCAGCGGGCTGTGACGGAATCTTTATGGAGGTGCATGAGAACCCAACTCGCGCCTTGTCGGACGCTGCGGTCCAGATTCCGCTAAAGAATTTGCCGAAGCATTTGCGCATGTTAAAAGCTATTCATGCTGCTGTTTCGTAGCGGCCGCTCCGCGAACTGGAGCTGGACCGCGCCCTTCTTGTCGGTTCTGTTTCTGTCGATTCTGTTTTCTGCGCATGAAGTCTTTGCCGAGAAAGCAAAAGGCAAAGGCGGAAAAAAGAAACAAGCTCTGTCGACTGCATCACCGGGTGAAGAGAGCCTGACGAACATTCCATTGCCGATCGGTCATGAAGCGAAAGGTTTAACTTTGCCAGATTTCGATTCGGACGGGCATTTGCGCGGAAAATTTGAAGCTGCCACCGCCCGACGGATCGACCAGGAGCACGTCCTGTTTTCCGTTTTAAAAATCACAACTTATACGCCGGAGAGTAAAACCGATCTAACCATCGAAATGAGTGAATCGGTCTTCGATTTGAAAACGCGAATCCTTAGTTCGAAGAATCGAACAACGGTGACGCGCGAAGATTTTAACATTGTCGGCGACTCGGTGGAATTTGATACCAACACGCGGACGGGCAAACTGACTGGCAACGTAAAGATGGTCATTACCGATCAATCAAAGTTTAAACCGCAGGCGACAAAATGAGAAGATTGGTCGCACTTGAAATAATTTTCCTGTTCGTGGTTGGCGCGGCCCTCCATGCCCAAAAGGATGCTGCCGCGGCGAAGTCGCCGACCCCAGCCGTGAAAGGTCAAAAAAAATCGAAAGCCGAGCCGAATAAGTTGTTGGGTCCGAACGGACAATCGAATGAGCCGACCACCACCGAGATTTATGCGGACGAAGCGTTTTTCGATTCGAATAAGAACGTAGGTGTATTCAGCGGTCATGTGAAAGTGGTGGATCCCCGCTTCAATCTGCAATCCGAGAAATTGACGGTATTCGTCAGCAAAGGCGAGAATCAGGGATTGGAAAAAGCGATTGCAGAAGGAGATGTGGCAGTGGTGCGAGACCGGCCTGATCCAAACGGAGGTCCGCCGACTCGCTCGGTCGGACGTTCAGACAAGGCAGTTTATGTTTCGGCGACCGGCGACGTCGAGCTCACCGGCACGCCGCGAGTGCAGGAAGGGTTGAACACGCACATCGCTACCAGCCCGGATACGGTCATGGTGGTCAATCAAAAGGGCGAACTCACAACCCACGGGCCGAGCCGGACGGAGATTCGTCAGCAGCCGAAGGAAAGCCCGGCCGAAGGAAAATCGCCGGCGAAACCTTCGGCCTCGCCCAAGGCATGATCACCGAAGGAACATCGGTCGAAAGTTCGCAGAGCGTCTCCCAGCAGAACGCCGCCAAGCTGGAAAATGTGCTCGCCACCGATCAGCTGGTAAAGATTTATGGCGGTCGCGCGGTGGTGAACGGAGTGAATATTACCGCGGCTGAAAGCGAGATCGTCGGTTTGCTTGGACCAAACGGCGCCGGCAAAACAACGAGCTTCTACATGATTGTCGGACTCGTTAGGCCGAACAGCGGTCGCGTCATGTTTTCCGGCACGGATGTGACAAACTACCCGATGTACAAACGAGCTCGTCTCGGCATGGGTTATCTGCCGCAGGAGGAATCGATTTTTCGAAAGATGACGGTCGAACAAAACATCATGGCAATTTTAGAAACGCTGCCGTTGAGCAAAGCCGAGCGAAAAAATCGTTGTGAGCAATTGCTTCACCAATTCGGAATTGAGC
This sequence comes from Chthoniobacterales bacterium, assembly GCA_035622995.1. GTDB lineage: Bacteria > Verrucomicrobiota > Verrucomicrobiia > Chthoniobacterales > UBA10450 > DASPUI01. The sequence goes on from DASPUI010000083.1 coordinate 3,917, forward strand.
GGATCGCCAAAAATCAGGCACTGACCTTGAGCGGCGGCGAAAAACGCCGGTTGACGATTGCCCGGTCGCTAGTCACCAAACCCAAGCTGCTCATGCTGGACGAGCCGTTCAGCGGGGTCGATCCAATCGCAGTTTATGATGTGCAACAAATCATCGTGAACTTACGCAAATCGGGGCTGGCAATTTTGATTACCGATCACAACGTGCGCGAAACATTGTCGATTGTCGACCGCGCCTACTTGATTTACGAAGGCCGGGTCGAGAGTGAAGGAACGAAGGATTTTCTGATCAACGACCCGATCAGTCGGCAGCTTTATCTGGGCGAGCGTTTTAAGATGTAGGCGCCGATCGAGTCTTTTCCCAACGCCAGATCGGGAGATTATTTTCCGGGTCGGTCGCCTCACCTGTTTTTTTAAAGCCGCATTTTCCCAGAATGCGGGTTGAAGCGTTCGATTCGGCCAGCGTGTGTGCGCAGATTGTTTTGACTCGCGGATCGCTGTTGGCGAATTCGATCAGCGCCATCGCAACTTCGGTTGCGTAACCTTTGCCTTGATAGGCTGGCGCGATCCCATAGGCGATTTCGGCCACGCCGTTTGCATCCGGCGGCCCGGGAAAGCCGCCCATGCCGATCAGCACATTGTCGATTTTGTGAATCACTCCGAAGCCGAAGAGCCACGGATCGGGCTGGCGAGCGTTCTGAACACGGGCCATGTATTCGGGTGAAGCGCTGAGAAGTTGCTCCCGGATTCCATCGGCAATTTTGAGCCCGGCGACGTCTTCGAAGGTTTCGGGTCCTTGGATTAACGCGCGCAGGTGGCGAGGCAGGTGCGCAGCCAGAATCAGATTCCTCGTCTGGATCGTCATAGAAAATCTCCGGAACAAAAGATCAACGAGTTAGATGCCCCCGGCAATCAACGAGATTGGAAATCGCGATGGTTCGGGCTAACAGTTAGGCGTCCATGAGCGAACAGCCGGCGATACAGACGATTACATCCACGAGCGATCAGCGCAAAAGCGTGCCGGTGGTGACGGTGGAGAGCTTTTACAAATCGCACGCCGAGAAGCTGCAGATAAAATTGGAAGGCCCGCGAGTTGGATTTCACCGCAAAATTCGCGAGCCGACCATCAATCGTCCCGGTCTCGCGCTGTCCGGTTTCTTCAGTTACTTCGCCGAAAAACGTGTTCAGGTTCTTGGCGCGGCCGAATACACCTATCTGAAAAGTTTGTCGCAGAAACAGCGCGTTAAACGGTTTCGTGATCTTTGTGCGCAAAAAATACCGTGTATCGTGGTCTCCCGCGGATTTCACCTCGATCCGGCGGTCCTCGCGGTCGCGGCCGCGGAAGAGATTGCTGTCTTTCGCACTCCAATGATCACAATGAAATTCATCAACGCGGCCACAATCGCCTTAGAGGACGATTTTTCGCCGACCGTGACGGAGTTCGGGAGCATGGCCGACATCCTTGGAGTAGGGGTTTTGATTCGAGGCGCGAGCGGAATCGGCAAAAGCGAGTGCGTTCTCGGCTTGATTGAGCGCGGCCACAGTCTGGTTTCTGACGATGTGACTCGAATTACTTCGATTGAGGGCCGCGAACTGATGGCAACCGCGCCGGAGTTGACCCGCAATCACATGGAAGTCCGTGGCATCGGGATTATTAATGTGGCCAACATCTTCGGCATCGGCAGCATTCGGATCGAGAAGCGACTCGATTTAGTCGTGACTCTGCGAGATTGGCACGAACTGGAAGAAGTGGATCGAATCGGGTTAGACCGCCAATTCTATGAAATTCTCGGGATGCAGGTTCCGCACGTCACGATTCCGGTAAAGCCGGGCCGCGACATTGCTCGCCTGGTTGAAGTCGCGGCCATGGATCAAAAATTGAAAGGGCTGGGCCAGAATAGCGCGTTGGAGTTTAACGACAAATTGCTGAATTTGATGGAGACAAGGTCGGAATAATGGGCTTGTTGAATCGGAAAACGCGGTCTGCCGAGCAGCCGCAAAAGATTGAAAAAGAGATTCCGGTGATCAACCGGCTTGGTCTGCATGCGCGGCCCGCGGCCCTGTTTGTCCGAATCGCCAGCCGCTACCGATGTGAAGTTTGGGTGGCAAAAGAGGGTGAAGAAGTCAACGGCAAGAGCATCATGGGTTTGATGATGCTGGCCGCCGGGCAGGGTTCGACGTTGAAAATTCGCTGCGACGGGCCGGATGCCGACAAAGCAATGACCGAGCTGGCGGAATTAATCAATGCGCGCTTCCACGAGGATTAACTTCCGGTTACTCTTGTCCGCTCATGGGCGGCGATAAAAAGGAAATTCAGTTTCGCGGCGTGGGCGTGTCCCCGGGGATTGCTCGCGGCACAATCCATGTCGTCCGCGACGATCTCGACGACATTGTTCGTTATCGAATTGAGCCCTCGCAGATCCAAAGCGAAATCGCGCGCTTCGAGGCCGCCCTGGTCCAAACGCGCATGCAAATCCTCGAAATGCAGCAAGAGATCGCCGAGGCGATCGGTGCAAAAGACGCGGCGATTTTCGATGCGCATTTGCTGGTTGTCGAAGACCGGACTTTGATCGACGAAGTTTTGCGCAAACTCGAAACCGATTTGTGCAATGTGGAATGGGTTTTTCAGGAGGTAGCCAACAAGTACGCCGAGACGCTTGGTCAAATCGATGATCCGTACTTGCGCGAACGCGCGCTGGACATTCAGGATGTAACCAAGCGAATCATTCGCAACCTCCAGGGCAAAGCGCCCAAACCGTTGCGCGGCGTTACCGACGCGCACATTCTGGTAGCGCACAACATTACTCCTTCGGACACTGCGGCCATGACCCGCCAGCAGGTGCTGGGGATCGCGACCGATTTAGGCAGCCGCACTTCGCACGCCGCGATCTTGGCCCGATCGCTCAGCATTCCGGCGGTCGTGGGTCTCCACAATGTGACCGAGAAACTCGTGACCGGGCAGGAAGTTTTGCTCGACGGTTATGACGGATTGCTGATCGTTGACCCCGCTCCTGAAACGATCGCCCACTTTCAGAAAGTCGAAGAAGAAAAGGGCCGCGTCATTCTGCGACTGCGTCAGTTGCGCGAGACGAAGTCGACCACGCGTGATGGGCGGCACATTGTTCTTTCCGCAAACATTGAACTTCCGACCGACGTTGATGCGGTCATCGCGAACGGGGCTGAAGGCATTGGTCTTTACCGAACTGAATTTCTTTATGTAAATCGCGATACGCTCCCAGGCGAAGACGAGCAATATGAGACGTATCGACGGGTGGCGGAGCGGGTGCATCCACATCCTCTCATCATTCGCACTTTCGATCTCGGCGGCGATAAGCTCGCGCCTGGCGCAGTCGAGACGGGAGACG
>DASPUI010000084.1:0-16362 GCA_035622995.1 Chthoniobacterales bacterium
GATTTCAACCGCGTTACCGACGTGATCGGCATGACCGTGCGTTAACAGGATAAAATCGACGTGCTTCAGGTTTTCCAGATCGTTCTTGCCGTTTGGATTCTTCGGATTCGTCAACCAGGGATCAATCATGAGCACATTGCCCCGAGGAGTAACGATTTTGAATGAAGACTGTCCATACCAGGTGATTTGCGTGGCCATGTCTTTCATCAAAGGTCAAAACGTGCTTGCGGGCAAGGTTGCGCTTGCCAAGATCGAGGGATGGCTCACGAAGCAGCGCATCGTCATATTTCGGCGATTGACCCGCGCCTGGCTGAACTGATCGAACGCTCGCGGCGTTACGAAATTGCTCCGTCGCCTGCGGTCCGCCCATTTGACGCGCTGGCCGAATCGATCGCCTATCAACAACTCAATGGGAAAGCGGCGGCCACCATTTGGGGTCGGGTCCGTGCGCTCTTTCCAAAGAAAAGATTTCTCGATCCCAAACTCGTGCTCAAAACGCCGGACCGAAAACTACGGGCCGCGGGTTTGTCGCGCAGCAAGATTGCCGCGCTCAAAGATTTGGCTGCGAAAACGATTGATGGAACGGTCCCTTCGGCTCGCGCGCTTGGGAGAATGACCGACGAAGAGATTATCGAACGCCTGATCACCGTGCGCGGCATTGGGCGCTGGACAGTTGAAATGCTTTTGCTTTTCGATCTCGGCCGGCTCGATGTCTGGCCGGTGCACGATTACGGTGTCCGCAAAGGTTTTGCGAAAATTTTCGGCAAACGCAAACTCCCGACTCCAAAACAGCTAATGAAATTCGGGAAGAAATTCGAGCCATATCGTTCCATTGCCGCCTGGTATTGCTGGCGCGCTCTTGACGCGCCGGCGAAGAAAAATCGTTTCGATTAAAGTTCTGCGGGCACCTGTCTCAAACGCCGGACGAGCAGGCACTGGCAGAAGCACCTCTGCAATTGACTTTGTTAATGGAGCTACCTAAAACGGCTCATTATGGCGATGATCCACGTGAATCGGGGCGCAACGAGTCTGGGCGTATTTCCTGAAGAGCAGGTTCGCGAAGGTCTTCGCAGCGGGCGGTTTTTCTCCAGCGACCTCGGCTGGCGCGAAGGAATGGCGAGCTGGCAACAGCTTTCGGAGTTTGCGGAATTCGCCGGCGAAACCAGTGCGGCCGCGGCGGCAGCCCCGCCGCCGCAACAGACTGCTCCAATCTCGCCGAGTGCACCCGTCTCACCATCGACAGGCGGGGCGCCTCGCAGCGGATTGCCGTGGGATGAACGTGGTACGAAAGGATTTTTTTCGGCATTTATCGAGACGCTGCAACTGGTTCTGACGAAGCCGGGCGAAGCTTTCGCGTCAATGAAGCGAGAGGGTGGTTTCGGAGAGCCGATCATTTATGCCTTGGTTGGCGGATGCGTGGGCGGTGCCGTTTCTTTTCTCTTTTCGCTTGGTTTTCAGTCGATGGGGTTTTTTGCCGACCGACGAAATGCGTTTGCGGCCATGGCAGGTATGGGAGTCGGGTCGGTGATGTTTCTTATCCTTCTTCCGTTGATGATCGTCATCGGATTATTCATCGGCGCCGCTATCGTTCACCTTTGTTTGATGATTGTTGGCGGGGCAAAGCATTCTTTCGAGACTACGTTCCGGGTGGTCGCTTTTTCTCAAGGTTCGACTGGCCCGCTCCAGATGATTCCCCTGTGTGGCGGAGTTGTCGCGTGCGTTTGGGCCCTGGTTCTCTACTGCGTTGGATTGGCGCGAGCACACGAGACAGATACTGGCCGGGCCGTCCTTGCGGTCTTGTGTCCGGTTATTGTTTGCTGCGGTTTCGCGATGCTGGCAGCTCTGTCAATACCTGCACTTCTTCACACGCGAACTCACTAATCGACCAATGCGATTTGTGCGTCGCAATCTCGTGCCGGGCGAGCTCGATTACGAGCTCGTCTGGCTTGGCGTTTCTCTCGGTTCGTTAGGCTTCGCAGCCCTGTGGCTCGCGTTCGGTCTGCCCTGGCCGCGCTGTCTGTTTCACGATCTGACCGGTTTGCCCTGCCTGACTTGCGGGGCGACCAGATCTGCGATCGCATTTTTCCACGGAAAATTCTTAATGGCGCTCAAATGGAATCCACTGATCTTTGGAACGCTGTGCGGGCTGTCGGTCTTCAATGTCTATGCCCTTGCCGCGTTGGTTTTCCACGCACCGCGTTTGCGAATTCATCGCTTCACAATTACCGAAAAACTTTGTCTTCGGGCCGCGGTTGTCACGCTTCTGCTCGCAAATTGGATTTATTTGCTAATCAATTGGCGGGCCTATTAGTCTCAGACGCAACGCTGCGATGACCCTGATTCCGTCGATCCAGCCGCGGCTTTTGGAAATCGGTGTCGATCTGTGTTGATCTGTGGCTAACCTTACCAGGCAATGAGAATTCTCGTTACCGGCGGCGCCGGATTCATCGGGTCGCATCTGGTGGAAAAGTTGCTTGGGCTCGGCCACCAGGTTGCGATTCTCGATGATTTTAACGATTTCTACGATCCGCAAATCAAGCGCGCGAATATCTCGAGAGTAGCCCGCGATGTGTCGCTTCATCATGCTGATCTCCGAGACAATGCCGCGGTCCGCGATTTGTTTCGTCGCGAGAAATTTGAGATCATTGCGCATTTGGCGGCGCGGGCGGGGGTGCGTCCTTCGATTCAACACTCCCAGCTTTATTACGACACGAACGTAAGCGGCACGCTACATTTGCTCGAAGCCGCGCAGCTGACCGGGGTCGAACGATTCATCTTCGCGTCCAGCTCTTCCGTTTACGGCGCATCGAAAAAAGTCCCCTTTTCAGAAGAGGAACATTTGACGCAAACCTTGAGTCCCTACGCCGCGACCAAGGTTGCCGGCGAGTTTCTCTGCTCCACTTTTTCCCATCTTTACCAGATGCGGGTGGTCGCTTTACGTTACTTCACAGTTTATGGGCCGCGACAGAGACCCGATCTGGCGATCCATCAATTCACCCGAAAGATTTTTGCCGGCCGGCCAATTGATCAATTTGGCGACGGTGGCACCCGTCGGGATTACACTTTCATCGACGACATCATTCAGGGCACGATCGCGGCGTTGAAGTACGACGGCCCGTTGTTCGACATTTTCAATCTTGGAGAGAGCGAAACGATTCAGCTCAAAGACTTGATTAAGGCAATTGAGAACACGCTTGGGAAGAAAGCGAAAATCAACCAATTACCCGAACAGCCCGGAGACATGTCGCTCACTTGCGCCGATATCTCAAAAGCCCGCAAGCTGCTCGGCTATGATCCACAGACAAAGTTTCAAGAGGGATTACCGCGCTTCGCGGAGTGGTTTTTGAGGAGCATTGGCAGCAGTTGAACGCCGATAACTCCCTAACGGCTCTCGATTTCCTTTCACTTGCAATCGCTCCAAGGCAGCGCGATAATCCCCGCCAAGAGGTTGGGAATCAAATTCGATCCTCCGAACGTCTGCTTTCCACGATTCAAGTTTTTTATGTCGCGAGGTTATCCATCTTCGCTGCTTCGCTTGCTTAGGGTAATGGCTTGCAGTTCGAGGCGAATTTTTTCCGGCCCTGACGAGGCGGGGTTTCCGGTGGCGTCGCAGAGTGCTTGCAGTTTGCAAATCTTACAAGATTGGCGCGCCCAGGACCGTGCATCAACCGATGCGCTCCGCCCATTTAAACATCGACGAAATATTCCATATCAACATGAACTCTCACTCATCCGGCAGACGTTCGCGCCATTCGCGCGGCGGCTCTCGACGACGGGGCGATCGCCGTCCGCGCTACAATGCCGCGGTCGCGAAGCCCCAGAAAAAAACATTCTGGCAGCGTATCGCTGCATTTTTTGGAAACGGCCAGCCTAGCAAAAAACCGGCGATTCCTTCCCGCAACGGTTCGCAACAGCAATCGCGGTCGGTCCGCAAACCTGAACCAGTTGAAGTAACTTCGCCGCGCCTCTACGTCGGCAACCTTTCTTTCGACGCGACCGAGAGCGATCTCTTCGAGCTCTTCAATGGCGTTGGCCACGTGCAGAACGCCGAGGTGGTTAGCTATCGGCACAACCAGCGCTCGAAAGGTTTCGCGTTTGTCCAAATGCAAACGATCGATGAAGCCAGGCGAGCGGTGGCCGAATTGCATGACAAGGAGTTTCTTGGCCGGAAGTTGGTCGTAAGCGGCGCCAAGTCGAGCGAACAGCAGCCGCGTTCGTAAGATCGATCCGTCTACGGACGGATTTGCCGTGGCGAAGGATCTTCATCGGGAGACGTGAAGCGAAAGCGCGCGTCTCCCGATTTAATTAATGGCGTTTCTTTCTCTGTCCGAGCCGGACTGGGGCATGCGCTTGACATGACGGAACTGAATGGCGTCTTTTTCATCGTCGGTCCAACTGCGACCGGCAAATCGGAGATCGCGGCCGACGTCGCACATGATTTTGACGGCGAGATTATCAGCGCAGATGCATTTCAAATATATCGCGGTTTGGATCTGCTGAGCGCAAAGCCTGCCGCCGCGACCCAGACGAAAGCGTTGCATCATCTGATGGGCGTTACGCCAGTCTCGGACGAGATGAACGCGGAAAAGTTTCGGCGGCTGGCCGTAAATGCGATTTCCGAGGTTCGGTCGCGCGAAAAGCTGGCGCTGGTTGTAGGTGGGAGCGGCCTTTACGTGAAGGCGCTAACTCATGGCCTAACGAATCTTCCGGCACGCGATCCAGAACTTCGCGCACGGTTGAACGACCTGTCGCTCGACCAGTTGCGCGAAAAACTTGCCCGACTTGACCTCGAAGCCGCGAACAAGGTCGACCCAAAGAACAGGCGACGGCTGGTGCGCGCGATCGAAATTTGTTTGCTCAGCGGAAAGCCTTTTTCCACGCATCGACGCGAACCGGAAAAAAAGTCAGTTGGCGCAATGCAGGGCGTTTTTGTTTTTCGCGACCGCGAAGAGCTTTATCAGCGAATCAATCGCAGAGTGGAGGAACTTTTCGAACTCGGCGTGATCGAAGAAGTGCAATCGGCCGGTCCGATGAGCGTGACGGCGTCGCAGATGATCGGTTTAGCGGAAATCCGACAATTGATCGCCAACAAGATTTCGAGGCGGCAATGCATCGCGGCGATTCAGCAGGCGACCCGGCGTTACGCCAAAAGGCAGTTGACCTGGTTTCGGCATCAAACTAATTTTCAACCGCTGAACTTATCGCTTCTCACTCACCAGGAAGCCGTGGAATGGATTTCGCAGAGGGCGCGCCTCGCCTTCGCGCAAGGGAATGATTGAAACTCGTCCGAAAAAAACACACGAGCGGGCACTTCTAATCGGGCTGGAGAAGGACGGCGTCTCGAAGTGGGACTTGCGCGATTCGCTCGAAGAACTGGCCGAGTTGGCAAATTCGGCCGGTGCCGAAGTGGTCGATACCGTCACCCAGAAATTGCAGAAGCCGACCGCGCCTTATTACATCGGCAAAGGAAAAGCGGAATCAATCAAGGATTCATTTCAGGACCGAGAAGTGACCTCGGTCATTTTCGATGACGAGCTTTCGCCGGCCCAGGGTCGCAACCTGGAAAATTTACTCGCGCGGAAAGTGCTTGATCGCACGCAGCTGATTCTGGACATCTTCGCGCAGCGCGCACGCAGCCGCGAAGGCCGGTTGCAAATCGAGCTGGCGCAGCTGCAATATCTTTTGCCGCGCCTGACGAGAATGTGGCACCACCTTTCTCGCCAGACTGGCGGAATCGGAACACGCGGCCCGGGTGAAACGCAACTGGAAGTGGACCGTCGCCGGGTACAGGAGCGGATTGCACGACTGGAGCGTGAGCTGGAATCAGTCCGCAAAACGCGCGCGGTGCAAAGGCAGGGACGCAAACGCCATCAATGGCCGGTGGCTTCAGTCATCGGTTACACGAATGCCGGCAAATCAACCTTATTAAATTTGCTGACCGGGTCGGATCTGGTTGCCGAAGACCGATTGTTTGCCACTCTGGACCCGACCACTCGCAGTTTCGTTTTGCCTAACAAACAGCGCCTGCTCCTCACCGATACGGTGGGATTTTTGCGCAAGCTGCCACATACCCTGATCGAATCGTTCAAAGCGACTTTGGAAGAAGTAAGTGAGGCTGATCTGCTCATTCACGTAGTCGATCTCAGCCATCCGCGGGTAGACGAACAGATGGAAGCGGTCGAAGCCGTGATCAAGGAACTGGATGCGTTTGGCAAACAGACGGTGATCGTTTTTAACAAGATCGACAACTTGCAGGGTCGCGAGCTGGTTGAGAGCTACAGAAAGCGTTTCCCCGGTAGCCTGGCGATTTCAGCGCGAACCGGCGAAGGCATGAACAATTTGGTGCAGGCTTTGCAGGACGCGCTCAGCGCATGGCGATTGCGTTCCCGTTTTCGCATCCCGGCAAAGGAATCGGCCCTGATCGCCGAAATTCATCGCGTTGGTCACGTCCTCGAATTGAAATACGAAGGTGACGGCGCGTTAATCGTCGCCCACCTCCCCCCGGATCTCGCCCAAAAACTCGAACGCTATACGGCGGAAGACTGATCGGCCAGATCTCGGACGGACGCTTCCATAGTTTGAGCGGTCTGCGACCACGAACGCTGATTGTTTGAGTTTGAAAGAAAACCTTGCCGTCGATTTCACATCGCTTCGGGCGGCGGTCGATCTCTTGCTTATCCAGGGTGATTGGTTGCATTGAATCCAGAACAAGCTTCGCGAATAATGCAGGTATGACCGCGCGCGAACGAGTAAAAGAATTGATTCGTATTTGGCCAAGAGTTTATCCGGACGCGCATACCGAGCTGACTTTTAAAAATCCGCTCGAATTGCTGATCGCGACAATTCTTTCGGCGCAATGCACCGACAAACGCGTGAACATGGTCACGCCCGCATTGTTCAAGAAGTATCGGACAGCGAAGGATTACGCGCGAGCGTCGCAGTCAGAGTTGGAGAAGGCAATCAAGTCCACCGGGTTTTTTCGGAGCAAAACTAAAAGCATTCGCGGAGCAACTTCAGCGATTGTCGAGGAATTTGGCGGCAAAGTTCCGTCGACCATGGAGAAGCTATGCGAGCTCCCGGGCGTGGGCCGGAAAACAGCAAATGTGGTCTTGGGAAACGCTTTTGGAAAAAACGAGGGAATCGTCGTGGACACGCACGTGATGCGCCTGTCGCAGCGGCTCGGCCTAACGAGACAAATCGATCCGGTAAAAATCGAGCTCGAGTTGATGAAATTGGTCCCGCGCCAGCACTGGAGGAACTGGAGTCATTGGCTCATCTGGCATGGGCGTCGCCGTTGCTACGCGCGCAGGCCTGATTGTGCGAATTGCGAGATCTTTCATCTTTGCCCCAGCGGTAAGGTTTTTGTGCGAACGGGCAAGGCTGCATCACCCGAAATCGCCAGAGATTAACTCTCCAACTTCGAGTTAGCCAGCTGGTCGGCGCATTCTTCAAGACGCACCGCAGTTTCCCCGGTTTTTTCTGCGCATTTGCGAATGCGGCTGAATTCTTCCTCGAATTTCTTCAGTTCCTCATCGGATAGACCTTCGAGATTAACCAATTGATTACGCGCGCCGGCTAGTGCGCGAATGATTTCGTCGAGCTTGAGATGGACCGCTTTCGCGTCCCGGTTTTGCGTGTTCTGAATCAGAAAGACCATCAGGAACGTGACGATCGTTGTCCCGGTGTTGATGATGAGCTGCCAGGTATCCGAAAAATGGAAGGTCGGCCCGGTCAGCGCCCAGACGATAATGATCAGCAAGGCAGCGGCAAAGGCCCAGGCGCTTCCAAGTACAATTGACGATCGGCGGGCGAATGAGTGAAAAGCTTCCGCCAAGTTACGAAGCCACTCGGGCTCGGTTTCGAGTTTTCGATCCTGTGATTTTGTCTTCACATTCTACGTTCGCGTCCGCCAGGTGAGACGCGCGTGTGTTCGGGCGTTTTCGACGAAGCGGAGAGGGAGATTGCTTTTCCCGCCAGGTTAGAGAAAATGGTGTGCCCCGAAATGCAGCAGGTTTCCGCTTTTTCACGTCCACAGACCGTCCCGGCCGTTCCGACAACCGTGCCGAAGAGCAATCCCTGGATCCTGAGCAGCTGGCGGGATTTGATTCTCTACGTCGGGACACCGCTGTTGCTGGTCCCGATGTTCGCGTTGGCGCAAGCGCGTTGGAGCGCGCAGGACATTTATGTTTTTGTGGCGGCATTTGGCGCCACCGGCCATCACCTGCCCGGAATGATTCGCGCCTACGGTGATCGCGCCTTGTTTGAGCGGTTTCGCTGGCGATTTATTTTCGCGCCGATCTTCCTACTGTCGGTTTGTCTGGCGTTTACCTGGTGGGATCTGAAAGGAATTATCCTGGTCGTTTTCTTTTGGGGTGTCTGGCATGGAATGATGCAGACGTACGGTTTTTGCCGCATTTACGACGCGAAAATGGGCTCGTTTGCCAGCCTGACGCGGCGGATCGATTTCGCAACCTGTGCCATTTGGTTTGCCACAGCAGTCTTCCTTTCGCCACAACGGTTGGCCGGCACACTCGATACTTATTACGCCAGCGGCGGGCCATTTATTTCGCCGGAGTTCCTGCGCATCGGTCAACAGCTGCTCTTCGCGTCTGCGATTGGCGTTGCGGTGTTGTTTCTCGGGAATTTTGCCAGGATGTGGACGGTTGGGAAGCGACCGAATCCGGTCAAACTGGCGCTGCTCACGACCAGCATAGCCTTCTGGTGGTATTGCAACAACGGAGTCACCAATATTCTCGCCGGGATCGCGCTCTTCGAGGTTTTTCACGACGTGCAATACCTGTCGCTCGTTTGGATTTACAACCGCAACCGCGTGGAAAAAGACCGCTCTATTGGCGGATTCATGCGCTTCGTGTTTCGCCGGAGCGGCTCGTTAGTCGGACTCTACATCGGGCTCGTCTTTGCCTACGGTTCCCTTGGTTATTTTAAGGAAACCCAAATCGAAACGATCAAGCAATTTCTGACCGGCCTGGTGGCGGCGTCGGGTCTTCTCCATTTCTATTACGACGGATTCATTTGGAAAGTTCGGGAGAAAACAACGCGAGAGCATCTTGGATTGACCGGCGGTAGCGCGGCAGTGGCCAATCAGTTTGTGCCAAGCTGGGCTTTGCATAGCCTGAAATGGCTTGTTGTTTTTATTGTTCCACTGGGAGCGCTTTGGGTGGGACAAGTTCGAAGCAAAACATCTCCGGTCGATTGCGCTGCGTCGGTCGTGAGCGATGTTCCGGCAAGCGCAGCCGCCCACGTCCACTTTGGCCTAGCGTTGCAAGATTCCGGACATCTCGATGAGGCGAGCGAGCAATTTCGAACTGCTTTGCGCATAGATCCGAAAGTGGAAAGGGCCCATTATGGATTGGGTTATGTTTTCCTAACCCAGTCGAAGTGGAATGAAGCGCTGGCCGAGATGGAGCAAGCCGTTCGAGACGATCCGCGCAACGGCGAAGTTCACGCTGATTATGGCTACATCCTCGAACAGCTCGGTCGAAAAGATGAAGCCGAGGCTGAATTCGAGAAGGGAACGGAGCTGATTCCAAAGTCAGGGAAAGCTCATTATAAATTTGGCGTCTTTCTGTTGTCTCGGGGAGATCTGGATCGGGCAATCGTTCAATTTAAGACGGCACTGCAACACAATGTTGGCCAGGCTGAAGTGCATTATCATCTTGGCCGCGCTTTTTATTTGAAAGGCGATTTCGAGGGAGCGCGCGCCCAGTACGAAGAGACAGCGCGACTCGACACAAAGGCGCCAGTGCACAACAGTCTCGGCGTCGTTTACATGCGGCTGGGTCAAAGATCGCTGGCCATCGAGCAATTCAACGAGGCCCTGCGGCAACATCCCGATGACGCCGATGCGGCGGAGAATCTTCGATTCGCGCAGGCGAATCAATTTTCCCCTCCCCGAAAGCCGTCACCGTAGCAAAGCTTCTTGTCTCGTCCGCTGCATGTCGATCTCGATGGTGCCTGGAGTTCCGCCGAACTCGCGCTCGAAACCTTAGACGCAACAAACTGGGGTCCGCAGCTGCGGTTTTCCGCCCCGCCGCGGCTGATCGAGCAGTTTTACTCCGAAATCAGTTCGCGCCTGACTTCATTTTTACTCTTCGGTTCGGGCGATTTCCATCATCTGAGCGCGCTTTGGGTGCGACGAGTCCAGGAGCCAGTCGTCCTTGTCTCGTTTGATAATCACCCCGACTGGGATGTACGGCCGCCGCGATGGTGTTGCGGCGGGTGGTTGAACCGGGCGATGGAATTGCCACAAGTCGAGCATGTCGCGGTCTGGGGCTGTGGAAATTTCGAATGCTGGTGGCCGGGGCAGATCTTTGGGAATCGCCGCGCCGAACGCAAAGGAATATTGGAAGTGCATCCATGGGCGGACGATCGGCCACCGAAAGATCGTGAAAGGCGTGGTGCAATCCTGCACGACAACTGGCGCGAACACTTCGAGCGCTTCGTGAACGATCGTCGCGGCGCAAACATTTATGTGACGATTGATCTTGATTGCCTTCGCGCAGACCAGGCCATGACCAACTGGGAAAATGGCCGATTTACGATGGTGGATCTTGTCTGGGCCCTGAGACAATTGCGAGCTGCCGGTCGAATTGTGGGGGGCGATATTTGCGGCGCCTATTCGAATCCTGTCTACGCCCGTTGGAAACAACGGTTCGCCTCCAAGATGGATCATCCAAAATTTCAACGTCCCGATTCGGTCACGACGCGAATGATCAACCGCGCCGCTTTCGAAACACTTTGGCCGGCATTAACTGAGTGACACCAGAACGATTCCCGCGCTGATCAGGAGCGAGCCAATAATCAATTGAGGCGAAAGCTTTTCTCGCAGAAAAATCGTCGCAGCGATGGCGATAATGACGGCAGTGGATCCCTGGATCGGATAAAAAAAGCTCAGATCGAAGTGTTGCAGCAGTCCGATCATGAGGAAAAAGGCGATCGTCAGGCTGGAAACGCCGCCGATAAAAAATTTCAAAGTTGGTGGACGGCCGAAGCCTTTGACCCGCGAGCATTCCATCGCGTGTTTGAGCAGGAGTTGACCGACCACCGTCGCAGTCGCCTGCATGGCAAAAACGGCGATAGGCACGATCGTTTGCCCAGTCATAACTGCTCCTCGATTTTTGCGACCGGTTTCGCCATAACCGAAAGACCGAGAATAACTATCGCGATGCCGCACCAGCGTCGCGCCGAAATATGCTCGGACAAAAACATCCAGCAGCTCAGTGGCACGAGCACGTGCACCACCTGGGAAAGGGGGAAGGCGATCGAGAGCGGAATGTATCGCAGAACGTAAATCCAGCAGAGAAAACTTAGGATGACCAGGCCGATAGCGCACCAAATCCAAACGGAGCCGAGTCCGGTCAGGCCGGTCCATTCCCAGCCGGCGATTCGTGCCGTTCTCGACGCACCAATCTTGACCAGCGTTTCATGCGCAGTAACAAAGACGATTTCGAAAACGAGCACAATCCAGGGATTGGCAAAACGCTGCGGCGCGCGATCCATCACGCGCAACTATGGCTGCGAAAGTATTTTCGCAAAGTACGATCGCACTTGGCGCCGTATGCAAAAATTCCACCCACGCACGCTCGATTGATCCGCTGTTCGGCGTCGAGACTTGGGCTCAAAGCTCGTTCGCGTTTGGGAACTTTCGCAGAACCGGATCGTGTCGGGTTGGTTCCAGGTATTTCAACACGTGCCGGAAAATCGGATTCAAAAAACCGCGTGTGTGCATCACGTAAAGATCGAGCGGCACCAGCTCGCAGCCCAGGTGCAACTTCGGATCGTAATTCAAAGGACCGCTGCAATATTCTTTCAATCCGTTTTTGATGGCCCAGGTCAGAACGTCGCGCAGCGTGTAAAAATAAAGATGCAAGTCGAGCGCGATGCGATAATCCAGTCCGAGACATTCATCGTAAATTTTCCCGTCATGAATCAAACAACAGCTGAAGGCGACGATGCGTCCTTCCTGGCGCCAGATGAAAAAGCGCGCCCGTTCCGGCATCGTTTGTCCCAGCCTAACGAATGATTCTTTAGTCAATTGCTCAAACCTCATAGGCGAGCGCTGGTGAACTTGGAGATAGAGTGGATAGACTTCGTCGATGCACGGGCCGATATCGTGGACAACTTCCATCTCGATTTTGGCCGCCCGCTCGGTTTTGCGGAATTTCCGGCGCAAACTTTTGCGCGTGATATAACCGAGCGTCGCGAGATAATCGTCGAAGCTGGCATACTTAAGCGGGAGTCGCGTCATCGGCATACTCGGCACGCGGGCGTAGCCGTTCGTTGAAAAATTGGACAGGGTTTGCCGATATTTTGCTGGAAAATCCTTGAGCACAACGAGCGCGGCCTTGTTCTTGCGCGCATAAGCCCGCAAACTGCGATGCAAGGCAGTAGCCAACGAATTTTCGTCCTTCGGATCGCACGCACCAAGATGCCCTTCGCCGGCAGCGCAGCCGACCATCAAGACGCGCATCGTCAAAAATCGCGGAAATCTTCTGCGGATGAGTTCAACCAGCGCCCGCGCCTTGCCTGGCACGCCCTCGACCAAACTTTGTTGGACGAAGAACATTGGTTGAATCGCGCGAAGACGTCCCTCGGCATCTTGCAGCAGCCAATACCGATAATCGAAATCGTTCGCCAATGTCTCTTCCATGATTTCGTAAAAGCGGTGATCTTTGCATTTGTTTTGAAACGCTCGCCTCCACTCATCGGAGTGTTCTAGCTCGGTATGCGTCACCACTTTGGCGGCGAGACCTTCCGGCAAAGAAGTTGTTCCAAAAGTTTCCATGGCTACCGCCAAACGGCAGTGGGAGAGACTATCAATTAGCTGATTTTGACCTGTTTCTCAAGCTTTTCGCGTAAGAGGCAAAAAGGGCGTGAAGGCCAACCCGACCGGTTTCGTCGCTGCCATAAGCAACGACAGTAGGCAGACCAGAACGGAGCCGCCTCGCAACCGCTAAAGCTCTGCGGTTAGATTAAGTTGCAGCGGCGGCGCCGCCACCGCCTTGTTTGGCGCGCTCTTCGATGTATTTGATGACGTCTCCGACGGTCTGCAACTTTTCTGCGTCTTCGTCCGGGACTTCCACCGAAAATTCTTCTTCGAAAGCCATCACCAATTCGACAATGTCGAGCGAATCCGCCCCCAAATCCTCGATGAATGACGCCTGCGGCGTCACTTGCTCCGGGTTCACTCCCAGCTGCTCGACAATAATGTCTTTGACCTTTTCCTCGATCGGTTTATCCGCCATAAAAATTTCTTTGGTTAGGTGCAGGCCTAAACGAGCCAGCACAGCATGGCAAGTAAATGAATTGGCCGGGAAGTCAATCAATTTTCGGGCGCGAGTTTACATCCCCCGCGGTTATCGTAGAGGTGAAACGTGGCAGATTCCTCCTTAGCTCTCGACGAACTGGTCGACTTAAAGATGTTGCCTGCGTGGGCCAATGAGCCGGCGCCGGCGGAGCGCTATGCGCATGTTGATGGCGAGGAACAACCCGTCCGCGGCAGCGAGCGACCGCGCCACCAGCGCGGCCGGAAGGGAAACCGCCCAACTTTCAAAGGGGAGACGCGCTCGGAAAAATATCGCCGACCCCGTTCGATGGGAAAAGCGACGCGTAGCCTGGGCCGAGATCGCGAAAATCGACACCCGCGCGCCGAGCTGCGGCCAGAGCCAAAAGCTGGCGTTCAATTTATTGCGCGAGTTGCGGTATTGGAAAACGTGATCGCGCAAATCAAGGAAAACACCGTCGCGTACTCGCTTTTTGCCCTGGCCCGCTTATTCCTGGCGAAGCCCGAACGCTACCAGGTTCACCTGACCACGACGTCGGAGTCGCCCCTTTTTCAGCTGGGCGAGAATGGCGCAATCTCGGCGGATCGCGATTTTCTGGAGCGGAACGCGTTTCGTTTGGCACAGTCGGATTTCTACAAGACGGATGTCACGCAAAGCGATGCGATAAAAGGAAATTTTACCAGTGTCGCGCGCGATCGTTTGAGCGGCACCAATCTCGGACCGACAAATCATCACGATTATCAAAAACGCTTGCGCGGCCTTTACGAGCAGCGTTTCAGCCGGCGAATGAGTTTTGCCGATTATCAGCGACAAATCGAAATCGTGAACGATCCGCAGCTGGTCGAGCAATGGAAGGAAGACGCGCGAAAAATCACGACCTATTCGACATTGCACGAAGAAACTCCGGTCAGTTTCGCGACCGCAGCCGAAACCGAACGGCATTTCCGCGAAAAATATTCCCCGGATCTGATTCGGATAGCGCCTGAATTGACGATTGATGGCCCAACGAGTCGGCGAATAAACGACCGGCCGTTGTATCGCCTGATCGAAAACGAATGGGCGCGCGAAAACAGGTCTCCCTCGCGCATGATGCAGGAACTGTCGGCCCGGTTTCGACAAGCAGGATTGCAGGTCTTTCGGCAGCGGCGGGGGATGCTGTTCGTTTCGCCAATCCGTCCGCGGCCGCTCGTTCAGGAAAACGCGGCTGTTTCGCCGTCAGTGAAATCGATCATCGAAACATTAGCCGGGCAGCCCATCGCAAATCGCAAGGAACTGGCGGACAAAGTTCTTACCGGTCTGGTTGGCGAAGAACTCGAACGAGCAAAGCTTACCCTCGCGTCCGATTTGCATTGGCTGATTGGCGAAGGGCATGTGATCGAATTCAACGACGGCTCGCTCGATTTGCCGCGGGTGAAAGCGAAACAGGCGCAAAAAGGAATTGTAGCGGTGGTTGTGCCGGCCGCAGAAAATTCAGTCGAAACAAAGGCAGCGGTGGTTGTGTCAACGGCCGAATCACAAGAACAGGCGGCGGACGCGTCTGCGTCTGCGGCGAGCGTCTGCGCGCTCGACCAAGCAGAAATCGGCGGCAGCTAACTCTTGGGGACATGCACGCGCCTTGCCTGCCAATCGGGTAGGTCTGGTCGAAGACTTGCCACAAAGCCCGGACTTAAATCGCGCCCGCTCTTTTCAGCGCCTTGTAAGCGCCGTTCTTGTTGATCGTCTTCAAGCCGCGCGCTGTCACACGAACGCGCACAAATTTTTTCAGTTCCGGCACCCAGATTCGATGTTCGTGCAAATTTGGAACGAACATCCGCGCAACATTTTTGGTTACGTGCCGGCCGACGCCTCCTTTTTTCTTGGCCATACCGCGGCGATGAATCACGCTGCCGCGCATGGCTTTCGATCCGGTGATGGCGCACACTCTTGACATAACTTCGAGACTTCGAGAAACGGGCGCAAAACCTGCCGCGCGCGAGGCGATTGTCAAGCGATTTACTCGCGAAAACATTTCGGAGTGGTTGAACGGAGCCATGCGTTGATGGTCAAATCCAGTTCGCGCTTTGATCGTCGCGTGAGCGAAAATCGAGTTTGATGCAAAGGAACAATCATAAATTGCGAATCGGGATTGTCGGCGCCGGAAACATCGTTCGGAGGCGGCACTTACCTGCACTCAAGCGCAATCCAGATGTCGAATTGGTAGCGGTTTCGAATTCGAGTTACGAGAGTGCAGAGAAATTTTGCAATGAGGAGTTGCCTCAGGCGACTCCAATGCGCAATTGGGCCGATCTCCTTGCTGTGCCCGACCTCGACGTCATCTGGATCGGGACGCCGCCCTACATGCATTCGGCAGTGACCATTTCCGCGCTCGAAGCCGGGAAACACGTTTTTTGCCAGGCGCGTATGTCGATGGATTTGGCGGAAGCGAATGAAATGCTGGCGGCATCGAAACGTTATCCCCAGCTGGTCACGATGCTTTGTCCCCCGCCGTACGGAATGCGGGCGGATTTGCTCGTGAAAAAGATTCTGGCTGAAAACCAAATCGGCCGGCCGCATGATATTCGCCTGCAAAGTTTCACCGGCACCTATCTCGATCTCGACGCGCCTGCCCACTGGCGGCAACGCATCGAGATCAGCGGGTTGAACGTACTCACGCTTGGAATTTACGTCGAGGTGCTGCATCGTTGGTTCGGCGACATTGCCGGACTTTTCGCGAGTGGAAAAATTATCGCGCCGATCCGCCAGGGTTACGAGGTCATCGTTCCCGACCTGCTCAACGTCGTTTGCGCTTTCGAAAATGGCGCTGAAGGCGTGCTTGAGTTCAGCGGGATCAATTCCGGCGCGCCCGGCGATCGGCTGGAAGTTTACGGCGACAAAGGGACGCTTGTTTACGATTTCGCAACGGACATCGTCCAGCTGGGAAAAGTCGGTGAGAAGAACTTGCGCGTAATCGATCTTCCACCGGATTTAGCTACCGAATGGCGGGTCGAAGATGATTTCCTCGCCGCGGTAAAATCCAAAGGTCGTGTCCGTCCGCATCCCGATTTCGAAGATGGAGTGC
>DASPUI010000085.1:0-33368 GCA_035622995.1 Chthoniobacterales bacterium
AAAGACGCCTTCGACGTAAACGCCGAGGAAGTCTTTATCGACGAGCTTTTTGAAATCGGCTTCTTTTTTGTCCTTGAACGCCTGCCAGGCGCCCTTTTCCTTTTCCATCATTGCATCCTTGGTCGGAGCGGCGAACGAAACCGCCGCCGTGGCGAATAACATTGTCACTGCAAGAGTAAGATAATTTTTCATAGGTCCTTTCGATTGGGTAATTCAGTCGAGACTATGAGGTCTGTTAGAATCGTCAATACCGAAGGACAGCTCAAAAGCACTTTTGCCCGTTCGATCTCGACGTTCTGAAATAACGAACCGGCGTTGTCCGGCAAAGTCCGACACTGAAAAAAGACCGGCACTCGCACTCTCTGATTGACGTACATTTTCGAGCGGTCAAAAATTTCGCTCGCTTAAAACCCCTATGAACTCAAAACGAATTATTTCATTACTCCTCTGTGTTCTCTTTGCCTCCGTCGGCACAATCAATGCCGCCACCTGCTGCATCTGGCGAGTCGCTGGGGCGAAAGCTCCCTGCTATCTGGTTGGCACTGTCCACTCGCTCAGCGGGAGCGACTTTCCGATTTCGCCGGATTACAACCGGGTTTATGACGAATCAAAACGTCTGGTATTCGAGATCTATTTCGATCCACAGGGCGATTATAACAGGAAATTCGACAAGGCGGCAGCCTACCCCAACGGAGACGGCGTCCAGCGTCACGTCCATCCGAAAACCTGGCAGATCATTACCGCGAATTTCGGCAACGCCAGTATCTTCGGAAAACCGGGCTGGCTCGGCGACACCTATCTGTCGAGCGGAATTCAACAAATGAGGCCGTGGGCGATCGCTTACTATTTCTTCGGCATTCCAGGCTACAGCGATGAGCATCTCCGCCTGGGTGTGGACAACGACTGGATGCGACGCGGACTCCATTCAGACAAGGAACTGGTCGGGCTGGAGAACGACCAGGAGCACATCGATGTGCTGGCGGGAATGAACGACATCGAGTCGGAACTGATCCTTCTGGAGGCGATCGCTTTTCGAAACAAAATGCGTCCCGAATTGGACCAGCTCAAGGCGGCATGGAAACGGGGAGATACCGCGACCATCTGGGCGCTCGATCAACGTTTTCGCAAACTCGATCCGGGGGCCGATGCCAGATTGATCGATCTGAGAAATGTGAAGTGGGTCCCAAAGATCAGGCGAGAATTTGAGAGCGGCAAACCGACCGCGATCGTCGTCGGCTGCGGGCACATGCTTGGACCGAACGGATTGATTGCGCTGTTGGAACGCAACGGCTACCACTTCGACCAGCTTTAAGGAAGATCGAAACGTCGCTCGTTAGGCATTTTGACGACACTGAACAGCGATCTCCTCGCCGCCATTACTCCTTCGCGATCTTGCCGCCCCAGCCCAGGATCTTCGCTTTCGTGCCGGCCGCTTCCGCTTCCGGGACGTTACCGGCGCGATTATAAAAGAGCGACAGGCTGGTCCAGCCGATCTGGTCGTTAGGCCGAAGCTCCACTGCCTTTTTGCCGGCTTCGATCGCTTCACTGAATCGGCCGAGCTTCATCAAAGCCATTCCCAATGCGTGCCATCCATCGAAAAAGCCCGGATCGAGCTCGACACAGCGCCGGTATTTTTCGACTGCGCCGGCGAGCTCGCCAATCGCCAAATCGCCGTTCGCGTCATCGAAGATTTGGTCGCGCATCTCCATTTGCCAGACCGACCAGGTCGATTCAGCCCTGCGCCATTTGCAGGCCGGCCGCTTGCTGGCGGTTGCGCAACCACTCAAAGAAAACGATCTCGCGTTTATTTTTCAAATAACGCTCCTCGAAGGTGGCCTTGATTTTTTGATCTTTTGCCGGATCGGGCGGTTCCCTCTTTTCCAGCACGACGATCACTCCGCCATTTTGATCGGCCAGAAAATCGCTTACATCCCCGGGCTCAATCTGGACCGCGGCATTTTTGATCGAAGCCAGGTCGGGCGAATCGGTTTTCGGCTTGTTCTCCGCCACGTCGGCATCGTCGGCGATGGCAAATGGTTCGATCTTGTCCATTTTCACTCCGTTTTTCTGGCAAACCTGCGCCAAAGGCTGATTGTTCTTTGCTGCTTCGCGCAAATCACGCGCGACCTGACTCCCTTTGGTCGCGAGTAAGACCCGCTCATGCTGCGTTTTCAACGTCTCGAGAATTTTCGGCTTCGCTTCATCCAGGCTGAGCGGGCGGGCCGGCGTAACTCCAACCAGGTGCGCGATGTAATAACCGTTTTCCTCTTCGATCACGTCACTGGTCGCTTCCTGCGACGTCAGCTGAAATGCCGCTGCGCTCAGTTTGGTTTTGTCCTTCATTTTCGGATCCGGTGATTCCGCGCTGAAGTCGCCGGTCGTCTCGACCGGCACCTGCAACTTCTTTGCGACCTGATCAAAATCCGCGCCTTTCTCGAGCAATGCCTGTGAAAAATCGTTCGCGCGATCCTGCAGCTTCATCAGCGTGTCGACCCGGTCCTTGCCGGTCAGTTTTTTTTGTTCCTCGCTCAGCGCAAAACGGACCAACTCGATCTTGCGTTTCTCGTCGGTCTTGAATTCATCCTTGTGCGCATCGAAATACTTTCGGACATCGTCGTCGCCGATTTTTACCTCCTTGGCAAAGTCTGCGAGATTGAATCGGACGACGCTCGCGAAATTTTTGCCATAAAACTGGTCGAACTGCGTTTTGATGTCGGACTCAGGCAAACTGACTCCAACGGCCAGGAGATCTTTAATTTTCCTCAGGCAGAGCTCGTCGCTCGCCAATTCTTCAATTTGCGATTCGTTAAATCCATTCGGTGCCAGCAAGTTTCCGGAAAATTCCTCGTATTTTTTTGGGTCGAAACCATCGACACCGCGAAAGGCGGGAAGATTTCTAATCAATTCGACCACTTGCCCGCGGCTGGGCCGAATCCCCAGCTGCTCCGCTTCATGCCGCACGATCGCCAGATTGATGACGAATTCTTGAATCATCTCCTCTTCTTTGGCGGCGCTCAGAGTCAGATCGCGCAGAAATTCGGCCATCCCGAGCTCACGGGCCAATCCAAACAAGCGCGCTTCACGCTGCAGTTCCACCTCCGAAATGGTGCGGCCGAACACCCGGGCAAACTGGCCGCTCCGCATCCGGCCATAGTCCGGCTTTTGGACAAAATAAAACACAAACGGCAGGGCCAAAATCGCGATAACGATCATGAGCCAGTCGCGGTGCTTTCGCAGAAGCTTCATCATAAGTGGGCAGATTGTAGCGGCGGCTCTCCCCAGTCGCAAATGCGGTTAGTGGCGGGTCGAACTCCGGCTGCCACGGATTAGGGACGCGACGCAACGCGCCCATTCAGCTCAAACCACAATCTCGTTCACCGTCTCCTGAATTAATTGCCAGACGTTGCGCAAATGTTGCTCGGTCGTGAGGATGTTACCGAATCCAATCCGCATGACGGTGCGCCCGCGCAATTTCGTTTGGGTGAGATACACTCGACCGGACGCGTTGATCCGTTGCAATATCTCGCTATTCAAATGGTCGAGCTGGTCGTGGTCCGCGCCGACAAACCGGAAGCAGACAACCGGCATCACGAACGGGGCGGCAAGTTCAAAGCGGTTGTCCGCCTTGATCCACTCCACCAGCAGATTCGCAAGTCGCATGTGATCGCGAATGCGGGCGGCCAGTCCTTCTCTCCCAAAGGCGCGCCAAACAACCCATGCTTTGAGGGCCCGAAAGCGGCGACCCAGCTGGACGCCGTAATCCATGTAATTGATTTCGGCCCCGGCCGGATCGCGCAAATGCAGATATTCAGGTGCAAGAGCAAAGAGCTGAGGCAGACGTTCGATCTCGCGCAGATAAAGCGCGCTAAAATCAAGCGGCACAAAAAGCATTTTGTGCGGATTGATGACGATGGAATCAGCTTCGCTCCAACCGTCCGTAACCCATTTGCATTCCGGCAGCAAGGCCAGACCTGCCCCGTAAGCTCCGTCGATGTGCAGCCAGATTTTGTTTTCGCGGCAGACTTTGGCAATCTCAGAAACCGGATCCACGCTCGCAGTTGATGTCGTGCCGACGGTGGCGACAACCGCTATCGGTTTGAATTTGGCTTTTAGATCGCCCGCAATTGCCGTGCGCAAAGCGGCGACATCCATTTTGAAGGCCGAGTCGCTGGGAATGCGAATGACATTTTCTTCGCCCAGGCCGGTTGCGATCGCGCCTTTTTCGACCGAGCTGTGCGCTTGATCGGACGCATAAACGCGGAAGCGCGGCAGGTCGCGTCCGCTTAATCCAAGTTTGCGCGTGTTGGGCGCGGCTTCTTCCCGCGCGGCGGCAAGCGCATGCATCGTTGACGTCGAGGCCGTATCGTAAACAACTCCGGCAAACTTTTTGGGCAGACCGAGCCATTGCCGCAACCAGTCGAGAACGAGGGTTTCGAGTTCGGTGGCCGCGGGCGAAGTGCGCCAGGTCATGGCATTCACGTTCAGCGCACCGGTCATCATCTCGGCCAGAGTGCCCGGATTGGTTGTGGTGCAACCGAAGTAGCTCATGAACTGCGGATGGGCCCAATGCGACAGACCAGGAATAATCACCCGATCGATGTCGGCAAAGATTTCGTTCAATGACGTGCCCGCTTCCGGCGGGTTCCTCTCCAGTTTCTGCAAAACTGCGCCCGGTTTGTCATTCGAAGAAATTCTGATCTCGCCGATGCTCTCGCGATAATTTGCAATCCAATCTGCCAGCGCGTGCAATTGTTCGCGGAATTCCTTCGCCGGAATATCTCCAAGCGCGTCCTCTCGAGGCTTCATTCGTTAGGCGAAGAACTGCATTCAGAACGCGAAGCCGAAGCTCAAATGAAATGCGCCGTCATCTTCATGGCGGTGCGGATCGGGATTAAAACCGTAATCCAGTCGAATCGGACCGATTGGCAATTTGTAACGCAAACCAAGACCAAGAGCATAGCGCATGTCCGTCAAGCCGGGGTCTTCCGAAGTCGGCAGCAGATTACCCGCATCAAAAAATGTCGCGCCCTGAAGTTCGCCATAGAGCGGAAAAGTATATTCGACATTGAAGATCGTATAAAACTCGCCGCCCACTGGATTGCCCTTGGGATCGAGCGGCCCGAGATCGCGCTCGCCGAAACTGCGCACGGTGGTGGCGCCACCATTAAAAAAGCGTTCGTCGATCGGAATGGTGGTCGGCTCCTCCGGACCGGAGTGATCAAGCGAATGCACAATTCCCGCCCGCGCGCCGAATGCGAGCGACGATTGTTCGAACCAGCGCCGAAGTGGGGGAAGGGTTTGATCTGTCGCCACGCCGGGGGTCAAAGTTTTCGGACCGAACGGGAGAAAGTAAGCAACGCGGCCGGTGCTTCGCACCAGCTGAATATCGCTCCCCAGACCTTTGGTGTCGATATCGAGGGTATTGTTGGCCACAAAACCGCGCGGATCGACCAGTGGATTTTCCCGAAGATCGAGCGTCTGGGTGTAACCGATTGAATTTGCGAAGTAAGAGGTGTCGCCCAGAAATCTCTTCCCGATGGAAGAGTCAGTGATGTCAACGTGCCGGACAGCAAGGACGAGTCCTGCCTGATATTGTTTCGTGAATTGACGCGTCAGCTCAACGCGATCGCCCACCTCAAACTTCGAATAACCGTCGTAATCAAAGGTGAAGGCAGCCATCCGATTCTTAAAATCGAAATCGCTGTCAAGAAGATACGGATCTTCGTAAACGATCTCACCTTTGTAACTGCGCTGCGAAACTTCGATGGAGAAGGTAATTGGCCGGCCGGTACCAAATAAATTGAGCTCCCGAAATTGCGCGCCGACAATCCCGCCTTCGTAAGTGCCGTAACCGATCGAAAATCCGAGCTCTTTGCTCTTCGCTTCTTCAGCGGTGATATCCAGGAGCAAGGTATCCTCGTTGGCAATCGGTGCCGGCTCGATTTTGAGCATATTGAACAATCCGCTCCGCATCAGCGCGCGAAATTTGTTATCGATTACTTCGGGACTGTAGGTCTGGCCTTTGAGCGAGGTGAATCGCTTCGTGACATAACTTGGATGCAGCCGGTTCAGACCGTGCACGATCACTTCGTCAAAATGATAAACAGGCCCCGGCGAGACCGCGACCTGGACCGGCACACGCCCATTTACGGCTGCGGCCGGAGCGCCAGTCGCTTCTACTTTGACAGTGTAATAACCGCGCGTTTTGAAATAAGCCTGCAACCGCCGCGGGATATCGTCTACTCGCGCATCGGTGTAAGGCTGCTTGAGCAGGTCGGCGATTTGGCCACGCAGCGTTTCAGCATCGTAAATTTTGTTACCGGTGAAGGAAACATCACCGAAGAAATATTGGCGGCCTTCGCGAATCGGGATTGTCAGATCGACCTGATTGGTCGCGTCGTGGAACGTGTAGCGTGGCGGATCGACCACTACATCGAGAAAACCTTCGGCAATGTAAAAGCGATGCAGTAAATCAATTCCTTCGCTGATGTCCGCAGTCACGAACGGCAGATTCCGTTGCAACTTTGAATAACGCTCTCGCGTCGGGCCGACGACGTAATCGAACAACTTCGTCGCTGGCTCGCCAGCGTTGCCCTCAAAAGTGATTTTGCCGAGCGTCATCAACGCCCCTTCATTGATTTCCAAACGCAGGCGATTCCCGCTCTCGATCGCATAACGAACAGACACTTTTGAGTAGCCATGCTTGCGATAAAAGAGTTCGAGAAAAAAAGCGAGGTCGTCCGCACGCGCGGTCGTTAGGCCGTACTGGTTGATGGTCGCCAGCTGCTCTTTCAGTTGAGAACGAAGATCTTTCTCGCTAAAGGCGCGCTCCCCATTGAATACGACTCCAACCGCCTGCTGCGCGATTTGCTCCTGCGCTTTCGCCAAATTCTGTTGCTTTTTCTGCGCTTCTTCCGCTGGGCGCGGCGCGTCCACTGCAGTCTGCGACAAGACCTCCGCGGCGAAGATCAATTCCCAGAGAACAACCAAACCCGTGCGAACCATTAATGAAATCGAATGAGGTATTTTAACATTCCTTTGTAATCGCCACTTACTCCAACGTCCCCCACCACCACAAATTGTTTGTTGATCTTGAAGCGAGCGGTCGCCTGTTGCTGGCCGGTCCGGGGATCGACCGTTCCGACGTCGAGATCGAACCGGTCAAAAACTGAGTTAGTCTGGGTCGCCTGGCCTTTCTTGAAAACCTTTCGATAAACTTGTTGCACTAAAAGCATCGCCGCCCGTCCAGCGAGGACACTGTTGTTGCCGGTCAATTGTTCTCGGGTTGTGCCGGTGGAGAGCAAGGAAATAATGTCTTCCTGCGGCAGGGGCGGTTCACTGCTGAACACCGCCTCGGGTGCCAGCGACGTGCCGTAAATGTAAACGTGAACGGTGTAATCCTGGATCACCGATGTGCCGTGCAGATCCAGCTTTGGGTTTAACGAATCGTCTGGATTAAAATAAAGAAAACCATACCCGATCTGGAGACGGCTGAATGGAAGCGTCGCCTCCACATCTTTGAGCCGAACCAACCCATTCAATCCGGGGCGCAATCCCGTCCCAACGAAATGCAAATCTGCCACTGCCCCGCCAGTGGCGAGATTTCCCCGGATCAGCAGCGGATCCTTTGTTTTGATCGCAACGTCGAATTTCCAATCGCGTAACGGAGCGGGAAGAACAATTCGCGGACGCGAAGATGGCGGTTCCGGGGCGGGCCGGCCGGGTAGACTGATCGGAATCAGATCGAGGTTCTTCAAAAAATGGCTGTTGGTCAGCGAAACAGCTCCGGTCACGCTCACGCTGCCGAGCGGTCCCTTGAACCGAACGTCGGCATCGGTCCGGACCGTTAGAGCATCGCTTCGCGCGACGAGCGCGCTGTCCGCTTTGAACGCAAGATCGACATTCGCGGTCGTCAGCTTCGGAATAGAAATTCGGCCGCTGAGGGTGAAACGGCCTCCAGAAAGCTCGCCGCTGAATTGATCCAGACTCAGAACGTCGTTTGTGAAATTCAGCCGCGCCTTGAAATTTTGCAGGGCCGGAAAAGTTGGATCGTTCGTCCGCGCGACATTGATTGTCATGTCCGCCTGGCCTTTGAAAACAGGTCGCGCGATTGTTCCGCTCAGGTCGACGTTGAGCGCGGCATCACCATCCACTTCCTGCACTGCCGGAATGAATTGCCGAACAAAATTAACCGAACTCCGCGGCATCTTGAGATTTGCCTTGAGCGGCGTTTCGTCGGCCAGTTTCTTATCTCGCGCGATCTTGGGAATATCGAAAGGCAAACTGGCGGTCAGTTCGATCGGCTGAACCTTCGCCTGCTCGAGTTTTCCGGAAATCGTCAACTGGGCCTGACCCGATTGGGCGGTAAGGTGAAGCTTCGCCGGTTCTAGATTTGCCAATTTTTCGCTCCGCAAATCTTTCATTTCAACTTCGAGCCGCGCATTCGGACTCGAAATCGCTCCCTCAGCGTCCAGTTTTACATTCAATGTGCCGGATGCGACCGGTTTCGCGCCGAAATCCTCAAACAATTTTTTAAGATCGATATTTTCCGACTGAAAACTGGCGGCCACGTTTCCAGTTGCGGGAATGACGGCCGCATTGGTTCCGAGATTTTTCCAGATGAAAGGCAGCGAAACATAGCCCGAGGCGTATTTCGCCTGGCCTTGATCGAGTTGAATTTTTGCGACCTCGAGCGTCTCACCTTTCGCCTCCACAATCGCCTGAAAATCCATCCGATCACTTCGGATAAAAATGGTCGGAATCTCAAGCCCGTCGGGCGAGTAGCTCGCATCGATATTTGCCTGCAATGATTTCAAGTTGCCGTAACGCCCGTTTTCGAGCGTCAACTTTAGTTGTCCGCTGTTTTGAAATTTGATTGCATCGCCACCGCCGGCCCAATCGATCTTGAGCGACCCTGCAAGATCGTTTTCGTTGCCGAAATCGCGCAGCAAAGGCTTCAGTTTGGACAAATCGGCAATGTTCGCCGCCAGCTTGCCGGCATAATGATGTTTGCCCCAAAGATCGACCACTCCATTGCCCCGCAAAGAATCCTTCTCATTCAAATTCGCGCTCACATCGTTGAGATAAACGACGTTGTTCGCCATTGTGCACTGGGCGTTTATCCCGTTCACCGCCAGTCCGCGCGTTCGGAGATTGGCGCCGGAAATCCAAAACTCTCCGTTGCCGATTCCGTTCTTCCATCTGATTTCGCCGGCACCCTGCAACGGCCCGCTCCATTTGTCCGGCGAATCGTCCGCCCAAAAATCCGCCAATTCCAGAGCAGCCAATTCGAATTCAACTTCGCCCGTTGGCGAGGCCTCCTCAATGTCCTCTGGTAAATTGTATCGGCCGGCAACGTTGAAACTGTTCCGTCGCCGACGAATTACCATCTGGTCGATCTGAAGAGAATCATTGACGCTGCTAACAGACGCCGTCAGCGAATCAACCTCGTGACCGCGAATCTCCGCATTAGAGATGTCTAAATCTAACTTCGATTTTAAGCCGGAGAACCACGGCTTTCGATTGCCCGGCGCCGGCATTGTCTTGGAGGCAGTCAGATTCGCGTTGATTTTTTCGATCGAGCCTTCCGAAGACTTAACCGGACCTGTGGTCAAACTGAAAGCTGCAGTCACTATTCCATTTTTGATGTCGATTTTGCCGCTCGTCTCGGCGTTGCCGGAGAGATGCTGCGCCATGTCACTCGTGAATTCCCGCAGGTCGATGTCTTTACCCGAAATCTCGAAACTTGCCGGCGCGCGCCCGAACTCGTTCAGCTTTACCGGCAAATCGGCCGATCCGCGAATGTGAAATTCATTCGCGCCTTGAACGACGTCCGCAGTTTGCAGAATGGCGGCTCCGTTTTGGACAGCGATTTGAAGGACGGAGCGATCAAAATGAAATCCTTCGCCTCGAAAATCTTTGAGCCGCGCATTGATATTGCCGGTCCAGGTACGCGGCGCATTGAGCACTCCGCTTCCATCAACCGTTGCATCTTCGATCTCGCCCCCCAGTGAACCCTCCGGCAGAACCGCGTATCTGTTCAAAGACTCTGCAGCAATATCTTTGACCTGAAGATGAACCGACGCCTTCAGGCCCGAACCGGCTTCACCCAATGTCGTCGCGATCGAGATCGTTCCCTCCCCTAGTTTGGCTTCCAGATTGAGCGCGAGCTGCTTCGCACCCAAGCGCGATCCATCGATGTTGAGTTGAGAAACGCGATCCGGACCGCTCAACGCCAGGTCTCGCACGATCAAATTTTTGCCCGCATAGGAAGTCTGCCCTTTCAGATTTGACCAGTTCTGTCCCGTCGGCAGTTGCAACCCGGCGATTCGCAACTCGCCTGGCGCCCGTGGATCGAGAACAAGATCGACGTGCTCGATCACAAAATCGTCGGGCCGGTTGCGAATGATTACACTCACATCCGACAGTTTCACGCGTTCCGGAAACAGTGACGGAAGCGTTGCGTGTTCGTCAGGTTTTGGCTGCCGTCGTGGATGTTGCTCATGACTTGGATTCAAAACAACTCTGGCCGAGTGCGCCTCAATGTTCCGCAGAAAATCTAATTTCCGGCCGCGGATCAAATCGAACAAATCGTAGTCGATACGCGCATAATCGAGATCGAGCGACTCGATGTCCCCGGAATCGACCGAAACCGCGTGAATTTTCGTTGCAATCAGATTGACGAAAGGATTCCCGCGCAATTCCAGGCTAAGGATTAAATCGTGTTTGGCCGCAAAGTGAATCGCGAGCCGCCGCCCGACGAACAGCAACAACGGGCGGTGAAAAATCACGATGAGGAGGCAGAACAGGCCGATTGCTGCAATAACCCGGCGACGCAAACCGCCGCCTCCACGGGGGATCCGATCATTCTCTCCCACGAAAGGCGCTACTGTATTGTTCGTAAAATTGCAACCGGACCAATTGCAGCGGCGCGCGCTTTCGCGATGCTAGTCCAACTGGTTGATGAATCCCGGCACACTTTTCGATTATCTTGACGGCAAGCTGTCTGCGTCCGAGCGGACTGAATTGGAGGCGCAGCTCATTGCCGACCCGGGTTTGCGGCGCGAACTGGCGGTAGCACGTGAAATTCACTCCGGCGTCCGCCAATCCACTGAAGCGCTCGAAGCACTCTCGTCCACGTCGGACTCTGCGCGCGGGGCGATTCTCGGACGCAGAGTCGCCGCCGTTTTTGCGCTCCTGGTTTTCTTGAACGTTCTCTTTGGCATTTACGCGATCTGGTTCATGAAGAAGCGCCCGGCTTTCATTCCCGACCAACAGAGCCAGCAACAATTAAGCCGCGCCTTGCAGAATGCCGCCACCACAGTTCTACCGACGCCAACTCTCGAAATTGAAGAAATCAAAATACCGGCGCCGAGGTCGCAGCGGGATGCAGTCGCGAACAAAGTCATCGCAGCCGCGACCGAGTGCGGCGGATCTGCGGCCAAGAATTTGAACGATGAAAATGGTTTGCTGCTCTTCGCCGAGATTCCGGCGCCCCGGGAAAGTAATTTTCGCGAAAAGCTGGCTGCTCTCGGAGCCGCGCCGTCCAGGCCCGATTCATCTTTGTCTGGAGAAAGAAGGATTATCCAGATCCGCATTGTGCAGAGCCCGGATCGCTGAGCGATTAATGATTGCGATTACCTTCGCGCTCCGCGCGGAAAGCAGCGAATTCGTTGCACAACTGGCAGATGAGAAAATGATCCGCCAAGCGGTCGTATTGCACACCGGCGTGGGCCAGAAGAAATGCCAGGACAAAATTGAGGAGTTTCTCAGACATTCGCGCCCTGATTTTTTGATCAGTTCCGGATTTGCCGGCGGTATTTCGCAAGATCTGCAAGCGGGCGATTTGATCTGCGGCGAAAACTTCTCGGATCGGCAACTGCTCTCGACGGCAGAGCGAATCCTCGGGTCGGCGGTGCGTCCGATAAATATTCTCACAACTACTGAGATCATTGATTCCGCTGCACAACGGGCAGAGCAGGCGCGTGCCAGCAGAGCAGCCGCCGTCGATATGGAGACGGAATTCATCGCGCGCGCGTGCGCCGCGCGAGGGATTCGGATGCTGTCGCTGCGCGTGATCAGCGACAGCGTGCGGGACCCTTTGCCGCTTCCGATCTCGATTTTATTCAATCTTGAAAAACAACGGACCGATCCGGTCAAATTGAGTGGCCACCTGCTCAAGCACCCAACCGCCATTTTGCGTCTCATCCGATTCTCTCGCCAGATTGCCCGGGCGCGAAGCACTCTCGCCCAAGCATTAATGAAATTACTTCAGGCGGATTCGTTAGGCGGCAAGGATTGATGTGCCGGTTCGATGTGAACGAGCACGTCCGCGATGCGTGGATCGCGTTCCCGGATGGCGCGCTTCACTTCATGGGCAATGTGATGGCCATTCCGGACGGAAATGTTTCCGTCCACGCCAACGTGAAGATCGACATAAAACTCGAGACCCATTTTGCGAACGAGGCATTTATCGATCTCTATCACTCCCGGGACAGCAACAGCCGATGCGCGAACCAGATCGAAAATCGGGCCACGCGGCGCAGTATCGAGAATGTCGTAGAGCGCGGGGCGAAGCAGGCGAACACCCATCGTGGCGATGATCAGGCAAACAAAAATCGCGGCCCAATTATCGGCGGTCCGCCATTTTTCTCCGCCAATTAATGCGACCAGGATGCCAATAAAGGCCGCGACCGAGCTAACTACATCTGCGCGATGACGCATTGCGTCGGTCTCGACGGCGACGCTTTCAATCGCCCGGCCGAATTTCATGACGTAGCGAAAAAGCGTTTCCTTTACGATCACGACCAGAATCAGGACAAACAAGGTGAACGGCGCTGGAGCAATTTGCGGAAGAAAAAGCTCGCGTGTGCTCTCGATCGCAAAGCCAATGGCCGCAACAATGACGCCAAGCGCGACGAAAATGGCAGCGAGCGGTTCGGCTTTGCCGTGACCATAGGGATGAGTGGCATCCGGCGGGCGCGCCGCGAAGCGCAACCCGCCCCAAATCACAATCGAACCCGCGACATCCAGTGCTGACTCGATCCCGTCCGCGATCAAAGCGTAGGCGTTTCCATAAACACCGGCGCCGATTTTGATGACGGCAAAAGCGACGTTGACAAACATTCCGATAAGAGCGAGCCGCGCGCCGATTTGCAGATTTGTCATGGTCGCGTGAGGCTGCGAGTTCATCGATGAAGAAAAGTATTAGCGCGATCGTTTACGAAGCGCACGGAAATCCGGCCGAGGTTTTGCAATTGAAACAGCAATCGTGGCCTCAGCCCGCGCCGGATGGTGCAATCGTTCAGATGCTCGCAGCGCCGATTAATCCGGCCGATCTAAATGCAATTGAAGGCAAATATCCCGGGCGACGGGAAGTGCCCGCTGTTCCCGGATTCGAAGGCGCGGGAATCGTCGTTGAGCTCGGCGCAAACGTAAAAAATTTAAAACAAGGCGTTTTGGTAATTCCGCCGCACAATGTCGGCACATGGCGCGAAGCGCTCGGAGTAGACGCCAGCCAACTGGTGGAGGTCCCGAGCGGAATTGATCCTGTTCAAGCAGCGATGTTGAAAATTAATCCGCTTACCGCGTGGCGACTCCTGCACGGTTATGTCGAATTGAAACGTGGCGATTGGGTGATTCAAAACGCCGCCAACTCGGCCGCTGGGCGAGCCGTGATTCAAATCGCGGGCGAACTTGGTTACAAAACCATCAATGTTGTGAGACGGGAGGAATTGGTCGAGGAACTCAAACAGCTTGGCGGCGACCTGGTTTTCATCGACGGTGAATCGCTTCGCGACGACGTGAAAGAAGCGACCAGCGGCGCGCCGATTCGCCTCGGATTGAATTGCGTCGGAGGCGAGAGCGCTCTGCGAATTGCCAATACGCTCGCCTTCGGAGGCACAATGGTCACATTCGGTTCAATGAGCTTGCAGCCGTTCAAGGTGCCAACTGGTTTGCTCATTTTTAAAGATCTGCGGTTTCGCGGCATCTGGATCAACAAATGGTACGACAATGCCACACCGGCGGAGCGAATGGCGGCGTTTAAACCTCTGTTTGAAATGACGAAACGTGGGTTGTTAAAGACACAGATCGAGAAAGCCTATTTGTTAGGCGAATACGAACAGGCCGTTGCCCACGCTGCTCAAAACAAACGCAGCGGTAAAATTATTTTTCGATTTCCATCGTGACCATACTCATCGTCGGCGCAGGAATTAACGGTGTCACCGCTGCGATTGAACTAAAGAGTCGCGGCCATGAAGTGATCCTGGTCGACCCGGGACCGCTGCCACATCCCCTCGCCGCCTCGACTGACATCAGCAAGGCGGTTCGCGCCGCTTATGGCCCGGACGAGGATTACACTGAACTAGCAGAACGTTCGATCGAACGCTGGCGAAAATGGAACCAGGAATTCAAAACCGAGCTCTATCACGAGGTCGGCTGCTTGTTCCTTCGCCGGCAGTCAATGCAACCGGGCGATTTCGAATTCGAAAGCTTGCGCCTTTTGGAAAGCCGCAATCATCCAGTCCAACACTTTGACGCGGGCGAGTTGCGCGAGAAATTTCCGGCTTTTGCGGCCGGCTGTTATCAAGAAGCGTTTCTTGATCCACAAGCGGGTTATGCGGAGAGCGGCCGAGTCGTGGCGATGCTGGTTGCACGCGCCAAATCTCTCGGCGTTCAACTGCGGGAAGACACTCGGTTTGCTGTGCTCGAGGAAAAGAAAGGGCGAGTCAGCGGCATCGCGCTGCAAGATCGAGAATCGATCGCCGGTGACAGAGTTGTTTTCGCGACTGGCGCGTGGACCCCCTATTTGCTGCCGTTCACGGCAAAACTCTTCCGCGCCACGGGACATCCGGTGTTTCATCTCAAGCCGACGAATCCGGAACTTTTTGTGCCGGATCGTTTTCCATTTTTCGGGGCCGATATTTCGACAACCGGTTACTATGGTTTTCCACTTAACCAGGGCGTAGTAAAAATTGCGAACCACGGTCGAGGTCGCGAAATGTCGCCCGATTCGCCCGAGCGCGTGGTTTCGGCCGGCGAGGAGACCGATCTTCGCGAATTTCTAAGCTCGGCGATGCCCGCACTGGCGGATGCGCCGATCGTTTACACTCGTGTCTGCATGTACTGCGATACCCACGACGGCGATTTTTGGATCGCGCCCGACCCCGAGCGTGACGGTCTGGTAATTGCGACGGGCGATAGTGGTCATGGATTCAAATTTGCACCGGTGCTCGGTGAGATCATCGCCGATGCGGTCGAGCAAAAGGAGAACCGCTGGTTAAAGAAGTTTCGCTGGCGGCCTGAAGTCCAAGCCGGCCTGACGAAAGAGGCGGCGCGGTTTGATGGCTGATCCCGTGCGGGAAGAAGCAACCGGGTGCTTGACTCTCTTCCCGCGAGCGAAACCGGGAGTTTTAGTTTTGCGAAGCGGTCTGAGTTGCCCCGTCTTTTTTCGGGGCTCGCTTCAATAAAGTGATCTGTTTAATTCGAGCCGAATCGGACGGACTCCAGGTCGCGATTTCCGGGTCATCCTTGAACGCATTATGGACGATGCGGCGCTCGTACGAATTCATCGGCTCGAGTTGGAGCGAGCGGCCCGTTATTCGAACCCGCTCAGCCAGTTCGCGGACACGTTGCACAATCCGGTCTTCGCGCATCGAGCGATACATTTCGCAATCGACTACAACCTTGGCCGCATCCTTATCTCGCGATTGGACGAGACGATTCAGCAGAAACTGGAGCGCTTCCAGCGTTTCACCGTCGCGTCCAATTATGCGTCCGCTTTCTTCGGTATAAATTTGCAGGACCAGATTGCCTGCCTCATTGGTTGACTCGTCGATCTGCACGACGAAACCGAGGAAACCGAGAATATCATCGAGTAATTCTTTCGGGGTCATCGCGCTTTTCGTTTCGCTACTTTTTCGAGGGCCGGCATCGGTTGTCGTTTGTTCAGATAGAATTGCAGAATACTGAAGAGATTTTGGGTCGTGTAATATAATGCCAGAGCTGCGGCAAAATTATAGCAGATAAAAAGAAAGATCAGCGGCGTGAACATCATGATGCGCCGCTGCGTCGGATCCCCCGTTTTTGGCGTCATTTGCATTAGCCAAATCTGGGTGGCAGCCATGCAAAGCGGAATCGGGTTGATCGGCCAGCCGAGCACCGGCAGGTGCGCGACCGTGTCGGGCTGCGATAAATCGCGGACCCAGAGAAATTTCGCGTTTCGCAATTCAACTGCCTGAGAAAGCATTTTGTAGAGTCCAAAGAAAATTGGAATCTGGATGAACATCGGCAAACAGCCGCCCACCGGATTGATGCCGTACTCTTTATAGAGCTTCATCACTTCCTGGTTCATTTTCGTCGGGTCGTCCTTATACTTTTCGCGCAGCTCCTGCATCTTCGGACCGAGGGCAGCGGTTTGGCGCATCGAGCGGTTTGCTTTGGTCTGCAACGGCCAGAGCACAATTCGAATGATGGTGGTCAACGCCAGAATGGCCGCCGCGTAGCTGTGCCAGAGCAGGCCATGCAGCAGATTCATGAAGTTGAGCAGAAATTGGCTGACGATCTTGAAAATGCCGAAATCCATCACCTCGGCTTCGTTATGATTGAGCTGCGCGAGCCGATGATAGATCTTCGGACCGGCGTAAATCTGAAAGCGTGCGCTATAAGTCTTGCCCGCCGCAATTTGCAGGGCCGGCATTTTCAAAGCGCCCTCGAGTGCGTAAACCTTTTGCTCCGGCGCAATGTCAATTCGGCGCGCCCAAACGCCTTCCGCCTTCGAATTCAGTGGAGCAATCAAAGTGGTGAAAAATTGATCGCTGACCGCCGCCCAATCAGCGTTAGGTGTCGGCTGCTGGTAAACTGATTGCGGTGGGCGCTGGCCGATTCCAAGAAATCCGCCGCTCGCGCCGAACCAATTGACGTCGATTCCCTTTGCTTTCCCGTCAATGCACCAGACCAGCCGGGTATAATATGAATAATCGCGCGGATGAATAGGAGCCGCACTGCCGAGCGCAACAAAATATCCCGCGTTCGCAAACGGCTTCGCGCCGCCGTTTACAAAATCAAGGTCGAGCTCCGCAATAAAATTGTCCCGCACCTCATTCGATTTTGGAAAGAAGAATTTTTTTCGAATCGTCACTTCCTCGGGCGCCTGGCAGACAAACTGAACCGCGTCACCGGTTCGATCGACCTCGTATTTTTGCAGCCCAGGGGCGGCTGGATTGTCCACGATCGCGCCAATCGGCATGCTGGTGCGAGAATTTAGCGTGACCGGGGCATCGGCTTCCGCTTTGTAATTGTGAAGAACGGCTTTTGCGATCCCTCCGCCGGCGTTCGTTAGGTCAAGTTCGACATCGGCATTTTGTAATTTTTCCACCCGCACTTCCGATGGCGGAATGGTTGGAGAGGGAGCGGCAGTTGAAGCTGCGACCGGGGCCGGCGAAAAGAGCGGAGTGGCCGGCGTCGCGCCGGGCTCAACAAGTGTGCTCGAAGGAGTTGGTGAAGCGACAGCGACAGCCGGCCGCGGCGGTGTGTGTTTGGCAATCCACCATTCCCACGCAACCAAACCGATCACGCAAAGAGTAACTGCGATCCATGCCGTTCGATCCATAAAAGTCTTTGCGCCGGTAAATCACACGTTCGGTTCGGCTGCGCGAATTCCAGGGACAGGATCGTCGCCACCCACACCCCAAGGATGACAGCGCCCGATGCGTTTAATTCCGAGCCAGGAGCCTTTCCAGGCACCGTGTGTTTCGACCGCCTGCAAGAAATATTCGGAACAAGTGGGCTGAAATCGGCAGCCAAAACCACCAAGTCCGGCCAAAATCGGCGAGAGCGTAAGCTGGTAAGTACGAATAAAAATGCGAATGAGTCCGCGCATCAGAGCGCTAGAATAGAAGCGCGCTTGGCCAGACGCAACCAGGCATCTTCCAACTCGACAAACGTTGCGCCCGCGGCAGCGGGACGAGCGATGGTGACGACCCACCAGCCCGCCCCGATCTCATGCTGATGTTTGCGCACGATTTCGCGAAGGCGACGCCGGACCCGATTTCGAACAGCGGCCCGACCAATTCTGCGCGAAGTGACAAACCCGGCACGGCCCGGACTGTCGACCTCAGCCTTCAGCGCGCTGACCACGAGCAATTTTCCATGCTGCGCATTTCCCTCCTTTTTAACGCGCTCGAATTCGGATGACCGCGTCAAACGTCGACTCTTCGGAAATGTGAATTTTGCCAGCATCTTTTCCGGAAAGGTAGGGCGATTGAGCCCGATCGCCTAACTGATACAGAACGGGCGGGTCCAGGTGAACCGCCTGTATCTCAATTCATCAAAGCAAAAATCTTTCCCCGAAAACTCAGGAAAAGATCTTGCAGATTCAATCCGACTCCGAATTTACGGAGAAGGTGAAGTTTTGACAGTGATATCGGTCTTGGTTTCCGATGAAGGAGCCGGTGATTCCTTGATCACCGTCGTATTGTTCTCCTTTTTCTCCGCGGCGGATTAGTTACCGTGGTTTCCTTTTGCTCACATGCAGCCAGCAATGCAACCCCAGCCAAAATGCAGATTTACTTCTGCATGCATCTTGGACGGGCAAGACCTGACAATTATTTAAGGGGTAGCTGACGGAGAAGAAGTCGTGGTACTTTCGCTCGTCGAGCTAGCCGTTGATTCCGGTGAGGCAGCCGGACTTGCGGCCGGGGCGGCGTTTTCAGTTTTTTGTTCGCAAGCCACGAGAAGCGCGGCCCCAGCTAAAATGCAGATATATTTCTTCATAATTTTAAGTCGAGGGTTTGATACTTAACTAAATCGTACTTCAGAGCAAGACGACATTTCAGGTGCAAAAATCCAGTCAGACCGGCGCCGTGTAGGTCATGCCATGCGCGTCGGCCACCGCCTGACACGTCAATTTACCCTCACGAGTGTTGATTCCACCAACCAGCGCTGGTTGCCGCCTGCACGCTTCCTCGAGACCGAAATCGGCGAGAAGCTCGACATAACGATAAGTGATATTTGTTAGGGCCTGCGTCGCCGTCCGCGCGTACGCAGCCGGCATGTTGGCCACGCAATAATGGGTGACTCCTTCTTCGACATAAATCGGAGCAAGATGCGTTGTCGGACGCGAAGTCTCGGCGCAACCGCCCTGGTCGATCGCAATATCCACCAGTACACTGCCGGCTTTCATTTTTTTCAACATCGCGCGGGTGATGAGTTTTGGCGCCTTCGCACCCGGGACCAGCACCGCGCCGATCAACAAATCGACGTTCGGCATCAACTCCTGCAAATGAGATTCGCTCGAGTAAAGTGTGTGCGCACTTCCCATCGTGATGTCGAGAAATCGCATTCGCTCAAGGTCGACTTCAAGAATTGTCACGTCAGCGCCCAGACCAGTCGCCATTCGCGCGGCATTCACACCCGCTGTGCCGCCACCGATCACCACCACCCGGCCCGGCAAAACTCCCGGGACGCCGCCTAACAACACGCCACTCCCGCCGTTGTGCTTGGCCAAAAAGTACGCCCCCATCACCACTGACATGCGCCCGGCGATTTCGCTCATCGGTTCGAGCAGCGGAAGACGATTCCCCACCTGGATTGTTTCGTAGGCAACGCCGGTCACGCCTGACTCGAGCAGAGCTTCGGTCAACGATTTGCTGGCGGCCAAATGCAAATAGGTGAAAAGAATTTGACCGCGACGCAGCAGCGGAAACTCCGCTGCAAGCGGCTCCTTCACCTTCACGATCATCTCCGCGCGTGCGAATACTTCCTTGGCAGAATCGACAATCTCCGCGCCGGCCCTTCGATACTCTTCATCTGGATAACCAGAACCGAGGCCCGCGTTTCTTTCCACAAGGACCGCATGCCCCCGTTTCTTTAATTGCTCCGCCGCTGCGGGAAGAAGCGCCACGCGCTGCTCCTGCTCTTTAATTTCTTTCGGAACGCCAATGATCATTTAACAGAGTGATAAGTGACATGGGACAAGTGACAAGCTCGAAAACGCCCGAGACGAACTAATTGATCACGAGGGCGACTAGTTTAGTGACGGATCGTCAGGCGCAGCAGAGAGCATTTTATACCAGGGACCAAGTGCACGCATGATATCAAACCAGAGCCTTGGCAACCGATCCGGCTTCAAGATCGACCGGCTCGGTTTTTG
Source organism: Chthoniobacterales bacterium (assembly GCA_035622995.1). GTDB lineage: Bacteria > Verrucomicrobiota > Verrucomicrobiia > Chthoniobacterales > UBA10450 > DASPUI01. Next base: position 20,153 of record DASPUI010000085.1, read on the forward strand.
AACGATCCATGCTTTTTGCCGCATCTCCAACTCCAACTGTCCCGCGCCCCAGCCCGCATAGCCCACGAAAGCGCAAATCGACACGGGCTCACCATCCGTCGGTGCGCTTGCTTCGCTTGCGCTGACATCATGATTCAACTTCAGACCAGATTCCTTGTGCCATTCGAATGCGGCGAACATCAGTTGATTTTTTCCAACGGGTCCGCCCAGGAAAACCGGCACGTCCGCCAAACCGGCGGGCGGCATCTCCGTCACCAGTTCGGCTACATTTTTGTCCAGCGGACGGTTAATGATCACGCCAAGCGCGCCTTCTTCCGGGTCGTGGCTGGAGATGTAAAGCACCGTGCGTCGAAAATTTGGATCGAGCATATTTGGGTGCGCGACCAGCAACGACCCCGCCAGGTTTCGGCCTTTTTCGACCTTCCGCATATCAAAAATAGAACGCGCGCGACCAGCTTCTGCAAGGTATCGCTTTGGGGGGACAAAAATCAATCGACGGAATGGGTTGATCACGTAAATGGTTGCAATCCAGGCTGCATCGAGCATAAACTGTAGAAAATTTATTGCAGTACCGTCCAGTCTCGGCTACTAGGTGCGCAGATTTAGAAAATGTTCTGGGGGGAACAGCCGCCCTTCACGTCCATCGGGCGTGGGGGGCGGTACTTTTTTGTAGAGCAACGTCCATCCCTACCCGTGCCCGGACCCCGCTCTTTGGTCTTTCGATTTTAAGTTGAAGAAAACGCCCAACCCTAAACGCCCAACGCTCAACTGTTGAAGTCGGAGAAATCAGGAATCTGGTGGCCGCTGGCGCTGAGCATCATCGCGGTTGCGGCGGTGGTGTTGATTATTTTTCTTCGACTTGAGAGCTGGCCGACACGAACTGCGCATCAGAGCGCGGACGAGCTGGAGCGACTTGGCAGGGATTTCCGTTCCGCTTTCATCGACATTGCGCATTTGCAGCCACGCGTAACGATTAATAATCGCGTTTATCTGGAACAAACCACGCCGACCAGCGAGCTGGCGATGGTTTCGCGCCGGATTGAAGTGGAGCACGAATTTCAAAGCACATGGGCGGGAAGTTCCAAGCACGTGAAACTTCACGGCACGTTTACCGCCAAGGCTGGCTTCGATCTGCGTCAGGATTTTTCGATCGACATTCGCGCTGAAGAAATCGTGGTCGCGCTTCCGCATGCGAAAATTCTTGGGGTCGAACAGGAGCAGTTGGATGTACTGGAATTCGAAAATGGTCTTTGGAACCGCATTTCGAGTGATGACGTGCAAAACGAATTGTCGATCCTGCCCGCTCTCGCCCGGGAGAAAGCGATTCAGGCAAATCTGCCGGTGGAGGCGGAACGGGCGCTGCAAGAACAGCTCGAGGCGCGGATTCGAGTGCCGCAGCCATTGCACATCTTGTTCGACGACGGGCAAAAGAAAGCCGAATAAGTCGATGAATCGTGTTTGATCACCGCGGTCAATCACGATTCACTTCCATCTAGCTCTTCGCCGATGCGACTTCGATCCGGAATCCTGCTTGCGCTGCTCATTGCGCTCGTCGCAATTTTCCTTTCGTCATTTTTGATCGGCGGCGGTTTGCGACTTTGGATATCCTGGCAGGCACGACGTCAGGGAATTCAGATCGAAATGGGAACGATCGAGACGCCTCTCTTTCGACCGGCAACGATCCAGAGGATACACATTACGGATCCCCGCACCAATTCCTTCGAGATTGAGGCCGACCACCTGACCATCGATCTTAACCTGGCGCGAATTCTGGCTGGCACGCTCGGCCGGGATCTTCGCAATGTGTCCGTCGAAAAGGTCCAGGTTCGAATCACTCGCAGTTCATCAAACGACACCCAAAGGCGGATCGATTGGGCGACTGTCCAAAAAATGCTGCCAAACCGTTTTACGGTCGCGAACTTTGAGCTGCGGCTGGAGGGAAAAGATACCATGGTCTCGTTACAGAACGGATCGATCTCGGCAAGCGAGATCGAAGCGGGTCGTTTTACCGCGAGCGAGCTCGTGATCTCGTCTCCGCTGCTTCATCAAACGTTTTTAAATTTGCGAGGCGCGACCAAGTGGCAGGAAAACCGGCTTACCCTCGGCGGAATTACTCTTGGCCGCGGTCTCGATCTTCAATCTCTGACGGTCGATTTTTCGCGATTGAGCAAACAGCGCGCGGATTTTCAATTCGATCTGGATACTTTCGGCGGAAAAATTCGCGCCAGCTTCGCGGATGAATGGCGGCCAGGACACTCACTCTGGACTTTTGCCGGTTCGGGCAATGACATTTCGCTTTCCCAGACTTCCGAGGCGCTCGGCTTCACCGATCGACTTGGCGGCTCGCTCCGCGCCTGCAAATTTACTTTTCGTGGCGATCCACACGATCTGGAGCACGCAACCGCCTCGGTTTGGACCGAACTAACGGGTCTAAGCTGGCGCGATCACGCGGCCGACACCATCATGCTCGGCGCGGTTTTTTATAATCGGCGGATCCAGCTTCAGCAGCTCTACCTCAAGCAGCGCAACAATGAGCTAACGTTGAGCGGCGAAGGTTCGTTAGGGTCGAAGCCTAACGAATGGCTGGCTCCCGATTTTCGCAGCGATATTTCGGGCTCAATCAATGATCTTGGCCAGTTTGCCAGCCTCTTCGGAGCGCAGCCCGGCGATTTTGCCGGCCAAATCGCCGTCGAAGGGACAATGGACACGCGCGGCCGCCGGATCGGTGGTCACATCATGGCCACCGGTAAGGGCCTTTCGATTTTTAAAACGCGGATTGACGATTTTACCGCCAGCCTTGGATTGAAAGCGAGCCAACTCGAGATTGAACAGCTCGATTTGAGTCGAAAAAAGGACTGGTTGCATGCGGAAGGAAGAATTGATCTCGGGGCCGGGCATAATTATTCGGGCTCCGTCAGCGCAAATGTCGACAATCTCACCGAGTATTTGTCCATTTTTGGCCTAACGATTGTCGCGGACGCGCATCCGGCGCCGGCTCATTTTCAGTTCGCAGCCGATTCCAGCGTCTGGAATGGAAACGTGACGCTCACCTGTCCGGAATCGCGCCCGATCGATATCGGAGTCATCTCGCTTCCGTTGTGGATCGGAGAAACCCCGGAGCAGTTTGCTATTCGACCGCTCAATCTGATTCTGAGCGTGCCGATGCTCTCCTTTGCCAACAGCCCCCGCTGGCTCGGCCTGGGAGTTTTTCGCGGCGGGATTGTAAGCGGTGGAATTCACGTTTCCGGGACCCTGCGGCATCCGACAATCGACGGGGACATGCAATTGATTGAAGGGAAAATGGAAAGTAAACTTTTCGGCGCTACGAATGTGGCTGGACGTGTCAATTTCACTGGGAGCCACGGTTTGATCGATTTCATTCGCATCGCAAACAACGATGCAGATCTCTCTTTGATCGGAGAGATTGATGCGGCTAACACCGATCAAGTTGTGATCGATCTAACAAGCAATCTGGCGCTATTTGAAATGCTTCCTGCTCCACACGATTGCATCAATCGAATCTCCTTTTCGCGCGCTCAGAACGTCCTTGCGCCAACCGTCAGGCAAATGGAATACCGCGGCAACCTCTTTTCCCGAAGCTGGACGCTGACGTTGCGGCCTGAATCAACCAAATCGCCAGCGCCACCGAGCCTGGATGACCGCACCATTCCGTTGTGCCCGGCCGATATGCTGGAAGAGAAAACGTTAAGTTTCGGGATCTATCTACCGCCGGAAGGTAGACCTGCGCTGCACCGCAAACGTTCGCGCCATCGCTAGAGATTTGGTCGATTGTCCATGGCATTGCGTCGTTCGACTTTCGTTGTCACCAGCCAACGCGAAAGTTTTTGCTGAAGATCGCTCGTAAGATCGACCCGGAAATCTTCTCCTGCATCCACCCGCAACGGATTGTCAGGCGCGCGGTCGAACAGGAATTGCACCGGACACTGGCCGGGCGAACTGGCAAGAATTTGCCGGACTTCGTGCAGGTCGTCGGTCGTGGTTGCGGGAGAGAATTGCAAAATCACCACCGGCTTATCAATCGATGTCGATTTTTCGGAGCCGTTGGCTTTTTCGCGCGTAACCAGGCGGACTTTCTGCGCGGTTGCGCGCAGTGAATCTCCTCGCGTGTCGATTGTTCCACGAATCTCGATCACGCGACCGGTCTCCAAAATATTTGCAACTTGCAGGTAAACGTCATTCCAAATCACGACCTCGAGCGTGCCGGTCAAATCCTCCAGCCAGACGACCGCGAACGGTTTTCCTTCCTTGCGCGTAAACTTTTTCTCCAGTTGCACGATCGCGCCGGCTGTTTTGAACTGCGCCCGATCGTCCAGTTGGCCTAACGAATCGATCGTTTGGTAATTCTGGCCGGCAAAAAGATTAACATAAGCGTCGAGCGGATGGCCGCTGACGTAAAAGCCCAGCAACTCTTTTTCGTAGGAAAGCTTTTCGTGATCGCTCCACGGCACGACCGTTCGCTTCCGGTTGGACGTCGCGGCGTGCGTTTCATCATCGAACAACGAAACTTGACCGGCCGTCCGATCTCGATGCGCGGCCGCCGAAACGGCCAACGCTTCGTCGATGCAATCGAAGAGCTCGGCGCGGTCGCGCCCCAGAAAATCAAACGCTCCTGCCTTGATCAGGCTTTCCAGCATTTTCCGATTCGCCACCCGGGTCCCAAGGCGACCACAGAAATCCTCCAGCGATTTGAAATCGCCATTTTGCTGGCGATCCTGGATCGATAGTTCCATCGCGGCTTCGCCAACATTCTTGATCGCGGCGAGGCCGTAGCGAATGGCCATCTGTCCGGCATGCGACTCGGGCCTAAATTTGAGCCCACTGCGATTGAGGTCGGGCGGCAAAATCGCGATCCCCATTCGTTTGCATTCCCCCACGAACACCGAAATCTTTTCAGTGTTATTGATTTCATTACTCAATAATCCGGCCATGAATTCCACCGGATAATGGGCCTTCAGGTAAGCGGTCTGATAACTGATGACGCCGTAGGCCGCGCTGTGACTTTTGTTAAATCCATACCCGGCAAATTTTTCCAGCAAATCGAAAATGGCGTTCGCCTTTTTCTCCGGAATCTTGTTCGCGCGCGCGCAACCTTCGATAAAATTCTGGCGCTCCTTCGCCATCTTCTCCTTGTCTTTTTTTCCCATCGCCCGGCGAAGGAGGTCGGCCTGGGCCAGCGAATAACCGGCTAGTTTGCTCGCGGCCGCCATTACCTGTTCCTGGTAAATCATCACGCCGTAGGTGTCGGCGCAGATTTCTTCCAGCAACGGATGCAAATACCTGATGGGCGTGATCCCCTTTTTCGCCTTCACGTATTCGGGAATCAGCTCCATTGGCCCAGGCCGATAAAGCGCAATTAATGCAATGATGTCATCGAGCTTTCGCACATCGAACTGCTTCGACAAATTCGTCATCCCGCCCGATTCCATTTGGAACAGCCCGATCGTTTCGCCACGGTTGCACAGATCGAACGCAGCCTGATCGTCGAGCGGAATGTTCTTGATCGAGAAATCCGGCTCGCGTTGGTGAATCAGGGAGAGCGTGTCCTCGATCACGGTCAGCGTTTTCAGGCCGAGGAAATCCATTTTTAGCAAACCGAGATCGTTCAGCGGGCCCATCGGGTACTGACTGATCACGTCGTTCCCTTTCACATCGCGGCAAAGCGGGATGTAGTCGGTCAAATCGCGATCGGCAATGACGACTCCGGCCGCATGAACGCCGGCATTGCGCGAAAGACCTTCCAGAATTTTTCCGTAATCGAAAACCTGCTTCGTCTGCGGCTCGTTCGCGAGCGCGCGTTTCAATTCGGAGTTTTTTTCAACGGCCGAGTCGAGAGTGATATTCAACTCGTTTGGAATCATTTTGGCGATCCGATCGGCTGCGGCGTAGGGCAGGCCCATAACCCGCCCGACATCCCGCACCACGCTTTTCGCCTTCAATTTTCCGAACGTAATGATCTGTGCCACGCGCCGCTCGCCATATTTTTGGCGAACATAATCGAGAACTTCACCGCGCCGCGCTTCGCAAAAATCGACATCAATGTCCGGCGGCGAAATCCGATCAGGATTAAGGAACCGCTCGAAGATCAATCCGAATTGCAGCGGATCGATGTCCGTAATCCCTAGAACATAAGCGACCAGTGAACCCGCGGCCGAGCCGCGCCCGGGGCCAACCGGAATTTTTTTCTCCTTCGCGAAATGGATGAAGTCCCAGACAATCAGGATATAACTGACAAAACCGGTCCTTTCGAGCACGCCGAGTTCGTAATTAAGGCGCTTTTGCAGCTGATCGTCATTTCGGGCGCGCTCGCCGTAGCGCTGCTGCAAACCTTTCTCGCAGAGCTCGCGCAGATACTCTTCGCGCGAACCGCCATTCGTCATCGGATACTCCGGATATTTTGATTTACCGAGCTCGATTTCCAGATTGCAGCCTTCGGCGATTGCCAGCGTGTTCGCGATCGCTTGCGGGAAATCCTTGAACACTTCGCGCATTTCGTCGGGTGATTTGAAGTAAAGCTCCGGCTTGTAGCGCATTCGATTTTCGTCCTGCACCATCTTGCCGGTGCCGATGCAAAGCATGACGTCGTGCGCTTCATGATCGCTTCGGCGCAGGAAGTGGACGTCATTCGCTGCCACCAAACCGACTCCGAGATCCTGCGCAATTTTCGGCAATACCGCGTTGCACCATTTTTGCTCCTCCATTCCATGGTCGTGCAACTCGATGAAAAAATTTTCCCGGCCGAAAATGTCGCAATATTCCGCCGCCGCCTGTTTGGCAATGTCGATCTTGTTGGCTTGAAGCGCCGAATTCACTTCGCTCGCAAGACAACCGCTCAGACCAATCAGGCCGGCCGAATGTTCCGCCAGCAGCTCCTTGTCGATCCTTGGCCGGTAATGAAACCCGTCCAGATGCGCGATCGAGATCAGTTTGACCAGGTTGTGATAACCTACGCCGTCGCGCGCCAGCAGCGTGAAATGATAAGCGGCATCTCGCGTCGACCGGTCTTTGTATGAACGCGGCGCGATGTAGGCCTCGCAGCCAATAATCGGCTTAATCCCGGCGTTTTTTGCCTCCTGATAAAATTCAATCGCCCCAAAGAGATTGCCGTGGTCGGTCATCGCCACCGCCGGCATTTTGAATTCCCGCGCCTTTTTCATCAGTTCCCTCATCCGGATCGCGCCATCGAGCAGCGAATATTCAGTATGGAGGTGGAGGTGAACGAAAGAATCGCGGGGCATTCAGTCGATTATAAACGCAGTCAACCAAGCGCCGTCAAATTTACGAGGCAAAGCAGCGCATAAAAGGAAAGCGGCCCGAACCGGACCGGCAGTTGACGTTCGATGCCCAATATCCACCCTTCTTAAATTTTGCGCTCCTCGGCATGAAAAATCGTGATTGCATTTGCCTTTCGACATTGCTAAGAGAGCGCGTGCCGCGCTCAGCTTTCGATTTTCGATTGCAAAGCACCAGCCGGTCACGAGTTTAAAGCGACATGAAAAAACTGGAAGCGATCATCAAGCCGTTCAAGCTCGAGGAGGTCAAGGAAGCTTTGGCCGAACTCGGGATTGAAGGAATGACCGTCACGGAAGTAAAAGGATTCGGACGGCAGAAAGGCCACACCGAGATCTATCGTGGCAGCGAATACACCGTTGATTTTTTGCCCAAAGTGAAGGTCGAGGTCGTGCTCGCCGATGACATGGTAGAAAAAGCAGTCACGGCCGTGGTCGGAGCAGCCAAAACGGGCAAGATCGGCGACGGAAAAGTCTTTGTCCTCCCGGTGGAACACGCGATCCGCATCCGCACGGAAGAAGTCGGCGAAAAAGCGGTGTGATTACCCCGGTCGATCTCAACCCGTTGCTCAAATGGGTTGTCTCGGCTCATTTTGTTTCCGGTAATTGGCGAATAACGGCGATTCAGGTTTTCTCAACAATTCAACAACTCAACTCCTCAGCTCTACAACATGGCTAAAGACAAAACTCCATCTGACGTCAGCAAAATGATCAAAGACAACAACGTGAAATTGATCGATTTCAAGTTCACCGACTTGTTAGGCACGTGGCAGCATTTCACCACCACCCTGACTGAATATAACGAGGAAATTTTTACCGATGGATTAGGCTTTGATGGGTCGAGCATCCGGGGTTGGAGAGTCATCAACGCCTCCGATATGCTCGTTATTCCGGACGCGGCGACCGCCTGGATCGATATCTTCAACGCCGAGCCGACCCTCAGTTTGATCTGCACAATTGTCGATCCGATCACGCGCGAGCCGTACGACCGCGATCCACGGGGCGTCGCGGAAAAAGCGGAAGCTTATTTGAAATCGACCGGCATTGCCGACACCGCCTTCATCGGACCGGAAGCGGAATTCTTCATCTTTGACGACGTGCGTTTCAGCTACAATCACAACTCGTCGTTCCATCAGGTCGAGAGTACCGAAGGCCATTGGAACAGCGCGCGCGAGGAATTCCCCAATCTTGGTTACAAAATTCGGCCAAAGGAAGGGTACTTTCCGGTCTCGCCGATGGATAGCTTGCAGGACATTCGCAACGAAATGTGTCTCGAACTCGAGCGCGCAGGAGTTCCAATTGAACGCCAGCATCACGAAGTCGCCACTGCCGGTCAGGCCGAAATCGACATTCGTTTTGCTCCGCTCAAGCGCATGGGCGACCACATGCAGTATTACAAATACATTCTGCGCAACGTCGCCAAGCGGCATAACAAGACCGTCACGTTCATGCCCAAGCCCATTTTTGCCGACAACGGCTCCGGCATGCACACCCACATATCGCTTTGGAATGGCGATAAACCGCTCTTTGCCGGGAACGGTTATGCCGGCCTGAGCGATCTCGCGCTCTTTTTCATCGGGGGAATTTTGAAACACGCCCCTGCGCTTACTTGCCTAACGAATCCGACCACGAACAGTTACAAGCGGCTCGTCCCCGGATTTGAAGCGCCGGTTAACCTCGCTTACTCGGCGCGCAATCGGTCGGCCGCAATTCGGATTCCAACTTACTCGGCCAATCCAAAAGCCAAACGAATCGAGTTCCGCACGCCCGACGCTGCGTCTAATCCTTATCTCGCGTTCAGCGCGATGTTGCTCGCCGGCCTCGACGGCGTTCAAAATCGGATCGATCCGGGCGATCCACTCGATAAAAATCTCTACGATCTTCCGCCGGAAGAACTGGCGCAGATTGCGAGCGTGCCCGATTCACTCCGCGGCGCAATTGAAGCGCTCCAGGCCGATCATTCATTCCTCCTCCGCGGCGACGTCTTCAACGCCGACTTCATCTCCAACTGGATCGACCTGAAACAAAAAGAATACGACGCTCTACGTCTTCGACCGCATCCCTACGAGTTCTCGATGTACTACGACGTGTAACCGACGCTTCACTCAGGCAGGAATTGCCTTGCAAGTTAGGGAAACGGTCTGATGTTTGACTAACGATGAGGGTTCTCGCGAGTTTGATGAATTTCGGCGGACCGGATTTGATCATCATTTTGTTGATCATCCTGGTTTTGTTCGGAGCGAAGAAACTGCCCGAACTGGCTAAAGGTCTTGGGCAGGCGATCAAGGAATTTCAAAAGGCGAAGGACGAATTCAGCGACGAACTGCATAAGGCCGGCAAGACCGATACTCCGGCTTCAACGCCAAATGCGCAGCCCGCGCAATCGACCGTTGCCAGAACCGACAGCGCTCCCGCAGTTCAGCCCGACGCAAACCAAGCCACTCCGGGCAAACAAAGCGACCAGACTTAGAATTAGTGGAGAGACGCCTGTCGGGTCTCATAATTCAGCACTGATGGCGCAGCACCTTCCAGGGTCGATCTGCGCGATTGACGTGCTGCTCTCATTACGACAACTTCGCCGCCTCTGATATGCCCGACCCAGACTTACGCGCGCGGATTAAGGAAATGCTGGTGAAAAATCTGATGCTCCAGACTACCGCCGATCAAATCGGCGACGATCTGCCACTTTTTGGCCCGAATGGGCTCGGACTGGATTCAATCGACGCGCTCGAGCTCGCGGTCAGCATGGAAAAAGTTTTCGGAGTGAGCGTGCCGAACTCCGAAGTCGCGGGTAAAGCGCTTCGCACTGTCAACACCATCCACGATTACATTCTCGAGCGGCGCGCGCAGGCAGGCAGCAGTTCCTCTTGAAGGCGGTGGCTACGGCTACTCCGCAGGAATTTTCGAAAGCAGATAGGCCTTTTGAGCCTGGAAATCGGCATCGAAGCGACCGTCCGTAACCACAGCGATACCCTTTGCATCTTCGTAGATTGTTTTCTTCAACGTTCCCGTCGGCGAGGTAAGCCACATCGGACCGACCTGGTCGAGCGTCGTATGGGTAACGACAATATCGGTCTCTCCCCGGCTTGTGCCGACGAGGACGATGTGAACATGATCATCACCGGGCGGTTTAAATGCGAGTCCGTGCATCGGCAATGCAAATTTGCCCAACCCCATCGCCTCCGCGGCCGGAGCATTCAGGAAGGTTTGTTTGCCGGATTGCACGACCCAATCGGCAAGCCGTCCGAGTTCACCATCGGTTAAACTCGATGTGTTCTGCGCGAGGATTTGTGTAAAACACGCCGCGAAAACTAATAGTCCAATTGTCGTTCTCTTGATGCTGGTCCGTTCAAATCGCGCAAAGATTCCCATCCAGAAACTTTCATCGGACAGATTATCCAGTCCAGAAATGATCGTGACGGATGGTGTCCTACCCGAGCGGCGACGCGTTAATGGCGTCGATCAACTGCCGGAACCGCCCGAAATTGCGGCGGTGCGGGGTGAGGATCAAACGCGGCAACTCCAAAATCTCCGGCTCGTTCTTTTCCATGCGCAATGCGCTGCCCTGAACAATTTCGCCTTTGCGAACCAGGTCGGCGAAATTCTTGTTAAGATCGACCATTGCGGAATTCGTTAGGCGCCTGGCAATCCGGATCACCAGTTTTTCGCCCACCCACCGCATCGAATGAAAGGTCTTATAGAAATTGACGATCTCGGCCACCGCCTGATCAACGTCGTGGACGATTTTAAAAAAATGAAAATCGTCTTCCGAGACAAAGCCGATCTTGAAAAGATAATCGGTCAGAAATCTCATCCATGTTTCCCAATACTTTCCGTTGGGACGATCGAGGAGAACCAGCGGAATGATGCGTGCTTTGCCGGTTTGCATGAGCGTCAGCGCTTCGAAGCATTCGTCCAAGGTGCCGAAGCCGCCGGGGAAAAGCGCGAACGCGTGCGTTTCTTTCACAAAGTTCAGTTTGCGCGTAAAGAAGTAGTTAAAATTGATGAGCTTCGGATCGCCATCAATGACCACGTTGGCGCGCTGCTCAAACGGCAGCCGAATATTCAAACCGAAACTCTGCTCGCGACCAGCTCCACGCTGGGCCGCGCCCATGATTCCGTCGCCCCCGCCGGTAATGACCATGTAATTGTGCGCGACCATTTTTCGGGAAAAATCCTCCGCCACCCTTGCTTCGGGCGCTTCCGGCGAAACGCGGGCCGATCCGAATACGGCAACCTTTCGAAAATGCTGAAATGGCGCGAAAACTTTCGCCGCGTAACGCAGTTCTTTCAGGGATCGATTGATCAACTTAAGGTCGGCCACGCCCATCCGGTCCCGCGCAATTTTCAGCGCGGTGACAATCATCTCTTCGATTAATTCCGCGGATCCTTCTGCGCCCCATTCGCGCACTAATTTGCGGATACGCTCGTCAAAAGGCGCTTCAACGCTCCACTGCCGTCGCGTTGGTTGATTTTGGATCGTTCCCGCTGTGAAATCTTCCACGGAACATGTTTAGCGTGCAGCATGCCCAGCGCACGAAATTTTTCCGGGGGGAAGATGAGCCAGCTTGTCCAAAAAATTTAATCGGCGTCGGAGATGCGGCGCCCTGCATTTACTGAAATCAAATCGGCCAAAATCTCGCGCATTCGCCTGATCGGAGTCGAGTAATGACCTTCGTCCTCGATGAAGCGGGCCGTGCAGTTCGGCAAACGCCTTGCGACCTCTTGCGCGATATGAAACGAAAAGGCGCGGTCAGCGATGCCGTGCCAAAGACGGACTGGCACATCCACATCTTCCAACCGAAAGCCCCACGGTTCCCCATAGATTCGCGCATCGCGAATTACTCCTTCCGCCGAGCCGCGCCAGGCATTGCGCTGACTCTCAAAGCAAATATCGAAGGCCACCCGATTGCGCAACGCCTCCGCGTCGGACGGCGGTAGCATTCGCAATAGTCTCTGCGCCATCCGCACAGTCGAGCGCAAAGAGACAAGCGGCCGCGCGGCATAAAACAGCGAGCGCAACAAATTTGGTTGGTGTTGATGAAACCAGATCATCCATCGATAAAGTGGGAGTAGCCCGCCATGATCGCTCAACTCGGCAATCGGCGGGGCGCCGCTCACAATCGCGATCGCCCGAGCGCGGCCACGCATTCGCCACGCAGTCGCAAAACCGTAGGGGGCACCTCCGGAGAAAGCGAGCACCCGGAAATCTTCGATCTTCAAATGGTTGGCGAGCTCTTCGACAACCGGCGGCCAGTCGAGCAGCTTCCGATTGGGTTGAAACGTAGATCCGCAAATTCCCGGCCGGTCTGGAGAAATGATGCGCACGCCCAACTCGCGAGCGGATGTTTCAGTTAATTCTCCCATCGTTCGCGAGCTTGGCCAGCCGTGGAAGAAGAAAACGGGCTGTCCCCTCGCGTCGCCGTATTCGGCAAAGGCGATTCGCCGGCCCGTCGTCAGGGTGACAAATTCACAATCCTTACGATTCATTTGCTTTAAACCCCAGATCGAGATCGAATGTCATTTTAATCTTTTTGCGCGCAGGCGCATTTCAGCTTCCGTTATTAGATCAGATGAACCGACAACAACAGCCAAGTGCCGGAAAGATTTCTCTGCACGGAAATGGGATGGGCGTTCCCTCACCGGAAGACATCGAAAGGCGGGCCCGGGAAATTGCAATGATTGACGAACGCGATCCCAAAGATTTTACCGAGGCCGATTGGGCGCAGGCTCGCAGGGAATTATCAGGCGAAGTGTCCACCCCGCCGCCGGAAGAAGACGACAAGACGATCAGATTGGAGGAAGAATGGGAAGTCACGCCGGACGATCGCGGGCATCGGGTCCCGAGACCAGGCATTGAAGAGGATGAAGAGACTCTCGGCGGGCAACTTGTAACCGACGGCGTGGAA
>DASPUI010000086.1:0-6676 GCA_035622995.1 Chthoniobacterales bacterium
TATCCGTTGCCGGATGGCGCTTCCTTTTTTAATCGTGTTCCGGACGCTGCTAACAATATCATGAGCACGATGACCGGCCGTTGCCACGTCGACCAGGATTTCTCTTAGTACGCCAAGCTCGACCTTTCCCTTGTCGATAAAACGCACTCCGGCATTGGCGTTGCTAACGACCGCCGAGAGAGGTTGATTCAGTTCATGCGCGAGAGAAGCAGTCATCTCGCCAAGCAGGCTGACCCGGCTGAGAAGATCGATCTGTTCCCGTTGACGACGGGCTTCCTCTTCCGCACGTTTTCGAGGAGAAACGTCCACCACCGTAGCCAAAACCAGAGTGCCGCGCGGAGTTCGGACCGGGTTCAGGCCAATCTCAACCGGAAACTCAGTCCTGTCTTTTCGAAGAGCGAACAGATCTCGTCCTGCACCCATAACTCGCGCCTGGGGCGCGGCCAGGAATTTCGCGCGATGGGCCGGATGTTGCCGGCGGAACCGCTCAGGCACCAGCATTTCTATGGGCTTCCCAATTAGCTCGTCCCGTTCGTAGCCGAACAATTCTTCGATGTGCGCGTTAACCAGGATTATTTGCGCCTGATCGTTGACCAATAAAGTGCCGCTCGGCGACGCGTCGGTTGCGAGCTGAAAAAGTTCCTGGGCCTCTTTTCGCTCGGTAACGTCCATCGAAACGCCGAGCAACCGGGTTAGCTCACCATCTTCGTCGCGTACGCGGCGCGCGCGTCCGGCAATCCAACGCACTGTCCCATCGGGAAGAAGCACTCGATATTCAATCTCGTAACCACCCTGTGTTTCAATCGCCCTTTTCATCGCCAAATCTCGCGCGGTGCGGTCCTCCACGTGAACACGATCCTGTAACTCCGCATAAGTAACTGGCACTTCAGAGTCGAATTGAAACAGCTCGCGCGCTTTGTCGGACATCCAGAGATTGTTTGTTTTCGTATCCAGCTCCCATACCCCGAGGTGAGCCGCGTCCGCCGCGAGAGCAACCCGTTCTTCGGATTGGTGCAGAGCTTGTTCCTGCTTTAGCAAGTCTGTGACATCAACACAGGCGCCAATATATCCGCGGAAGCTTCCGGCGGGACCGTAGCGTGGCACTCCGTTGTCGGTGACGGAGCGATATTCACCATCGTAATGCCTGAGCCGATATTGCATGGCGAACGGTTTCCGTCCGTCAAACGCAGTAAGGTAAGTGCTTAAACATTTGTCGAAGTCGTCCGGGTGCACGCCCTCGGTCCAGCCATCGCCGACCTCTTGCTCCATTGTTCGTCCGGTAAAGTCCATCCATGCTTTGTTAAAAAAGGTGCAGAGTTTGTCCGGCCCCGACATCCAGATCAGAACGGGAGCGGCGTCTGCCATCGTTCGGAAACGCGCCTCACTTTCCGACAAGGACGATTCGCTCCGCTGGAGCTCCCTGGCAATTTGAGTCGCAGCGAACAAGTCATAGCCCATTTCAAAAGCCATCGCCACGAGGATGGCGGCGAAGCAAAAGCTGACGACGTAAGGTACCGCCAAAATGTGCAAGTTAGTTAAGATTTTGAGGCTGGTTGCCACCAGAATAAAAAACGTAATTCCCCCTCCCACGATCACGGCCCGGCGCCGGTTCTCTGCTTTACCTCGTCGCCACAACGAGACGGAGGCGTCGATTACGTAGGTTAAAAGAACCACGTTGGCTAAATCTGCTAGGTATCTCCACGGTCTGATCAATCCAATCGGCACCGACACTGTCTCACCTAAAAAGTGTAAGTGACGTAGCTCGGTGATTGCTAGAAACGTCACATTGGGGTCGAAAGCGAAATTGAGAACGACGTAGACAAGACTCAGGCCACAACCCCCTAGGCCAAGCCAGAGTCGGCCGGTTTTCAAATAGAGTTGGACAAAACCAATCATTGCTGCCGCCAAGATAAAAATGGGCACCGTCGTCCAACGCATCGCCTGCGCAAAGTAATCTATTGAACTCGCACGCATCATCATGAGCTCCCCGGACGCAATCGCAATTACAGCGCCCGCCGCTAGCACAAAGAACAAGCGGGCTCCGTTTCGTTGCCAAATGCCAATGAGCAGCTGGGGCAGCGCCATTGCCATACATCCGCCAATCAAAATTCCCCAGACGGTGCTAACCCAGTTCATGACTTAGAAAGATGCGCCAGAGTGCACAGAAAGGCGGGCTAACTCGATCAGTTGTCTGTTAGCGCTATTGCCGCCCGTTTGTAGGAACCCGAGCATAGACGCCGAGTGAAGAATTTGGCCGTCCACTAAGCATAGTCAATCAAATCTTGGCATGCGCGCGACTGAAAAAGGCCGCCGGCCGCGCGGATCGAGGAGTTACCGGTATCCCTAATTTTACCTTTCAAGGCAGAAAGGTCTCGGTAAGATATGGGACCTTGGTCCCATGGAACACTGAGTGCGCGATTCCTTATGATTCGCCACTTATTTAACGGAGTTAACTATGAACAAACTAAAGAAAATCGGTATTCTGCTTTTCGTCCTGGCCGTGATGACAGCATTCACTCAAGCGGCCGATGAAGAAAGGCCGGACGCGACCTTGCGGCTAAGGGGCGGAGCAGTCGCCGCCGGAATCGGTGTCAGTTGGGGGGGCGGGACTCTGACGTACAAAGGCAGGGATTATCCGATTTCGGTGAATGGCCTGTCGTTAGGCAAAGTTGGAATCACCGGCGTGACCGCTTCGGGAGAAGTTTACAATCTTAAGAAACTTCGGGATTTCAGCGGCAATTATACTGCGGCCGGCGTCGGGCTGACACTGGCCGGCGGGCGATCAGCCGTCGCCATGAAAAATCAAAATAACGTTCGCATCGTACTCACCTCGACCACCCGCGGCGTCGACGTTACAATCGGCGCGGGCGGAGTCGATTTGCGGTTTAAAAAATAAGGCGGATTGCCTAACAAATAAATGCGCGCATTGTCGAAGGGCAGCGCGCCGTTTGTATGACTGAGGGGTCGTCTTCGGCAGCGGCAATTGAAATTGCAACTGTCGTCCCGGCGTTTTCACGATCGAAATCCTCCTTTTGGGTGCGCGGACCCGCCTGGGATGGATTTTGGATGCTGAGCGCGCTTTGGCTTGCCCCCATCGTTCTGTGGCTCGCTCACGGATATTCCGATCCCGAGTCCAGTCCGCTCGATCTGCTTTATTTCGGCCTAACGGCTCTGTTCTGGATCGGCCACCGATTGTGCAGCACGTATCTCGCTTATTGCACAGAAGCGTACCGCCCTCTGCTCAGACTCCAGCCGGTTCGGTTTGTCGTTATCCCGAGCCTGGTAACGCTCGGTTGTTTTGCTCTGTTTCTCCCGTCTGATTCTGCGCTTCCTTGGACACGGGAGGAGCGTTTGATTGGGCTGGCGATTATCGACTACGCCTGGGTGACATATCACTTCGCAGCGCAGCATTTTGGTGCGCTTTCACTTTATCGTGCGCGTGCCGGACTATCCGCCTCTATTCAAACGCGACGACTGGATCGCTTTTTCGCGCTCTGCGTTGGTGGCGTGCTTGTTTTTGTCGCAGACATTCTCGCTGGCGCCGTGGCCTATCAGGATCAATGGATCGAGCGCTTGCCCTTTGCCGCCTGGATTGTATCGGGACAGGACGCAATCCGTAACGTCGGAACCGTTGCGCTCTTCATCGCGACTGCGGTAGTCCTGTTGGCAGAGTTTCGCGGGGCGCGACGGTCCTGGCCCCGAATCTTGTACATGGTCGGCCTGGCGCTGATGGTCGGCCTGGCTTTGCGTCCGCGCAGCTTGTTTCTTTTCCTGGTAATTTGGACCTCGCAGCACTGGATCCTTGCAACCGGCCTTGCTTCCCAAATGCCTAACAAGGAGCCCGTGCCCGGTCGCGGTCTGGTTCGAAGCGCACTCCATAAACTAAATGTTCGGCCTTGGGCCGTTGTTCTCTTCCTGATGGCATTGTCGGTCGTGCTCCTGCCGCTCTTCGAGGTAGAAGCAAACCGCGAAGCCGGCACTTATTATGGAGACCGGATCTTTGGGGCGATCGCAATCGCATTGAGAACGTCCTCTTGGGTTCCCGCGCTGTTTGCGCTCGGTTTTGCGACCGGTTTCATCCATTATCTGCTTGATCGAAGTGTTTACCGGTTTTCCGATCCACAGGTACGGACTGCGGCGATTGGCCTTCTTCGCTGATCGAGGCGCACGCTCGCGATTTGGCCGGTAAGAAGTAGCCGGATTTCAACGCAGTTTTGCGCAAGCACGAAGAGTGGGGTTATGATCCACTTTCATTTATGACTACTTATCCAAAGAGCCCAAAAGAACTCACGCGGGGCATGATGTATTTCGCGCGGATGCTGGACAAAATTCGGCTGCATGCGTGCGGCGAATTACATGAGGATTATCACCAGAATCTTGGGGCGATGAAAGCGGCTGACGGCGCGTGCTGCAACCTTCTGCGAGTTAATTACGCCGACCTTCGCGCCCGTGTGCTGGAAGGCGGGACCGACGAGGAGGTCCTCGAATGGTGTTTCCAAAATGGCCGCCGCTTGAACGAGGGCGATATCGCAGTTTGGAACGGCTTCAGTTCGAAGATCGGTTGGAGGGATTTTGCCTCGCTCACGTTGGGGCGAAGAAAGAAGGAACTGGGGATTGCGGATCGCCCGGACATTCAGACAATGGGCGATCTCTTTGATTACGAAGAAGGCCGCTTGAAATGAATCTGCGGCCCATGACAAAGGCGACTTGCCTGCTCCTCCTGAGCGTCGTCAGCGCGGTGGCCCAAATGGAGTCATCATCGAACGTCAGTCCGACGCCGAGCGCAACGCCGGCGTTTTTTTCAACCGAGACGCTTGCCGATTTGAAGCGATTGCAACAGGCCGCTCTCACCAGCGACTACGCGTATCGACAAGTCGCGCACCTGGCCGACAACATTGGGCCGCGTTTGAGTGGATCGGCACAGGCGGCCAAAGCGGTCGAGTACGTGGGGGCTGAGTTGAAAGCGATCGGCTGCGACGTGCAGCTTGAAAAAGTGATGGTGCCGCATTGGGTCCGCGGCGAGGAATCGGCAGCTCTCATTCAATTTCCCGGCCAGGCTGATAATACGACGCAAAAAATCGTTCTCTGCGCACTTGGCGGAAGTGTGGCGACGCCGACCGGCGGAATCACCGCCGAAATAATCGCAGTTAAAAATTTTGACGAGCTGAAATCATTGTCGCGACAAAAGATTGCCGGGAAAATTGTGCTTTTCGATTATCCTTTTGATAAACAGATAGCGGCCGAAGGCCGCGGTGGTGAAGCTTATGGCGAAGCGGTTGTTTATCGAAGCGATGGCCCGAGCGCGGCGGCGCGGCAAGGCGCGGTCGCATGTCTGATCCGATCAGTCGGCGGGGCGGAATATCGGATTCCGCACACCGGCCAAACGAAATATGCGGACGACGCGCCGAAAATTCCGGCCGGCGCGGTCACGGCTGAGGACGCCGACCTGATTGCCCATCTTGTGAAACAGGGATCGGTGACGATGAAATTGATTTTGACGCCGCAAACTTTGCCTGACGTCGAAAGTGCGAACGTGATTGGCGACGTCAAAGGCAGCGAACATCCCGAACAGGTCGTTGTTGTTTCAGGTCACCTCGATTCGTGGGATCTCGGAACAGGTGCGATTGATGACGGCGCAGGCGTCGCTGTTTCGATGGAAGCAGCTAATCTGATTCACCAGCTGCATTTGAAACCGAAACGGACGATTCGCGTGATCGCGTGGATGAACGAAGAAAACGGGTCGGCTGGCTCGAAAAAGTACGCCAAAGATCACGAGCGCGATTGGGCGGACCATTTCGCGGCGATCGAAACCGACAGCGGCGCGGATCACCCGATTGGTCTCAACATCAAGGCTATGCCGCAAGTTAAAGCGATCCTAAAACCAATTGCCGCAATTTTGCAGGAGTCTGGAGCCGGAATGCTCGCTCTGGTCGAGCATTGCGGCGCTGATATTGAACCGATGGAAAAAGCCAATGTGCCAACTTTTGCTCCGATCCAGGACAGTCGTTTTTATTTTAATTACCATCACACCGCTGCCGACACGCTGGATAAAATTGTGCCGAGACAACTGGCTGAAAATTCGGCCGTGGTCGCAGTTACGGCCTATGCCCTGGCCAATACGGAACAGTCGCTACCGCGCTGATTATTCGAATTGAATGGAAACGCCGCCGCTCCCACCTAAACCCGCAAATGGAAACTGGTGGACGCGAAACTGGAAATGGTTTGTACCAACCGGTTGCTTAACGATCATCGTCCTGTTCGTCGTGTTCACATTGTCGATCACGTTGATCGTTTTTGCGGCGCTTAAATCGAGCAATGTTTACAAAGATGCCGTCGCGAGAGCAAAAACGAGTTCGGCCGTAATCGCAGCGCTCGGTTCGCCAATTGAAGAAGGGATGTTCGTCTCGGGGAATACCAATGTGAATGGAGCGTCGGGCGAAGCGAATTTAGCGATTCCGATTTCCGGGCCTGGCGGTGCAGGTAAAATTTACGTTGTGGCAACAAAAGTCGCGGGTCAGTGGAATTATTCGGTGCTTGCCGTCGAGATAGAAAGGACGAAGCAGCGCATCGATCTTCTGCAAAACTCGCCCACGCCCCACTCATTGTAGTTTCCCACCTTTCGAACCGAGTTCATTTTGGAACAGACTTTTGCAGACCGGGCCGAAGCCGGGAGACT
>DASPUI010000087.1:0-31688 GCA_035622995.1 Chthoniobacterales bacterium
GCGGTGAACTTGTCGATGTCTTTCTCGGTGATCCGCGCAATCTTCGCGCCAACAATGATGGCGATCCGGAAAACAATGTGGGCGACAAAATGTGGGGCGGTTCGTTGGAAGCCGCCTATCACATCTCGTTGAGCGCGTCGATTCGCAACGGCTGGGAAATTGTTCCGTTCTACCGCTACACCTACGAAGACCTGCAGACGGGCGGATTCGAGGGACGGGATATGAATTTGCCCACCGGTCAAGGCACACGACAATTCCATACCATTGGCATCGCCGCTTTCCCGGCTCCGCAAATCGTGCTGAAACTCGATTACCAGTTTGCGTTCGACGACGCGCCTAACTCACCACACGCGGACCATCTGCTTGGCGCCATCGGCTTCTTTTTCTAACCGAATGCCCGTAGGATTAGCCGTGTGAACCACATCCCACAATGGATTTTGCCTGCCGCCATTACGGTGACAGTGCCATTGCCGTCCTACGCGGTGCAATATCTGACGGCGCCGGCCGCGCAGAAAGTTTGTTTTCCGGAATGCGATCAATTTGTCGCCGCGCATATTAAGTTTACACCGGCTCAAATCGATGCGATTGAAGCGAAGAGCGGGCAAAAAGAACTCCTGCGTGGCCAGGAAATCTGGCGCGCTCTACAAAACGGAAAACTCTGCGGCTTTTTCATTGTCGACTACGTCATCGGCAAACATTTGGTCATTGATTATGCCGTTGCGCTTTCGCCAGAAGGAACCGTAAAGCAGATCGAAATCCTCAATTACCGCGAAAGTTATGGCGGTGAGATTCGTAATCCCGATTGGCGCAAACAGTTTGTCAGCAAGACTCCCGTCTCGCGCTTCGCCTTAAATGAAGGCATCACCAATATCAGCGGCGCCACGCTTTCTTGCCGCCATATCACCGATGGTGTGCGCCGTGTTCTGGCCACTTATGAGATCTGTCTCAAGTGAAGTGCGACGGGCCCGGCCGCTTCTCGGCACGTTCGTGGACATTACGGCACAGGGCTCAAAAGAAAATGAGTTGCACCGCGCAATCGATCGTGCTTTTGCCACGATTGAGCATGTCCAGCGTTTGATGAGTTTTCATGATCCGGCAAGCGATGTTTCCCGCATCAATCGAGCCGGATTTCCCAAGGCGGTGACGGTGCATGAATGGACCTGGCGTGTTTTGCAGGCGGCGCAGAATTTTGCGCGCGAAAGCGACGGCGTTTTCGATATCACAATCGCCTCGAAAAACGGCGCGGCCAGCTGGCGCGATATTTTTCTTCGCAAAAATTGCGAAGTGTTCTGCCGGCGGCCGTTGATTGTCGATCTTGGCGGCATCGCCAAAGGCTTTGCGGTCGACCGCGCGGTTGATGCGTTGCGGCGTGCCGGAGTGTCATCGGGAATTATCAATGCGGGCGGCGATATCCGCGTTTTTGGATCGACGTCGCGCGAAATTTATTTACGCGATCCGATTTTGCCGACGCAATTTTCCGGAATGTTGCGCTTGCGCGATCGCGCGGTCGCAACTTCCGCGACCTATTTTGCCCGGCGCGCGTTGATCGACGGACAAACTCGTCGCGCCATTACGCGACAACTTAGCGTGAGTGTAGCGGCGGCTGAGTGCATGACAGCCGATGCACTGACCAAAATCGTTTTTGCGCTGCGGGAAAAATCGGCGCCACTGCTGAAGCGGCACGGTGCGGATGCATTACTGCTCGAGCGTGATGGTTCACCAAGGTGGATAGCCAATGCGACCTGAATCTATTCGCTTGAAACGCGCTCACCGTTACGTTCTTTATCTTGTTCTCGCCCTGCTTTTTTTCAGCGGCCTGGCTTGGGCTTGGTTCAATTATCTTTTGCCGTCGGCCGAGGACTTTTCTGCATCAAAAGCGTGGGCGCTGAAGATTCATGGCGGCGCGGCTATGGCAATTCTAGTTCTGATCGGAACGCTCCTGAACGGACATGTGAAGTTTGCCTGGCGCGCTCGCCGCAATCGCGGCAATGGCGTCCTGTTTCTCAGTATTTTTGGAATTCTCACCATTACCGGCTACGGCCTTTATTATGCGGGTGGCGAGCGATTACGGGCATGGACGAGCTGGATCCATCTCGCAATCGGGCTGGTCTTGCCGGTTTTCTTGATCGCTCACATTTGGCTGGGCAGAAAGACCCGGCCGGGTGGCCTGCGGCGAAAACACCACTGTATTCCTCACAGAATCGACCTTCCGGCGAGAGCGGAATTTTAGTTGCGCTCCAGCGTGCGTTGTAGCATCTTTCTCGTCCCGCGGCGGCATGCGCCGTCGCGTTTTGTTTTATGGCCACAACCACCGAATTAGTGCCCGAATTGTTGGAAGCGGGCGTGCATTTTGGGCACCAGACCAAACGCTGGAACCCGAAGATGAAGCCGTTCATTTTCGAACAGCGGAACCAGATTTATATCATCAATCTCGATGAAACGGTGAAGCAGCTGCAACGCGCGACCGATTTTTTGCAGGACGTCGCGCGGCGGGGCGGCAAAATTTTATTCGTCGGCTGCAAAAAGCAGGCCCAGGAAGCGATCAAGGAAGCGGCGCTGGCGAGTGGACAATTTTATGTTAACCAGCGCTGGCTCGGCGGGACTCTGACGAACCTGGCGACGATTCGCAAAAGCATTGGCCGGTTGAAATACATCGAAGAGATCGAGAAGTCGCCGGAGTATAAAAAGATGGGCAAACAGGAATTAGCGGCCCTTGATCGTGAAGCGGCCAAGCTTCGCCGTAATTTGAACGGCATCCTCGAAATGGCCCAATTGCCGGATGCACTGGTAGTCATCGACACCACCCGCGAACAGAACGCGGTGCGTGAGGCTGACCGTCTGAACATTCCGGTGGTCGCAATTGTCGATACCAACGCCGATCCGGACATGATCCAATACCCGATTCCGGGCAACGACGACGCGATTCGAGCCATTCGGATCGTGTTGCAAAAGCTGGTGGACGCGATCGTCTCAGCCAGCGGTGAAGCCCGTATCCGCGAGCAGATAGAAATGGCCGGCGTTTCGGCGTAAGTTATCTGCGGACGTCGGTCTCGAATCGGCGCCAACCCCTAATTCCATGAAAGCAACAGCAGAAATTAACCCGCAATTGGTCAAGCAACTCCGCGAAAAAACAAACGCCGGGATGATGGATTGCAAACGAGCGCTGGAGGAAGCCGGCGCCGATTTGGCAAAGGCCGAAACCATTTTACGAACCAAGGGAATTGCCAGCGCGAGCAAGAAAGCCTCCCGCGCAACCAAGGAGGGCATCGTTGCGGCTTACATTCACCTGCAAGGCAAAGTGGGCGTGCTGGTGGAGGTCGATTGCGAAACCGATTTTGTGGCCAAGAACGAAAATTTTCGCACGTTCGTCAAAGACATTACGTTGCACATTGCCGCGGCGCATCCTCTTTATGTCAGCCGTGAAGACGTGCCGGCAAAAATGGTGGAGGCCGAGCGCGCGATTTACCAGGCGCAGGTCAAAGGAAAGCCGGCCGCTGTTGTGAGTAAGATTGTCGAAGGAAAGGTCGATAAATTTTACAGCACGGTTTGTTTGCTCGAACAAGGTTTTATCAAGAATCCCGATCAAACGATCAATGATTTGGTAAAATCGAAGATCGCAGAGCTGGGTGAGAATATCGTCATCCGGCGGTTCACGCGCTATCTGGTCGGAGAACCGCTCTCGAACGAGTCGTAGTTCGGCGTTTTCTAAATCCGTTTCATCTGCGGAATCCGTGGTTAAGTTAGAACCATGGGTCTGGCGAAATACAAAGCGAAGCGCGATTTTTCGAAAACCGCCGAGCCGAGTGGTGGAAAGCCACTGCCGAAAAGCGTAAAAGGCGCTTCGCGCTTCGTTATTCAAAAGCACGACGCGAGTCGATTGCATTACGATTTCCGACTCGAAATGGATGGCGTTTTAAAATCGTGGGCGCTGCCGAAAGGTTTGCCGTGGACGCAGGGGGAAAAACATCTCGCAGTGGAAGTTGAAGATCATCCGGTCGAGTACGCGACGTTCGAAGGCATCATTCCGCAAGGCCAATATGGCGGCGGCACCGTGATGGTTTGGGACCGTGGGAAATATTACGTTTATGGCGAGCAACCACTAAAATCGTTAGGCGAAGGGAAGCTGCATCTCGTTCTGGCGGGCGAAAAAGCGCAAGGGGAGTGGACACTGGTCCGAATCCGTGGCCGTGACGGAGAAAAAAACCAATGGTTGATCTTGAAAACGGGGGCAAGCGCCAAACCGCCGTCGAAAAAGAGCGAGGACCAATCGGTCAAAACCGGCCGGAGCATGAAAAACATTGCCGCGGAGCGCGATGCAGAATGGGAGTCGGGACGCAGGGAAAAAAACGAAGGCGAAACCTCAAATCTTAAGCGACGAATTCTGGCTGCGGTTAAAAAAAAAGACGAAAGTAAAATCGTAGGACGGACTCATCGTCCGTTGGAAGCAGGCATTGGCGGACAAATTGATCGTTCAGCAACGTTGCCTTCCGCAAAGCCGCATTTTATCGAGCCGATGAAGGCGAAGCTGGTCGAGAAGGCGCCGTCGCAAGGGGATTGGATTTACGAGCTGAAATTTGACGGAATCCGGGCAATCGCCGTCAAGAACGGTGACAAGGTTTCGTTGATCTCGCGGAATGAAAATAAATTGGATGCGAGATTTCCCGAAATAGCCGAGGCAGTAAAGGAACTGCCAGTGGATGAATGCGTGATCGACGGCGAAGCGGTTGCACTTGATGGGGAGGGCCGGTCGTCGTTTCAACTTCTGCAATCCCTCGAGATGGAAGGCCGGAAGTCGCCGCTGTGTTTTTATGCGTTCGATCTTCTCCAAATCAACGGCAAAAGCCTGCTTGTGCTCCCGCTGGAGCAGCGAAAAGAACTGCTTGAGAAAATCTGCGGACGAGCTGGCGATCCGATTCGATTTTCAGGCGCACTTGGCGCCGATCCCAGGCCATTATTAAATGAAGTGAAACGTCGTGGCCTGGAGGGTTTGATCGGCAAACTGCGCCATTCGGTTTATGAACCAGGACGACGAAGCGGCGCGTGGATCAAGCTCAAAGCGACCAACGAACAAGAATTTGTGGTGGGCGGATACACGCCACCGGGTGGCGCACGCAAGCATTTTGGCGCGATTTTGGTCGGTTATTACAAAAAGCGCCGGTTGATGTTTGCTGGTAAGGTCGGCTCGGGATTTACAACAAAGTCATTGTCGGCCTTGTCCCGGAAGTTTCAAGCGGAAGCGCGCAACGATTGTCCGTTTGCCGATTTGCCTTCGAAACACGGTGGCCAATGGGTGCAGGGAATCACGCCGTCGATGATGAAAAAGATGCATTGGATTAATCCGATCTTGGTCGCCGAGATTAAATTCGCCGAGTGGACGCGAGATGGAAAATTGCGACAGCCCGTGTTCCTGGGTTTACGTGAAGACAAACCGCCTGGCGAAGTGGTCCGTGAAGCCTGATTAGTCCCAGTTCTGGACTAACAGCCAAACAAGCGCCGATAACACCGCCGCAAATGTCGACAACACGAGCGCGGCCCGGGTTGATTGGCGGGTTTTAAATTTCGGCCGAGGGATGTCTTCATGAATGTGGCTCGCTTCGTAAAGCTTCATCAGGAAAAATGCCACCACGAAGCCAACCGCAGCCCATTTCAAACACCCGAGGATGGTCTGGCCCATTCGTTAACGATTCTAGCGCTATTGCCCACGGCTTTCAACAAACGCCCGAAAAATGAGCTTCCGATTTACGCTTATTTCTGTTTCTAGTTAACCATGACAACCCGCATTCTTATAGCTGGCGTTCTTGGTGGAATCGTCATGTTTATCTGGAGCTTTATCGCGCACGATGTGCTGCCGTTAGGCGAAACAGGTATTCGGGAGATACCGAATGAGCAAGGCGTCCTCGCTGCGATGCAATCGAGCATGGGGGAAACGCCCGGTCTCTATTTTTTTCCTGGACTCGGTGTTGGCGAAAATCCGACTCGCCAGCAGAAAGGCGAGGCCATGAAACACCGAAACGATCAACTTGCGGCCAACCCTTCCGGGATTTTGATTTATCATCCGCCAGGCCATCTGTTTGATTTTGGGCGTTCGTTAGGCGTTGAATTCGGGGCCGAGTTCCTCGAAGCGCTGCTCGCCGTTTTCCTGCTGGCGCAAACATCCATCACCGGTTTCGGCGGACGGGTCGGTTTCGTCACCGTTGCCGGGATTATCGCTGCGTTGGCGACCAACGTTTCCTATTGGAACTGGTACGGATTCCCCGGCAACTACACCGTCTCCTACATGACGATTCAAATCGTCGGCTTTATTTGCGTCGGCGTCGTGGCTGCGCTGGTGCTCGGCCGAGGACGTTCAGCCGCCGGGTAATTCTGCCGTTTCGCCCGAAGAGTGAAGCGAATTGGCATTTTGGTGTTCGACGATGTTGAAGAGCTTGATTTCGTCGGTCCCTTGGAAGTCTTTGGAGTCGCCTCCGACTTGGGAGCCGATTGTGCAATAACCGTTATCAGCGAAAAGCTTGAGCCGGTTGATTGTTATCATGGACTTCGCGTCTTGCCCGACCAGGCATTGGATCGGGCAGGGGAGCTGGATGTTCTGATTGTCCCTGGTGGCGCCGGAGCACGATTAAGTGCGGCCAAGAATCCGCGCATTCTCGGCTTCATTCAAAAACAGGGTGGATTAGTTGCGTCCGTTTGTACCGGTGCGTTCGTCCTGGCAGCAGCCGGAGTCCTTAAAAATATGCCCGCCACGACTCATCATGCGTTTTTGGACCAGCTGGCGAAATTTGAAATCCAACCTCGCCCAGGCGAGCGATTCGTGATCAACGAACGCATCGCCACAGCAGGCGGCGTGACAGCGGGAATCGATCTCGCGCTTGCTCTTGTTGCGCGCTTTTGGGGAGAAGATCTTGCCAGCCGCGTGGCCGATAACCTTGAATGGCAAAGCTAAGCGCTCTTATGAAACGCCGACGCCAAACTGAGAGATCAAACCTCGAGCGCAGCTGCTCCTGCTCCGTCTCCGAAATCTAATTTGCGTCGCAGTTCAAACCGCAATAGCAGCAGATTAACTCCCGCCTGGAAAATTTGCGAACCCATCGAGAGAAACCAAAGCTGTTTCGGCTGAAATCCCGGCATTCGCGAGATCACCAATGCGGGCAGAACAAAAACGACCAAACGGGTCGCGGAGCTAAACAGCGGTGGCCAGGTGTTTCCGATTCCCTGGAAAACACTCGAGACCGTGAAGACAATCCCGGCCGCCACGAAGTTGAGCGACACGATCCGCAGATACTCGCCGCCAAAGGCGATCACATGCTCGTCGTTTGAAAAAATCCGAATCAGCGCAGTTGGAAAAAGGAACGTGACCAAAGTGAGAACAAGCATCATGAGACAGGCAATTCCAATCGCAACGCGCACGGAATGCCGGACACGATCCGCTCGGCGTCCGCCGAAGTTTTGACCCACAACCGGTGAAACGGCGAAGCTCAGCGCGACAACTGGCAGAAAGAGCGCCTGCATCACGCGGGAACCGACTCCGAACCCGGCCTGGGCAGCCGACCCGAAATCGCGAATGATCAGGTAAACGATGAACATGTAAAAAAACAGGAGCACAAACTCCGCGCCCGGCGGTAATCCAATCAACAACATCGACCACCAGGTTTTGATTCGAGGACGCAAGAGCGGCCGTCGAAACCGCAGGTAGTGATATTTCTTTTCGAAATAAATCAGCATCAGGATTTCGGCGAGCAGGATAGAAACGAAAGTTGCAATCGCGGCGCCGATGACTCCAAGCGACGGAACGGGAATAAAGGCAAGCAGCCGGCGCAAAGTATCCATCATCGGCCATTGTCTTCCGGTTCCGAAAATGAACACGGGCGCCAGGAAAATATTTAACAGCACGCTTAGAACTGGAAACGCGACGGCCGGCTTGATCACACCAGTCGCCCGTAAAGCTGACCCCAGTGTTACCAGAGGGAATTGCAATGCCAGTGCAGGAATAAACCAGAGCAGATAGCTCTTGGCCAAAGCCGCCGTCGTTCCATCCGCGCTTAACGCTGAGCAATACCAATCGCGCAGAAGAAATCCACAAGTTGCCAGGACCAACCCAGTTACAATCGACATCGTCATCGATTGATTGAAGATCAGCTCGGCATGTGGCTGATCTTTTCGTCCGACCGCCTGTGAAATGAGTGCCGTTGCGCCGACGCCGAGCATTTGAGTCAGCGCCAGGATGATCATGTTGAGCGTGCCGGCGACGCTGACCGCTGCAATTGCTTCTTTTCCGAGATGGCTGACCCAGTACAAGTCGGCCAGGAGGTAAAGTGTCTGGATCAGCATGCTGATTGCCATGAATGCCGCCATGTTCAGCAAGTGCCGGGTTACCGAGCCTTGGGTCAGATCCTTCATACGGTCTGGATTTTACTCGGCGTCGCGCTGCTTGCGACCTTTTCCGGCATTCGATTCGCAATCGATTGTTTCTAACTTACGATTTCTCACCGATTCATGATTCACATTCTGGACACACTTCATCTCGGCCGTCGCGGAATCGTTGCTGCGACCGCGCTGGAAACAAAGGATGGCATCGTTCTGTTCGACACCGGGCCGGAGTTGACTTTCGAAAATGTGCTCGCCGCTCTTCGGGCCGCGGGATTTTCGCCCAAAGATGTTCGGCACGTTTTCTTGAGCCACATCCATTTCGATCATGCGGGGGCAGCCTGGCGTTTCGCCAGTCTCAGCCGGACCGGCGAAAGCGCCCCGACAATCTACGTCCACCCACGGGGCGCGCCGCATCTCATCGACCCGAGGAAACTGATCGAATCGGCGACCCGCATTTTCGGCAACGACATGGAACGACTGTGGGGCAAAATCGCGCCGGTTCCGGCAGACCGGATCAGGATTTTGGAAGACAGCCAAGTTGTTCGGGTTGCGTCGTTCGACATTCGTGCGATCGCCACGCCCGGTCACGCGAGTCATCATCACGTTTACCATTGGGAGGACAATGTCTTTGGCGGCGACGTCGCTGGTGTTCGCATCGGGAACGGTCCGCCGATTCCGCCATTCGTTCCTCCGGAATTGCAGGTGGAGTCCTGGCGGGAATCGATTGCGAAGATTCGGGCGCTAAACGCAAAGCATCTTTATCTTCCGCATTTTGGAAAAGTTGCAGGTTCCATTAATGATCATCTGGATGAGCTTGATGAACGGGTCTTGCGCTGGTCGGGCTGGCTCCGCGACCGAATCCGGGCGGGGGATGAAGAGTTAAAATTGAAATCGGCATTTGCCGAGTACGAGCACGCCGACTTGCGCAGCCGGGGTGCAAGTGAAGACGATGTCCAAGGCTACGAGGCCGCGGATCCGAGCTACATGGCAATCCCGGCTGCCATTCGTTACTGGCGCAATTTTCATCCCGACGGGTCGTAACTACATTGCCCGATTTTCGGGCATTGACGTTAGGCATGATTGGTATATTTATCGCGGTTCCCTTTTTCCCCTAACGATCATGATAATTGATCAGGAAACATTCGAAAGGTTATTGCCCGCCGCCTACGAATGGGCGAAAACGCAGGAAGATTTTGTTCTCGCACGCGGCGTGCCTGTGACTTCCCGACAAGCCGACGATGCTCGCCGTGCGGGGGTGCAGGATTGTTCGCGCGTCAGGATTCTGGTAGTTGATCGGATTCCACTTCCGGGAAATCTGGAACTCGCGGAAGCCGCCCGCTTGACTCAAATTATTTCGGACGATTCGCACGGCGTGGCGCTTGGGTATGCCGTTATCATTCGTGCTGACTGCTGGGGCGATCGCGAGCTGCTGGTGCACAACTTTGTTCATGTTGCTCAGTGCGAACGCAACGGCGGGCTGGAGGCGTGGGTGAGGAAGTATCTCGGCGATCGCCGCGGCTGCGCCCAGTTCACGATGGGCGAGCTGGAAGATGAAGCGCGCAATCTCGCTCGCGAAATTTGCTCCAGTAACAAAGGTAAATAATCAGGCGGGCTGATGATCTTATGACCAATACCGATCTGACAGTCTGGATCGTCTCCGCGCTAATTGCGCTCGGTGTCGGCTGGAGCCGTTATGCCAAGATGAAAACGCGCAACAAAATAGTGCGCGAAATGGCCGCGATGGATCCGAAGCGCCGCGAGCAGATCCTTAGTCGGCTGAATCCAAAGCTCGCATTGGAGATTCGCCAGGATCTCCTGGATCGTTTTCGCATCGGCTGATCAAGCTCGCTTCCAGTGCACGATGTTTTTGAGATGGTAGTGCCGGTCCTGCCGTCGGACATCGACGAGCAGAACCACGTTAACAACGCGGTTTATCTGCGCTGGGTTCAGGAAGTGGCAACGGCTCATTGGCGCGCGATCGCGTCGCCCGACGCGCAGGTCGCCGTGAGCTGGGTCGTGCTGCGGCACGAAATCGATTACAGGGCGCCTGCTAATCTCGGCGACGAAATTTTGCTCCGAACTTGGGTTGGTAAAGCAACGCGGGCAACATTCGAACGCTTCACCGAAATCCGGCGCAAGCTGGATAACCAACTTTTCTCGAAAGCGCGGACGGTTTGGTGTCCGATTAACTCAGAGACCGGCCGTCCGGCGCGAGTGTCAGCGGAAGTCCGTGGCCGGTTTTCAGTCTAACAATTCGCGCGGAATTTTTACCCCGCCAGAGCGTCGATCTGTTTCCATTCTTCCGGCGTTAGCGTGAGCTTGGCCGCGCCAACATTTTCTTCCAGGTGGGATAAGTTGGCCGTGCCGGGAATCGGCAGCATAACCGGCGACCGCTGTAACAGCCAGGAAAGCGCAACTTGGTAAACGCTGGTCCCATGCGCCTTGGCCACAGTCTCCAAGGCGTTGTTCGCCGGCAAACCGCGTCCTCCGCCGACCGGAAACCAGGGCAAAAAGCCAAGCCCGTTCTTTTCGCAATAATCGAGCGTGTTTTCCCATTTTCGGTCCGCGACGTTGTAGCGATTTTGCACGCTTACAATCGGAACAATCTTGCGGGCCCGATCGATCTGTTCCGGCGAGACCTCAGACAATCCGATATGCCGGATTTTTCCGGCGTCGCGCATTTCTTTCAACGCGCCGATCGAATCTTCTTCGGGCACTTTCGGGTCGATCCGATGCAATTGGTACAAATCGATCCGCTCCAGTTGAAGACGTTTCAAACTCTTGTCCACGCACGCTTTCAGGTAATCGGGATGGCCATTCGGCACCCATTGGTTGGGTCCAGGGCGGGTGTTGCCGCCCTTGGTGGCGATGACCAACCCTTTTGGGTAGGGATGTAGCGCTTGCGCGATCAGCAATTCATCCGTTTCTGGTCCGTAGGCATCGGCCGTGTCGATCAGATTCACTCCCAGATCAATCGCGCGTTTCAGGACTTTGACAGCATTCTCGCGGTCAGGTGGCCATCCCCAGATGCCATCGCCAGTCAATCGCATCGCGCCAAAACCGAGACGATTGACTTCAAGATCGCCTCCAAGTTTAAAAGTTGGATTCGCGGCCAGAGTCGCGGGCGCTTTCGCAAAAATTGCCCGCGGTCCAGCGGCCAGAATCGTCGCGCCGGTCGCAACGGTGAGTCCAAGAAATTTTCGTCGATCAAGTCCGCCTTCGTTTAAAATCTTATCGCTCATGAGGCGAAGCGTACGGTCGCTCGCACCGCTGTCAATGCGAACGTGGCTACCGCCAGGTCTGGGCCGATTTTCGAAACTTGCATTATCACAATGAGAAGAGAAAAAGAGAACCGGATGCAAGGAGGGCTGGCTCTGAAGGTGAGGGAATCGCGCGTGCACGGTCGCGGCGTTTTCGCGACCAGGCCAATCCGCAAGGGCGCTCGCATTATTGAATACACCGGCCGTCGCATTCCGTGGTCGAGTGTTCCGGAAGAACTGGACGACGAGCGGACCTATTATTTTGGCTTGGACAACGGAAAGGAAGTGATCGATCCCACGATTGGCGGAAACGAGGCCCGTTGGATCAATCATTCCTGCGATCCGAATTGCGAGGCGATCGAGGACGGCCGGGGCCGTGTCTTTATTTACGCCCTGCGTAACTTGCGCCCCGGCGAAGAACTCTTTTACGATTATCGGCTGGAAGTCGACGTCCCGCGCACGAAAGAGGTGGAAGAAGAGAACCGGTGCGCATGTGGTTCTTCGAATTGTCGGGGCACAATGCTCGAGCCGGTCTGAAAAATTCCCGGTCGCCGCGGAGCGAACAACCATTCCCACTTTGCCGTCGGGCGGTCACCGGCAAGCGCGGATGAAAATTTGGGTTTCTCGGTCCTGCCCGGCCCGCACCTTGCTCTTTTTTGTGTTCGCAAATGAATCGCGCCCTCAGGATTCTGGCCGTTGATAACGAGCCTTCGGTCACACTTTCGCTCCGCTACGTTTTTCCCGAACCCCGCTATGAAACCGTCTGCGCCGACAGCGGCAACGCCGCTTTGACCCGCCTCGATTCCGATCCCACTCCCTATGATGTCATCATCCTCGATGAAAAAATGCCGCAGCTAACTGGCACTGAACTGGTCGGTGAAATAAGGAAACGCGGGATCAAAGGTAAGATTATCGTGGTGTCGGCCTATTTAACACCCGAGACGCGCGAGGCCTACGAACGAATGAACGTTCAGGTCATGTTTTCGAAGCCGTTTAACATCGACGTTCTCCGCACGGCAGTCGATCGCCTCGTCGTCTGATGCGCACTCCCGCGGTATTGGCTTCAACGATAGCGCGTGGCTTATCTATTTCTCGTTAGATCCGCTGCGCGGACATCAAAGAATTCTTGTCCCTCCTAGAATCATGGCTTGGGAGGGGAGACGACAATGCGAACAACATTGGAAAATCTCTGAGTCACTCCAGGGTGAAAAGTATTTATGTTTCGATAATCTTGCCCGATCACCCAATAGTACGTGCCCGGAGGTAACCCGTGAACGACACAGGAGTCTGCCAGGTTGCTGATCTTGAATATACGAGCATTTTGAAACGTCCCCCCGGAGGCGGGCGTGGTAGATATATAAATTATGCGCGAAAGGCCGAGAGCCCCCTCAAAGCCCTTCCAGTTTAAGGTCACCGTTGTGTTGAGCCCGGTTCCAAGATTCACGACGGCCACGTTTCCTTGCTCGTCCACGGACGGCGCCTGATTTTTGATTGGTGCTGCGGCGCAGTTAGCGGCGTAGCCACTAAGAAACAGCCAGGTGACGACCAGAAGGGGAGTGTTGCGGCTCCGGCAATTGTGTGTCTTCATCATTTTGTTACTCCGTTCATGAATCCTCATTATTGTCTAAATTATTAATGAATTTCGCGAGTTTTTTTCGCGTCGTCTTAGGAGAACATTGGGCATGCATTTCGCACGCTTTCCAGCGGCTCCAATTCCCATCGCTCCTTACGTCTGGATTTGAGAGCATTCGACCGTCATTTCTCGCTCGCGCGGTCGCTGATGTTGTGTCTCGTTAGGCGAAGTTCTCGATTCAAAAAGGAATGGACGAAGAACCCGAAGGCCTGTCTTACGAAACGTTCAGCAAGATGCTTGGAGTCAGCATCCCTGAAGCCAATCAGAACATAACACACGCCGACTTCGTGGCTGGCGTTCAGAGCACGATAATGGGCTTCGAGTGCATCGAGGGCAAGCCGCATCAACTAATAAGAGGAGCGCGTCGAACCGTCTTTACTGTTTTGGTTCTCCTTTACCTCGCGATACCGCTGGTTCTAGTCCCCTTGTGGGCCTGGCACGAGCACAACTGGTGGCTTCTGCTTGGAATTATTGTATCGGGGATCGGGACCTGGATCGCCGCCCGCCTAGGTTACAGCTCCAAAAGACAAACCTCTATCGGAGCGTTTTTTCTGGTGGCTTTTTTAACGTCGTCGATTTTTTTGGGTCTCCATAGCTATCTCACGTTTTTTTTGCTGTCGGCATGGTGGGGACTGATGCTCTTTATCGTTGCCGACAACGTGGAGAAGGAGTATGCGATCCAGTCACTCGTAGAAAACCGTGACCTTTTTGATCAGGCTATTGCCCAGAACAAGATAAGGATCGTTCGCAAGGACGACGTTGCCTGACCCAGGGGCCTCGATCAAGAGCTCTGTCAATCGGTAGCAGATAAACCCTGTTTAACTGGTGAAGCCGATTCGATTTCGCCGTTCCCACAAACGCAGAGCAAGCAGGACTAGCCTTTCAGCCCGCTCGAATCTATCCCCAGCGGTCTTGCGTTGAATGTTTTTCGCTTTTACCCGGCCGCGCGAACGAGGACACTCTGACTCTTCCGGCAATGCCGCTGGCTGGCTGCTCAAGGCGTTTAACGAGCGGCTTTCGTCACTCTCATTTGTTCGCATAGCATTTGGTCGAGGCCTGCGGCAAGATGGTCTTCTCGCGTCGCTCCAACTCTGACAGCGCTTTGCAACAAACAAAGTGACTTACACGTTACTTTCTCGCGAAATTCTTGTTGAGAGATCGCATCTTATATTTGACTAACGAGTTACGCGATTGTGCGCTTCCGTTCGATTGCTTCGCGGGGCAAGATATGAAAATGCCGCGATCGTTGAGAATGCATCAGAACTTTTGGCTTCACGTGACCTGGCAAACCCGGTAGCATCGCGTCACCCCCCACAAATGAACATTTTCTTTGGTAGAATCGCCTTTCTTATCGCATTTGGTTCCGCCGTTATTTCGGTCGTGGCCGCCGATCGAAAGGATCTGAGCGCTGTTCCAGCAAAAATCGAAGTGACCGGGAAATCGGCGGCGGTGAACGATCACCCGGGAATGAAGATTACGGTTGAATTGCGCAACCCGAATAACCAACCGGTGCCCGCGCCCGGCCCGATCGAGATTGAATTGCAGGTCAAGGCCGGGAACGGACCGGCGGAGAAATCGAAGTTAACGATTCAGCAAGGTGGGACTTCTGCGACAATCGATTTGCCGGTTAAAGAACCTGGCATTGTTGAAGTGACGGCGACGAATCCGCGATTGTTCGAAGGCGGAACGCTGGTTGAAGTGCAAAAAGCGGAAGTGCAATCGATTGCCAAGCCGCCATCTCGGCCGGCAGCAGGAGTCTCTTTGGAGGGAACTCTGAGCGAGCCAACGGTGCCGGGCACTGCCGCGCCTCTAAACTTCGCTCGAAGAGCGTACGCACGGTCCATTGAAAAAAATTCTCCGGTGCCAAATGCTTCGCCGACAAATGAACAAACTCC
The DNA here is from genome assembly GCA_035622995.1 of Chthoniobacterales bacterium. Taxonomy (GTDB): domain Bacteria; phylum Verrucomicrobiota; class Verrucomicrobiia; order Chthoniobacterales; family UBA10450; genus DASPUI01. The sequence continues at coordinate 15,153 of DASPUI010000087.1, forward strand.
ATCGCGCGAACCGGCGCTTGCTGCGGCAAGGGCGACGCCAGCTCCATCGTTCGCAGCCGCTGCGGTCGTGCCGGCGGAAGGGCCGTCTTCGGCCACAAACTGGAAGCCTGTTTTCAAATTGGGGTATTATCCGAAGCAGAAGTTTCGGGCGGGAGATTCGGCGATGGTTTGGGCGTCATTGCAGGGAGACGAGGGAGCTCCTGATGATCTGGATGTGACGTTAATGAGCGATGCTGGCCCGCTTATTCCAAGCGCGATCAAGATTCCGAAGGGCGAGCATATGGGCCAGGGTAAGTTGATTGCAACTTACGTAGGGAAAGTGAACGTCTGGTTCGATTCATCCAAACCTTCGGGCAGTGCGCCCGACTCGATGTTCGCGATCGATTTTGGCCCACCCATCTGGGCATTGAATGTCGTGCCGACGGTTACGAGCGTTAACCTCTTTGACTCAACCGACGTGGAGGTGGAGCTGCTCAATTCTCAAGGAGAACCGGTGTCTACCGATGTGGACCGGCAGGCTTCTCTTTCATTCGAAAAGGGAAGTGGGGCACTTGAGTTGAATCCGGTGACGATTCCGGCGAAAGCCAGTACGGTTCGGACCAAATTTATTCCGACTTCACCCGGCATGGTGCAGCTGAGGGTTGTGTCGGATGGTTTGCCCGCAGCCACCGTGCCGGTCTCGGTAACAGTGCCGTACTTACTGATCTTGCTCTGCGCGGTCGGCAGCGCTCTCGGCGGTTTGGTCGCGTTTTGGACAGAATCGTCCGCCTCGTGGCATCGAATCGTTATTGGCCTGATCACCGGGTTTGTCTTGTATTGGGCGTTTCTCTTCGGAGTGCTCCACGTCACGAGCTTTGCGCACGCCTATATCGTGAATCCATTCAGCGCAGTAATCCTGCCGTTTTTCGGCGGATGGGGCGGCACAAAGGTGATCACTCTTTTATTAAAGCCGCTTGGGCTCGATTGGTAAGAAGTCCGGGCACGCGCTGCTTGCTGCTAGACTGACCGCTCCGCGAAACGATTGCCCGAACGGTTGAGAAATTCAGCGTTGAGTGGTTCAGTAGGGACAACCGTGAATGCGCGATTTCTGATTCTGTGTGGCGTCGTGTCGCTTTTTGCAAGCGTTGCATTGGGCGCTGGAGAATATCAGCGGGCGAGGGACGGCAAGACTTTCGTTTGGAATGCCGAGCCGAAGCCGGGCGACGAAGCAATCTGGTCCGGAGATCGCGATAGCGATGGATACGCAAAGGGTACCGGCACCCTTACCTGGATTACTGCAAGGGGCACTGTCTACGCCCGCTATTTTGGTTTCATGGTCCACGGTAAGTTCAATGGAGTGGTTAACGCTCATTCAAAAGGGAAGACGGCACATGCAACGTTCGCCGATGGTGAACGAACGAGTCCGTGGACGGCTGGGCCAGCTTCCTCACGAAAGGAGGATCAGCTACAGGCGGCGGTTCCGGAGGCCAAACCGAAGACATCACCGATTGCTCAAACGCAACCTAAACCTGCGGTCGAAGCGCCGGCGGCTCCTCTGCCGACACCACTACCGCGAAAAACCGAGACACCAGTCGAAAAACCGGTGATCAATCACGCTTTGCCGGCGGAGAATGACCAACCAACGAAATCGATCGCTTCCAAGCCCCCGCCAAAAGCCAAGCCGAACGAATCGTTCGATTCTTCGCTGAGCGAGCTCGTCGGACCGCCGTCGACGTTGCATAACATTCCAACGAATACGCAACTGAGTCAGCAGGAAGCGACCGACCTGGCCGATGCTGAAGCACGCGCACAAGGCTACGATCTCAACGAATTTCAAAGGCCAAAAGCCGATTATTCGGCTGCGACCGAAAAATGGACGCTTTTTTACGATCAAAAATCCTCCGATGGATCGCCGCAGGCCGGTAGATATTTTGTCGCCACGGTTGAAGACAAAACAAAAAAGGTATCGCTCGAAAGGAAGAGCGACGACATGCAGCAGAACTAATGCGGAAATGTGGAGAGGCGAGATCCGAGAGCGAGGCGCAGGCAGAGCCAGAAGAAGTGATTGTCGCGTCGCGCTGGCTAAGAGAATAGCCTGGGAAGGACGTTACCGACGAAATCCACCAGTCCGTGACCGATCATGTTCGCAGTCAGATCGCGACGCCAGAGATAGAAAAAAGTCAGAATTGCGCCAAGTAGCAATGCTATCAGCACATTGGCCCAGCCTCCGGTCAGGTGACCAATCGAAAAGATGGCCAGCGGAACTGCGATCGACCAAAAACGGCCGAGTCCGAGAGCTGCAAGACGCTCGATCGCATAACCCCGGTAAAAGAATTCCTCCACAACTCCGGCGCGGATAACGATTAGTGTAATTAGCCAAAGCGGCAGCTTATCAAAGGCTGATGACGCGGATCCATGGCCGTAACCGGTCAAGTGCACCACGACTCCTCCAACGAAAAGACAAGGCAACGAAATAAGCACGCCCAAAATAATCGACTTCCACCACGCCGATCGGCCGAGGCCAATCGAGCTGAGCGGCAGGCCTTCACCGCGGCGTACGACTAGAAGCAATGCTGCCGCGCTAACCCACATCCACACTTCTTTCCAAACTGCGGCCTGAAAAGTCGTCGTTGGGAACAAGAAATTGACGATCTGTCGGCCGATCAGCATCGAGAAAAGCGCGATGAACAGGCCGAGTCCGGTCGCAAACGAAAAAGGCCTTCGAGGCGTGCCGACATTCGACATCACAATGATTGAGATGCGGCAAACCGTCCGTTGGATTCAAGAAAGAAACCCTGCCGCACCGGACGAAGCGCAAAGTTGACCGGTTCGAGAAAACGGTCTCGCTTTAATTCATGGCGCTTTTTCTTTTCGCTCCAGGCGCGGGTGCGCCGTCGTCGCATTCCTGGATGCAAGGTTGGAGGGAGCGCCTGACGACCATCGGTAGAGTCGTGACGTTCGATTACGATTACATGCGCGAAAATCGCAGACGGCCGGATCGATTGCTCCAACTCATCGCGGCGCATCGCCGCGCACTCGCGGATGCGAGAGTCGAGTTCAATGAAAGGGTAATTCTAATCGGCAAAAGCATGGGTGGCCGCGTTGGCTGTCATGTTTCATTGGAAGAGAAGGTCGATGCGGTCATTTGTCTCGGCTATCCGCTTTGCGCGATGGGCGATCGCACGAAATTGCGCGATGAAGTCTTGCTGGCGTTGCAGACACCGATCCTTTTCGTTCAGGGAACGCGTGACCCGCTCTGTCCACTCGATCTGCTCGAACCGGTGCGCGCGAAAATGAAAGTGCCCAACGTTCTTCACGTCATTGAAGGAGGCGATCATTCGCTGCGGGTGACAAAACGTGACCTGCGAAGCCATGGCGTGACAAAGGACGATGTCGACCTGAGAATATTGGACGCCATCCGCAATTTTGTTAGTCGGTAGCTCGGCGATTAGGCGGGAACGGCTTCTGCTATATGATGGAAGTGCGGAGAAGTTATTGACAATTGTTCACAATTGCCCGAAACGAATCTCCCGCCTTCGCTTCGCTTCGGCGTGGCGAGCCTAAAAAAAGGAGATTGATTATGCGTCCCACTTGGAAAGGCAGCATCAGCTTCGGGCTGGTTTACATCCCGATTTCAGTTTATCCGGCTACTCGCGAGGAGAAGTTAAGTTTCCGGCAGCTCCGAAAAAGCGACCTCAGTCCGATCAAATACAAAAAGGTGGCGGAAGCGGATATGAAAGAAGTCCCGGCCAACGAGATCGTCAAAGGTTTCGAATACGAGAAGGGACGATACATTGTCTTAAGCGATGATGATTTTGAAAAAGTCAAAATCGAATCGACCCACTCGATTGATATTACCGATTTTGTCGATCTCGATCAGGTCGACCCAAAATTTTTCTACAAGCCGTATTTTCTCGAGGCCCAGAAAGGCGGCGAAAAAGCCTATGCGCTGTTGCACAAGGCGCTGAGGGGTAGCGGCAAGATCGGGATCGCGAAAGTGGTGATTGCAAATCGCGAATACCTCGCGGCGGTAAAGCCGGACGGATTATTTCTCGTGCTCGAGCTGATGCATTTCGCGAGCGAAGTGTTGACGCCCGAGGAGTTGAACAGGCCGAAGACCGAATTAAACGACAAGGAATTGAAAATGGCGCAGACGCTGGTCGAGAGCATGTCGTCCGACTGGAAGCCGGAAAAATACCGCGATGAATATCGTGACGCGGTCATGGAAATGATCGAGCAAAAGGCCAAGAATCCCGCAAAGGCGGGAGCTGCGCCGGCTCCGGCGGCGCCGCGCGCGACCAACGTTGTCGATTTGGTCAAAGTCTTGCAGGAAAGCATCAACCGCTCGCAATCTGTTCGGGTGAAACGCAGCGGCAATGGGGCAGCGGCCAAGCGAAGATCGACCTCGTCGCTCGTCAAGCAGAAGCGCCGCGCCGTGGCGTAGAAATCGTAATCGGAAATCAGCCCGGGCCGAAGGTTTGGGCGGTAGCGGTGGCTCTTTAGCCGCGGCCACTACCGCCACCTTAACCAGTCGAAATATTTTTCTCTAACGAATAGTTGTGCGTCTTTTTTCAAACGCCGCGTCGCGCCGCGTCTGCGGCCTGAGCCAATGATCTCAACACGTTGAAGAACGCCGGCGGTTGGCCGATAAAAAGCCCCATGTCGGTCAAGAAATTGACCACATTCATCGCGACCCCGGCCGTGTTTGTAGGGCGAACAACCGAACATGGCGGCAAATCTCGACTTAAAAACGGGCATGGTTCCGGCATAATCAGGTTGGTCGAAAACTCTTCTCCGCCAAAAGGAGGAGAATTCAGGTCCGGAAATGTCACCGACACACCGGTTACCGGATCGACCGCCGTTAACGGAGGCGCATCTCCCGCAATATCCGACCAAGTTTGGAAATGCATGTTTTCAGTCGGCCCGATGCTGATCAGAATTCGCAAGACTTCCACACTGGTGGCCCTTTGCGCCATCGCTGGATAGAGAGTGCTTCCACCCTGCTCGATTGTCGGAAAGTGGAACGCTGCCGTGTTTACGATCGCCTGAAGGAAGTTCGGGTCGGTTGTATCACTGTCGGTTCTCGGAATGGCCGTGTGCTGTCCAACATTTAGAGTGGGGATTGCCTGTGGAAAGACGAAATTGGGATCAAGGTCAGGGTTACGGTTCGCGCTGCGGTATCTCGTGTACCAACTCGTATCGAGAGTGAGCTGGGTGAGATTTGTCAGCCGTGGTCGCCCGCTGGAGCCTGTTGCCGTGCTGCCCGGCAAGGTACGAAACTGATCCAGATTAACGCCGCTGTGGCCCTTTGACAGCAGATAGGCGTTGAGAAAAGCCGCGTGGCTCTTCTCGTCGTCGGTGTTGTCGTGGATGTACTGAGGATTGTCGTCATCGAGCGCCGAAAGAGCGGCGGTGTAGGCTGGATTACCAGTTCCGTTCGGCTCCTCGCTGTCCTGGACTCCACCGAGTTCGTTGTATTGCACCCAGAAATCGGTCTCGATGAGTTCCGCTGCTGCCGCAAACCTGAGCATGGCGGCGTCGCCGTTTGTAATTGCCCCACTGTTGTTCCCAAACGCCCTGCGAGGAGTGCTCAGAAACGCGGCGCCGGGCGCCAGGAGAGCGGCGCCAAGTCCGACACGGCGCAGAAAGGATCGCCGCGGAAGAAGGTTTGATGATGAAGTTTCCTCCGTCGTGTGATTGGTTGCTGCACTGTTGATTACCTTTGCCGCGGATTTAATTGACGTTTTCATGCCGTAAACATCACGGTAAAACCGCGCGCCGCGCCACTTCGGAAAGGTAACACGCTTGTTACCTCCAAAGCCTGCTTGCCTAACGAACTGATTTCTAAATCACGATTTCGTTTGCGTGCATCGTCATGGCTCGCGGATTGTGTAACCGACGTGCCGGACGGTATGAATAACGGGCGGACTCCCGATTTTTTTTCGCAACCGCCCGATGAAGACCTCCACCAGTTTGGTGTCGTATTCGTGTTCGTGTTCCCAAACGCGCTCGCACAACTCGGTGCGAGTGAAAACGCGACCCGGTTCACGCATAAGCACTTTCAGTAGCATCAGCTCGCGGGTGGACAATTCGATCAATTGACTCCCGCGGTAAACCTGATGGCTTGCCAGATCGAATGTGAGATCGCCTATGCGCAACGTCAGAGCCGGTTCCTCGGCATAACGCCGCCCGAGGGCGCGCACTCGCGCAACCAATTCGGGCATGGCAAAGGGTTTGGGTAGATAATCATCCGCGCCAAGTTGCAAGCCGGTTACCCGATCTTTGACTTCAGAGCGGGCAGTGAGCATGAGAACACGGCTGGCAATGTGTCGGGCGCGCAAGCGATGCAGCACTTCGAAGCCGTCCATGCCCGGGAGGCCAACGTCGAGGACGATCAAATCGAAAGGTGTGTCAATCGCTTTGCCCAAAGCCGTTTCCCCATCGTGGATGACCACGGGGTCGTGACCGGCCTCGGTCAGGGCGGCGGAGATTTGCCGAGCCAGTCGGACTTCATCTTCGACGATCAGGATTCGCATGAGTTTGAAAGAAAGACGGAGAATTAGAAGCGCAACGTGAACTGTGCAGCCACGAGATGATTGTCAAGATGCGAACCTGTCGTTTCCTGTTGAAAACTGTATTGCAGTTTTACCTGGGTATGCGCGGTAAAACGATAGCCGGCGGACACATCGATCCGACCCAGGTCCTGACTCCATTGAACTTGACCACCCGTGCCGTCGCTGACATTGGCGAAGAGTTGCTGGTTCCAGCGGAGCGCACCAAAAAGCTGAGGTGTAAATTTGTATTTGGCCTCTAAATAGTATGCGAACGTGTCCGCGTCACCGACGCGTGGAACTTCAAAACGAGCCTCGTAAAATTCCGCCCAGATTTGCAGGTGATGCCAGGCAAAGCTGGCGTCTTGTCCAAGAACAAGCTCCCGGTAATCACCGGGATCGCGACCGCGCGGCAAGGTGGCGTCGGCCTCGGGCCGGAAATAGGCGCCGTCACTCGCCGACAATCCAAAATTCCACATCTGACTGGGACGGAAACCAAGACGCGCGTCAAAGCTTGGGTGAGCAAAAGCAATCGTGGTCACGTACCAAGATTCCGGTCGCGAAGAGAGAGACGAATTCTTCATTTCGGCAGCATAGTCAAATTGGCCAAGCTGGCCCGAGACCGAAATACCGCTGGCATAGCTGGGTCCCCAAATCACCGGGTTGAACTCGTATTTTCCTTGGTCAAATCGGCTGACAAAATCCATGGGTGACGCAGGCGCACTCTTATCGCTAACCGGAGTGACGTTTTCGTAGACCAACGGCGCATTGATGAACGGATTGTCCCACGACAAATGCCGGGGAACCCAATTGCCAACGACGGTGGAGAACTTGCCGATTTGAAGAGTGAAACGCCCGTCATCCCACGGCGTAATGCGAAACGCATATTCATCCAGACGGACTGCTGCGCCGTGATCGCTTGGGTCAAACCCACGATCAAGCCGTGACTGAGCAAAGAAATAAATCGACGACCCGAACTGCGCATCGAGAAAAAGCGTCAGGCGCGGATTGAAAAGATTGTCGATATTGCTGTCGATAAGTCCGGGAGCTGGTTGCTGGAAGTGATAGCCTTCGATGTCGAGCGTTCCGCTCAATCGTGCCCGAAGGTTGTCGTTCGCAGCGGCCACAGTGAGCGCGTTATCAAGGCGGTCCAGAATGTCATCGATCTCGAAAGCGCATGCCGAGCAGGCGAAAAGGCAGAAACTGAGAGCTCGAAGTGGCTTCATCCAGGCGGGTTGGCACAATTTTTTGCCAGCGACGAACCGCGAAGACATAATTCGAACTCGGTCCAGTCATCCTTGGAACAAACCAGCTTGAGATCGCCCCGATGCAGCAGAGCGAGTTCACGCGCCAAATTCAAGCCTAGCCCGTGACCGGAAGCATCCGAAGTGTGGTGGAACCGCTCGAAAATGTGCTCCTGTAAGTTGCGGACGATGGGCCTTCCGGTGTTCCCAATCTTGAGCCGCACCTCTTCCGCCAAACGGAACGCAACAACTCGGATCTGCCCTCCCGGTCGATTGTACTTCCAGGCGTTCTCGAGCAGATTTTGGACGATGAGTGACGTGTAGCGTTTTTCTCCAGTAACATAGAGATCCGGCGGAAGCTTCTTCTCAATTCTTACCTCGGGCGATTCAGGAAGAGCGCTGAGATCGTCGAGCCATTCCTCGACCAGTTGACTGAGATTTACCGGAGCCGACTCGATTTGAAGGTGACCGGCGTCCATGCGGGAGAGAAGGAGCAAATCATCGATCACGCCGGTCAGGCGGTGAGTCTGGTGGAGAAGCGCAGAAAGCTCCTCGTAAATCTCCGGCTTAAAATCTTCCCGCGCCAGCAGCATCTCGATTCCGGTCCGAAGAATCGTGACCGGACTTTTTAACTGATGGGAAGCATCAGCGGAATATTGGCTCGACCTTTTTAGCTCCTCACTGGCCGAAACGAGCGCAGCTTCCGCGCGCTCTCGCTCGGCGCGGTTGGTCGCCGAATCCATCTCCAGTTTCTCAACTGGGACGGAAAAACGGGCCGCTACCAAGTGGCTCGCGACAAAGCCGGCCAGCAAAAACAGAGCGCCGCCACCGCTAATTTGCCACTGCAGACGACGCAACCGCGTCATGTAATCCGCCAACGGATAGACACAGATTTCATATGCGGCCGAAAAGAGCGAGTGGGGATTGAGTCGCTTGTAAAACAACAGTTGCGGTGCGCCATCCACGCTGACCCTCAAGTTGCCCTGCGCATCATTCGATTTCATGATTGCTCTTGTTATTTCGCTGGCGAGGGCTGTCCCGACAGGTTGCGAAGGCGATGGCAAATGCAGATGGCCATCGACCCAAATACCACTTCTCATTCCGCTCACCCGCTCATTGCCAAACCTGAAGGGTTTGAATCCAACGACGAGAGTGGATATGAGCTCACCGGTTTCGCTGGAAAAAATCGGGACTGCAACGACTTCATCAACGACTTCCGGCGTAGCATCGGTATTTTCCGAGATGTATCCGATTTGCTGGATCTCGGGTAGTTTCTTGAAGCCCAATTGCGATTCCGCCCTTTTACTCAATTCACCGACGTCTTTTTGATTTGGCGGCGGCAGAATCCCTCCGCTGCGATCGAGAAAACGGTAAAATCTCGCGCGGAGGGAGATACCTGCTTGATCGGAGGACGGCTCCCCAACTTCCATCAGGTCGCGCAATTCATCTTTTGCGCTTGGATACAGCAAATCGAGAGCATTGTCCTCCAGCGCCGCGTGAATCCGTGGTTTGGACACCAACTGCCGGCAACGTTGCGCAAGCGCGGCGCGGCGCAATTCCAGGACTTTATCAACTGCGGAGAGTTCCGATTGAAAATTCTGCTGCAGGTAACGTTCGGCGTTCGCCGCGACCGTGCGCTGAGCAAGATAAAGTCCAAGACCTGTCAGCGCGGAAACGACTAACATCATTGCCAGCAGCAATTTCGTTCGAAAACTTAGGATGCCGTGTTGATTCGCCTGGTCCGCCCGGATCATGGGAAATCGACCCGTGCGGTCGCCCCTTTCTTGAGTTCCACCGGCTGTTCGCGGGTTGTCTTGCTGTCGATCCACGCCTTCAGGGTGTAGCGACCGGAAGGGAGACCGCTCAGTCGAAATCGCCCGTTGGCATCTGTCACGGTGAAATAAGGAGTGTTGAGAACGAGAATAAGTCCCCGCATATGCTCGTGAATATCGCAACGAAGCGTGACCAATCCCGGTGCATCAAAAACCTCCGATGGGATCGGTTTCTCGTTTGGACGATAACGGCCGAGATCAAACCGCTTGGCCGGTGAGTACGAGAAAACGCTGTGGTAGGTGTCGTCGAGATTTGGAAATTCCACCCTGGTGCCAACCTGCACTGGCAGGAGCGGTGGAAGAAAGGCCAGATCTTTTTGTGCAACCTGTTTGGGATTACGAGGCGCCGCTTTCGGAAATGTGCCTTCCAGATAAACGACCGCCAAGGGTGGCTCGGTCGCAAGGACGCCACCGGTCGTGACGATCTCATAGCGCTTTGCCATAACTGGCACCGGATGGGATTCCAATAGCTGCACTCGCCCTTCCACTGCGGTCTGCGACCGGAGCGGAACCGCCAGAAAAATCAAGATTGCCTGGAGTGAAACAATGCCTCGCGAGCACATTCCCTTTATTTTAACAATCGTTCCGTCTCTCGGAAAGTGTCCGCCTTTTTTATGGCTCCGACACTCCTTTCTTACTTCGCAAGGGGAGAACGAATATGCTCCGGCCGTACCCCAATTCCGATTAGGCGCGCGGGCAGCGATTGCAAAGCCGGGAACCATTGAAGGATTCGGACGAAGAGCGGGAGCGAATCTCCTTCTTTGGATTCGCGGCCGGTAACGACCCGCCGGTGAATAAACGTTTGGATGGATTGGATGACCTTTGCCGGCCACTCGCGACGTTTCTGAACCTCCTCAAGCTCTCCGAGGGAGACCGGTCTGTGCGGCAATTTTTCCGCGAGCAGATTTGCGGTCGCAACCGCATCCTGGACTGCGAGATTGATGCCGACCCCGCCGGCAGGCGACATGGCGTGGGCGGCGTCGCCAATGCAAAGCAATCCTTCACGCGCCCATTTTTTCAGGCGATTAATCTGGACCGTGAGCAATTTGATTTTCGACCAATCGTCGAGCTCGGCCACGCGATCGCGCAAAAAATCCGCCATGCTTACCAGTTCGCTGTGAAAGCTTGTTAGTCCGCGAGATTGAATCAGATCAAATCCACCCTTGGGGATGACGTAACCACATTGCCAGTAATCACCGCGATCCAGCAGGACGAAGAGGCGGCCGTGCCGGAAAAATCCAAGAGTCTGGCCTGGGTCTCCTTCGCGCTTGGAGATCCGCATCCACAGCACGTCAATCGGGACGCCAAACTCCTGCACCTCGAATCCAGCGCGCGTGCGAACAGTGGAACCTCGACCGTCGCAACCGATGACTAGATCCGCGTCCATTTTAGCTTCGCCGTCCGGCGTTTTTGCGAGAACTCCGGCAATGCGGTCGCCCTCAAAGATCAGATCGACCACTTCATGCTGCATGCGGAGGTGGAAGTTCGGAAATTGCTCTGCCTGTTTTGAAAGAAAATTCAGTAAGTCCCATTGCGGCATGAAGGCAATAAATTGGCAATGGGTAGGCAGATAGGAAAAATCGGCTAAAGGCGCCGCGTGACCGTTAAAAATGCCGGCCATTTTGCTCAGTTCCTGATGGGGAATTTGGAGGAACTGGTCGAGAATACCGAGCTCATACATCAGCTCGAGCGTGGATGGATGAACTGTATCGCCGCGAAAGTCGCGAAAAAAATCCGCGTGCTTTTCGAGCACGGTCACCTCTACACCCGCCCGACCAAGTAGAAATCCGAGCATCATCCCGGCCGGCCCCCCGCCGACAATCACACACCGTGCTCCAGTTTGTGATCCATTCATGCGACTCTACCCTCGATCGGGGACCGCAGCTTCCGCTTCGGCTTCTAGGCGATCCGTTACTTTGCGAAAAATCAGCCAAACTCCGGCCAGGACAAGTCCGCCGCCAACCAGCGACCAGAGCGGAAATCTTTCTCCGCCTAACGACCAACCGAGCATGACCGCGCCCGGCGGCGTGATCAGCGAAATCGTCTGAAGATTTGTGACCGACATGCGAGGCAGCAGCCAATAAAGGAGCAGAAAGGTAAGGGCGGAACCGATCACCGCGAGATACAACACGCAAAAAACAGACATCGCAGTCCAATGGAAGCGCACTGGGTTTCCATCAACGATCAGTCCAACGATGAGCAACGGCCCAGCCCCAAAAATCATTTGCCAGGCCGCGATCATTGCTGGTGGAAGCTCGATCGCGCGGGCTTTTAGAACAACGTTTGAGAACGCCGCGCTCGCTCCGCCGAAAACAATTCCAAGCCCGGCCCAAAATCCGATTATGCCACCGAAGCTTAGCAGCCGCGCACAAATGAGCGTGACTCCGCCCAACGCGACGCAGGCGCCGATGAGTTTTGAAATTCGTAACGGTTCATCCGGCAGCATCCAGTGCGCGAACAACATTCCGAAGATTGGGATTGTCGCCTGTAATACCGCGGCCAATCCGGACGAGATGTGGAGCTCGGCCCAGAAAACCAAAATGTAGTTGACCCCAAACATCAGAATTCCGGTGGCGCACAGGGTGATAAAGTCGGACAGCCTCTGCGGTAAGAGTCGAAAGCGCCCAACAGAAACGGCCACGAGAACGAGGATTGCAATCAAAAAGCGGATTGCGACAAACGAAATGAGCGGCAGATCGCGCAGACCGACCTTGATCGCCAGCCAGGTCGAACTCCAAACGATGCAAAGCGTCAACCAGGCAGCCGGAATTCGCCAGTTTAGCTTGGCAGTCGTTTTCATTCGCGCGACCTTCGTGCGGCTGGTTCGTTTCGTAAAGAAGCGACAATCTTATCAGGCGAAAAAGGTTGAATTTGTCGTTTCCGCGAACCCGCTAAATATTAGAGCGATGAAAGTGAACGTGATCGTAAAGCCGAAGGAAGCAGTGCTCGATCCGCAAGGGAGCGCCGTGCGTGATGCAATGCGGCATCTGGGTATGCCCGAAGTGCGGGGCGTTCGGATCGGCAAAATCATGGAAATCGATCTCGATGGAGAAGACTCCGATCTGGAAAAGCGATTGCATCAACTCTGCCGCGATCTGCTTTCGAATCCGGTGATCGAGGATTATGAGCTGCAAAAGAAATGAAAGCGTTGCGATTTTTCTTTTGCGTTGTTTGCCCTCCGATCGCGGTGCTGATGACTGGTCGGCTCGCCAGCTTTCTTCTTAGTCTCGTTTTGACGTTGTGTTTCTGGATTCCCGGCGTAATCCACGCCTGTCTGGTCGTAAATGATTACCACGCAGAACAACGCAGCCACGCCCATTAATTTGAGAATGAAATTCGCAGTCATCCAATTTCCAGGTTCCAATTGCGACCAGGATTGCCTCGCCGCAATCAACAGCGTCGACGGATTGGAGGCGGAATATGTCTGGCACAAAGAAAAGTCGTTAAGCAATTACGACGCCATCGTTCTGCCAGGAGGCTTCGCCTACGGTGATTATCTTCGCTGCGGCGCGATCGCGCGGTTTTCGCCGATCATGCCGGCCGTGATCGAGGACGCGCGAGCGGGCAAACTTGTGCTCGGCACTTGCAACGGTTTCCAGGTTTTGTGCGAAGCTGGTCTGCTTCCGGGCGCGCTGGTTCGCAACCGGGGATTGCGTTTCGTTTGCGACATGGTAACGATGCGAGTCGAAGTTCCTGATTCGGCCTTTACTCATGGTTGCCCGGAGGGAAGCTTGCTCCGGATGCCGATCGCGCACGGCGAAGGTTGCTATTTCGCAGATGAAAAAACCGTGCGGGAGTTAAACGAGAATCGCCAGGTAATCGTGCGCTATGCCGACAGCCGCGGCGAAGTTGTCGCGGACGCAAATCCAAATGGCTCGATCGAAAATATTGCCGGAATTTGTAATCGGGCCGGAAACGTTTTTGGATTGATGCCGCATCCCGATCGCGCTTCGGACGCGCGACTTGGTTCAGCCGATGGAAAGAAAATCTTTCGCTCGATGCTGCAAACGATCCAGGCTCAACGCGCGCAAGTCACCAGCAGGTTGGCCTGCCAGGTCGCGTGAATCTGTCCGGTCGAGGCCGGCTCAGGTGTTGGCTCAATAGACACAAGTGTAAATAAAAGCGACACGAATAGAGGGCATCAAGTCGCGTTTGCTGGGGAAAATGCCGCGGCATCGGCACTGCTAAACCTCCCGGCATCAACCTTATCATTTATGCTCCTTGAAAGAACGTTTCATATGAATCAACCCCTGGCGGAGTGCAAAGCGCGCTTGGCCAGTATTCACTCCTATCGCCGGCAGTTTTTGATGGTCACTAATGCAACGGTGACTTCTTCGAAGACGGTCGATTCTAGTTTTCGCGGCCCCTTCGGTTTTCAGGCCCAAACCGTCCTGATCGCACTCGAAAGCGAATCGCTCGACGAACTGGTGTTCGAATCATCGGGCGGAAATATTGAGTTGATGGGATTGGTGGATTTCACCGAGGTCCGACCGAACTTCATCGAAGTAACTTTGGCAGTGCATTACGAGATCAAAAACAAACTTTTTGCCTGGCTTGATCGGCAATTCCGATTTGTTGATGCGTTTTTGACCGGAGAGCTGCGTAGTATTCGCGCTCATTTCGAAGGAATCGCGATGCCGTACATCGAGCGTGCGCCAATCTTCCCCGCCCTCGGGACAGCGGCGGCGGCCTGATTTCCATAAACCCCGCAACAAGAGCATGGCGCTCCGGCCCCGTGCTCTTTTTGTTTCGTAACTGCTTCGTTAGGCAATCCGGACAGCGTGCGTTTTGTCGAGCCGAAGAATCTGTCCGGCATGAAGAGACAGACTCATTTTTGGATCGGCAATTTTCTTTCCGTCCAGTTGAACGCTGCCTTGTTTAATTAGTCGACTCACTTCTGAACGCGATTTGGAAATATCCAGCGCTTCTTGAAAGGCGCTTTGGACTATTTCGACGGCGTCGGCACTTCGCGCGTTGAAAGATGGAAGCTCGGCGTTTTCAAGGCGTTTCTCGCTGAATCGCGCGTTCCAATCGCTCAGAGCTTTTTCCGCCAGTGCCTTCGAGTGATAGGTTTGCGCAATTTCGAACGCGAGTTGCTTCTTCGCCTCGAGCGGGTGCGCATCTTTTGGCAAGTCGCGGCCGAGCAGAAGCAGATAATACTTCGCCATCAAATCGTCCGAAATGCTCATCAACTTGCCGAACATGTCGGATGCAGGCTCTGCTACGCCGACAAAATTGCCGAGGCTCTTGCTCATTTTCTTCGAGCCATCCAGGCCTTCAAGAATTGGCAATAGAAAGACGACCTGTTGCGGCTGGCCTTCCTCCTTTTGAAAATCGCGCCCGACCAAAATGTTGAAGAGCTGATCGGTGCCGCCAAGCTCGACATCGGCTTTCACCATGACTGAATCCCAACCCTGCATGATCGGGTATTGAATCTCGTGCGCGCGAATTGCCTGCTGATGATCAATCCGGGATCGAAAATCCTCGCGCTGCAACATTTGCTGAAGCGTCACCCGGCTGTTCAGACGGATCACCTCTTCAAAAGACATCGAGCGGAACCAATCGCCGTTGCAGACCGTTTCGGTGCGCGACGGATCGAGGATCTTGAAGGCCTGCTCGCGATAACTCTCGGCGTTGGCCATCACTTCTTTGTGGGTCAAATGTGGTCGCGTGGCTGAACGGCCGCTTGGATCGCCAATCATGCCGGTGAAATCCCCGATGATCAGAACAGCCTGGTGACCGAGATCCTGAAACTGGCGCAGCTTTCGCAAAACAACGGTGTGGCCCAGATGAATGTCCGGCGCGGTGGGATCGACGCCCAGCTTCACTCGCAAAGGCCGGCCGAGCGCGAGTTTTTCGCGCAATTCCGCTTCGCTGATGATTTGCGCGGCTCCTTTTTTCAGGAACGCGAACGCCTCGTCCGGTTGCATGTCCGTAATTGTAGTGGCCGCAGTCCTCGGCGGCAAAGGTTCAATCGCGGCTGAGGAGAGCCGCCCTGCAGCGCTTCGCTATTTATTTTTGTTCAACAACTCGCGCACCTGTTCGATCGTCAGCGGCGGATTTTGGCGATTGAGCGCTTTTTGATCTTTGCCCTGATCGAGAAATGTCCGTTGGTCGGCAAAGTCGCGACTCTTTGCCGCCTTGTCATGGTCGTACACGTCACGAACCGGATGTTGCAAAGACGCCTCCGAATAAGTCGAAACTGAATTCGCCTGCTTGTCCGAAAAACTATTTCGATGTTGTCCGTCGGAGAAAGAGCGCGCGTCATACTGGGCGCTCTGGAAATCGCGCGTTTCAGAGAACGTTCGCGGCTTCGGTTTGTTCTCAAAATAGAATGGCGCTACGGTCGCGCTTTTGCTGACCGACTGGGCGTCGGCACGGAATTGTTTGTTCTGCGCGGAATTCTGCAAAGTCATGTCAGGCTTCAGCAGACGATCCACCAACGATCGTTCCTGATTCTGCGCCCGCGCGATCGAAAACGAGCAGATCGCCAGGCAAAACGTCGCCAGCGCACGCACGTCAGGAGAGTGCCGTAGTCTGCGGCGGCTTGTAAAGTTTGAATGCGCGAGTCTTTCCTGGAATCAGCGGCCAGCTGCGGCTTCGCCGAGCCGGGCCGAACCCGCCGGCGCGACCACCCGCCCCTGCAAAATATCCGCCGCAGTCACTGGACGATGGTAGTAGCGCTCGTTTGCGCCTTTGCGCGTGCCGATAACTGCGCCTTCGAGCGACGCACCGGCAAAAAGACCTTTGCTCTTGCTGTAAGTGTAGATTGCCGCCGTTGGCGTGATCGCGGCCGCCGCGTCGCGGCCAACCGGCCCGGCCGCGGCACTTAAGTCGCCCCCAAGAGTGACATTTCCCCCTCGCGAAAAAGCGCGCACCGCCGCGTCGTTATTGAGAACGATCACAAAATCGGTTACCTCGGCACCGATT